>JALEHK010000050.1 GCA_022770625.1 Oscillospiraceae bacterium | reverse complement strand
CTGCCAGATACCACGAGGAAAAAAATTTAATTACGTTTCACCGGAACCGAAGAAGCCTGGAGAACCCGGCCTCTCAGCCCTAAACCACGAAACCACGTTCCATTTTGGCATAAGGGTATGAAATAGTGAAGGAAGCTTTTTTGATCGAAAAATTTGCGAGACTGTGGGTGCGGTCCGGAGAGACCATTTCGGAGAATATAATATAATTAATAATTATTTTACTGTTTCTTTTTCTTTTCTATTTTTACATTTTTAGTTTCTTTAGCATTCTTTTCTACATCTATTGGAGATAGCAGATTTTGCTTTGAACATATTTTTTCAATCTGCTTCCGTGACAAAGAAGTCTTATATATACCGCAGATACAATTCTTTAATCTATTAAAAAGCAGGTCAATGGTAAATTCGATTGTAAATCTGATTACATCCGCAATCCGCTTCTGGGTGATGACCTCGGTTACTCTGGGCACTTTTCTTTTCAGCCAGTTAAAGACCGGCTTCGCAAGATTTTTGGCGATGGTTCTGATGCAATTCATAATCATGCTTCCTTTTCGATAGGATCAGGATCTAGCATCCTGTCAGGAATATAATATATGGATGAAAAGGGAGTTTTGGCGATTTAGATATCTATCTTAGTCCTCAATACAATATTGAAAACATTTATTATATATGCAAAGCCATTATTTCGATGCGGCAAAAACTAGCCTTCGCAATAACGCATAAACAAATACAAATAAAGAATCTGAGATATCCCATAATTATTTGAAAGCAAAAAATGAAAAAATATTTGTTTAAGCCTATAAAAAAGTATTGATTTTACAATTTTATTCTGATATACTAAACGAGTACAAGTATAACGTTGTAATGGATTGGGAGTTGTTCTAATGAATAAAATTCCGAATAGCAAAACCTTCCTTCACTGGTTACTATCTTACCTGATCATTCTGCTCCTCCCACTCATGTTGGCAGGCATCGTATATGGCCTTTCATTGACTAGTATTCGCAAAACAATAAATAGCACCCATCAGGCCAGTTTAAAAGCCATCAGCGCTCAAATAGATCGAAGCTTTGATAGTGCGCAAGAAATCGCTGACATATTGTTGGTCGATGACAGTTTGAAAATTCTATCGAGTATAGAGGAAAGTTATTCAGTACTAAACTATCAATCTATGTGCAAATTGCAAAAAAATATTCAATCTATGCTATACACTAATAAAACTGTTAACAATATTTATATTTATCTGAATCGAACTGACATTTTGCTCAATCAGAATATTTGCTACCGGTATACTGGTTCGGAATCGACAAGCGAGATTCGGTTTGGTGTAGACACAGATGGCTTTTATGAATTGATGAATATGACACATTACGCAGACTTTATTATAACAGAAGCGAACTATGGAAAGCATTTATTTCTACTTTATTCTTATAAACAGTCAATAAAAGGAATTCCACAATTTACAGTCATGGTCGAGATTGATGTGAACGAACTACGCCGCATCTTGCGGTTGGATAGCCATGAGACTTTTCTCTTCACTGACCGGCAGCTAATCGGGTCTGAGTTTCAATCTGAGACTGCTTTCAATCTCCTTGCAGAAACTCCATCGGAGAGTAGATACAGCAAAGCTGTTGGGCAATTTATTATTTTTCAAACTTCTGACTGTTATCCGTCCATTTCCTATTACCGTGTTTTAAGCAACACGGAATATATGGCACCGATACGAAAAATCTGGATTGCTATCTGTATCTATGTAATTCTCTGTCTTTTAATCGGAGCCAAAATATCGTTGCAAATAACACGGAAAAACTATGCTCAGCTCGAAGAATTGTTAGTAAAACTGCAGCGAGTAGGTGGACAAATCGAAAAAGGCAGTGATGATTTCCAGTATATCGATCAGATGATTGGGCGATTGCTAGAAGAGAGCGAAGAAACCAACCGGCTACGGAGTGCACAACGCCAAGCTAGGTGCAACGGCATCTTAGGAAGAGTGTTGAAAGGTCGACAGATTTCGCTGGAACAGTTTTGGAAAGAATGCGAGCAGGTTGGAGAACCGATTCCTCATGATGATAATTTTATTGTGGCGGTATTGCGCATTGAAGATGGACTGTCCCTGTTTTCCGAAGAACACGAAGTCTTGGATAACGAAATGATTGACCAGATATTTATGATCTCTTCCAATATTTGGTCAGAACTTCTGACGGAATCGGGATTGAAAGCCTTTATGCATGAAACAGATGGTAATCAGGCTGCACTGATCGTATTGCCAGACGGGGCGCAGCAAGAAGTTCTACGGCAGCAGGCAGCTGAAACAGCTCAACAAACCTGCCGCTTGTTAGAAGAACACTTTTCTGTCAAATTATCTGCGATTCTTTCTCCTTGCATGAAAGGTATCGCTGGTATCAGTGAAGGCTACGACATGATTGCCGCCGTGTATAATATGCGAGATCTACAGGGCGGGGATTATCCAGATGTATTTAGTATGCCTATCCCCCATACTGACTCAACTGACCAGTTACGGCAAAAAGCAATTGAACAGTTGCAATGCAGTAATATCCCTGCTGCAATGGAAATAGTACAGGAAATTATCTCCCGAATAGAAGAGCATATAAACAACGATAAGCCTACACGGAGTTCAAAAGAAGGTTGCTCCGCAGAACGCCGGCAGAGTATACCAGCTAAAGAACAGCAATTGGAAAGTATTTGTGCATATATTGATGATCATTATGCAGAAAGTAACTTCTCGCTCAGTGAAGTATCTACTCACTTTTCCATGAGCCCATCCTATCTTTCTCAGTTGTTTAAGAAAAAGCTCGGTATTTTGCCTTTGGACTATGTGCAGCGACGTCGGCTTGAAAAAGCAAAAGAATTATTGAAAAACGGTACATCAATCAAGGATACTGCTGTTGCGGTCGGCTATTATGACGTCCGTCCTATGGTCCGTGCTTTTCGACGCTATGAAAATATGACGCCGAGCGAATACAAAATCAAATCCTATGAGGAAAACGAATAATAAAAATGGCCGGTCTGAAACAGGATCGGTCATTTTTATTAGAACCCAAAAAATAAAAAAATGGTTGCTAAAAAAATAGCAATCCGCGCACTTTTCTCTATGTGCAGTGAAATAAAAAACGGAATAGGAAAACGATTACATCAAGAATAATTTTCTGTCACTACTAAAATAATGGCTCTAATAACGATCATTCACAATTTAGACATAAAAAATAGTTCTTGACACATGATGTTCTTATGTGATATTCTATAAACACAAATGAAATATAGCGGATTTTCATTAAAAAATATGAAACCGCTAAGTACAACCATTTTACAACCATTTATTTTACAACCATTTACTGAAAGGACGCATGGAAATGAAAAACATGAAAAACATTTTAAACATGACTCTTTGTGCGATGCTTGCGGCAAGTGCGCTTGTCTCTTGCGGCGGCAGCGGAAGCAGTTCCTCAGAAACCGCCTCTACAGGTGGAAATAGCGGCAGCAATTCCAACAGCAGCTCTACCTCCGACACCGTAAATTCTGATGTAATCGATGAGATTACCTTACCGATCAGCGAAAACGGCGCAAGCTTTAATATTTGGACGGTCTGGTCTAACAACTACATCGAGTCCTTAAATGACAATGAAGCCGTCCAGCTGATGGAAGAAAAAACTGGCGTTCACATCGAATATACCTGCGTACCCTCTGACGCAGCAACGGAAAAGTTTGGTCTTCTATTGGTTTCCGATAGTCTGCCCGATGCAATTTATTTGGGTGAAGATGCGCTCAGTTATCCGGGCGGCGGTGATAAAGCTATTGATGACGGCACTTTTATCGATCTGAAAGACTATGTTGAAACCTATATGCCTAACTACCGCGCTTATCGTAATTCTGATGAGCTGGTATCCAAGATGACTCTGACCGATCAGGGCAGAATGTACTATATCCCGATGCTGCGTTCCGATTCTGATGCCAACCTTTCACCCGAACCCGCATGGGTCGGCTTAACGATCCGTCAAGACTGGCTTGATGATCTGGGGTTAAAGGCTCCTGAAACGATTGCAGAATGGGAAACCGTTCTGACCGCGTTTAAAGAAGAAAAAGGCGCAGAAGCTCCGCTGATGATCGGTCCGACTGGCACTATCTTCACTGAAGCTTTCACCTCAGCATATGGCGTAACCTCAACCTTCTTCTTAAAAGAGGACGGCACTGTTGGCTATGGGCCCATGGAAGAAGGATACAGAGAGTGGATTGAATTGTATCGCGATTGGTATGCCAAAGGGCTTATTGACCCCAACTTTATCAGCAATTCCGCGAATATGGTCATCCCTACTGAGTACGGTGCCACCGGTAAAACCGGCGCAGGCTCCAACATTTGGGGTTTGACCAGACACTACTATTACGAAGTCGGTTCTTCGGATGATCCTGATTTGGATTTCGTTGCAATTAAGGCACCGACCCTCAACAAAGGTGATACTGCACAATATAAATATGTGTCCTATGCAGTTTCCAATAAATATGCAGTTACCTCTGCTTGCAAAGACGTTCCCACTCTGCTGAAATGGATGGACTATCAGTACACTCGCGAAGGTATGCTGATCAACGCTTACGGCACCGAGGGTAAGACCTATACAATGGAAAATGACGAGCCGATTTACACCGATATGATGATCCATCCGAGTGATGATGATGGATATCTCGGCGTTACCTCCGGCGACCGTCTGGCAGTATATGCCAGAGGCGACGGCGTAGGTCTGGTTCCTTGGGACAGATGGGATCAAGCCTATGCGCAGGATAAGCGCAGTGGAATTTATGTATGGCATGCTGATGGAACCGATCTGGCACTGCCGCAGATCACAATGACTGAAGCAGAGGGTAATGAATACAACATGCTCTTTGCTCAGATCCAGACACTGGTACAGGAAAAGACCGTTGCATATATCATGGGTACCGAATCAATGGACACTTATGACAACTTCCTCTCTACTTTGTCCAGCATGAATGTCGAACGCTGCATCGAAATCAAACAGGCAGCACTTGACCGTTATAACGCACGCTGATATCCAGATTGCTTTTCCGCAGCTTGGCTGAGTACTTAGTCAGGCTGCGGAAAACACAAAGGAGGATTTTCCTATGAAAAAAAATGGCTTACTTGCCGTCTTCAAGCGGGATATTCGGCGCAATAAAGTTCTGTATCTGCTGTCTCTGCCAATCTTGATCTGGTATCTGATCTTCGCCTATAGGCCTATGGTCGGAGTATTGATGGCTTTTCAGAACTTTAACCCGGTTAAGGGCATCTCCGGAAGCCAATGGGTAGGTTTCAAACACTTTGTCGACTTTTTCACCGGTGCATTTGCCTGGAGAACGATCCGCAATACGTTGGCTCTTTCGCTGCTGGACCTGATCTTCAATTTTCCGGCACCCATTATTTTTGCTTTGCTGCTCAACGAAGTTAAAAACAAAATGTTTAAAAAGACCGTACAGACAATCTCATATATGCCCTATTTCATCTCCATGGTCGTAATGTGCGGCATAATTGTCGATTTCACCAAATCGGGCGGCGTTATTTCTACTATGGTCGCCAATCTTACTGGAACGACTTCCCAGAACTTACTGGGCGATGCTGCCTATTTCCGTCCCATCTATATCATTTCCAATATCTGGCAGGGTATCGGTTATGGTTCGATCATTTATATTGCGGCGCTTTCCGGCGTCGATCAGGAGTTGTACGAAGCGGCTACAATTGACGGCGCAGGGCGCTGGAAACAAACAATCCATATCACTATTCCCAGCATTTCCTCGACCATTATCATTATGCTGATCCTGAAAATGGGCACGATGCTGTCGGTCGGCTCGGAAAAGGTTCTGCTGCTCTACTCGCCCGCAATTTATGAAACTTCTGATATTATCAGTACATATGTCTACCGCATGGGCTTTGAAAACTATAATTACGGTTTTTCAACTGCGGTTGGTCTTTTCAACTCGGTGGTCAATACGATTTTCCTGCTTACTACAAACTATATCGCTGGAAAATATTCTGAAACCAGCCTGTTCTGATGGGAAAGGAGAAAAAGTACTATGGCTATGGTTGAGAAAAAATCTCCTGCCCGGATTCTGTTTTTGATTTTAAACACTATCTTGATGGTATTAATCGCCTTTGTCTGCTTTGTCCCGATCTGGCATGTCATTATGGCATCTATATCCGACCCGGGTCTTGTAGACAAAAATACCGGTCTGATCCTCTTCCCGTTGGGAAAGGTTTCAATCAACGGATATAAATATGTTTTGTCATATAATAACGTATGGATCGGCTATCGCAATACCATCTTCTATGTCGTTGCACAATGCCTGATTACTGGTGTTTTGACAGTTGTTGCCGGATATATTTTATCCCGCAAACGATTCCAGTTCCGAGGCATTTTGATGGGCATCATTTCCTTTACAATGCTGTTCAACGGTGGTATGATCCCGACATACATGGTTGTCCGAGATTTGCATATGCTGGATACCCGCTGGGCTATGCTGATTCCGTCAGCACTAAACGTTTTTTACATCATCATTATGCGCACCTCCATCCAAACTATACCGGATTCCTTGGAGGAGTCTGCTACTATAGATGGTGCAGGTGAACTGACGATTATGTTTAAGATCATCCTGCCACTGTCCAAAGCGACTTTTGCAGTCATCCTATTGTTTATTGCAGTTGCCAAATGGAACGAATGGTTCCCGGCGTTACTCTACCTCTCCGACAACAGCCGCTATCCGCTGCAGATGTTCCTGCGGGATATACTAATTAAACAGACCGACTTCACCAGTTCGTCCGATGCACTGGATCAGACTCAGTTGTATAAAGTTTTGGTCAAATACTGTGTTATCGTTGTTTCAACACTTCCCATTCTCTGTGTTTATCCTTTTGTGCAGAAATATTTCGTTACAGGCGTCATGATCGGTTCGGTAAAAGGATAATTAATCTTAAAGTGCACTGTCAAGAGCAGAAAAATGACAGTGCACTTTTATTAGTTCTATAAAAATAAAATGATAGCGCGTTGTAAAATGAACTTGCAAAAAATATTTCAAAGGAGTCAAAAATATATGATTGGTGGTAATCCTAATGATTTTCTGGACAGAGTTTATTCTTGTCAAGATACCATTTATATTTACAAAGGAATAAAATACTGGTTTCAGGGTTATATGCCTGATTCAAATACGGTACACATGGAAGTTATACAATATCAACCAGCAAACAATAAAGAAATATGGAGCCATGATGCTACAACTATTGAACAATGTAAGCAGGCTTTTATAGATGCACCTCTCTTTGGCGGAAAAACATTCTGGGGTGTCGAGCAGGATATAGAATGGGTAGATGATTAACTAAAGGAAGTGCTGAGAGCGATTGAACTTTCAGCACTTTCCCTTTTTGTTATTATAATTTTTGTTCAAGCTCCATCAGCTGAGCAAGCATCATGCGAATCTGTCTTTTCAGATCATCTGTCTGTAATTCCCGTCCCAGAAGAATATAGTCTTCCTCAAGTAGTCTATGCTTAGCTGTCCGCAACTCACTTCTGGCAATCTCAGTGTGCCCCTGTTTATGTATCGCATGAATCAGCCAATAATAAATATCTGCACTATGCGGAACAATCGCCAGTGCCTTTGCCGCATAACGATGACGCAATGATAATCCTGATCCTGATGCAACGGTGTACAAAGGAAACATAATAAAAAACTTAATAATGGACTGCCAATCTTACACAAAGTACCGCCCAAACGAGACTACGGGCGGTATTTTTGTATCATGGCGGAGAAGGGAGGAACTTCCCACGGGGGCTTGACTGAAAAGTTGAGCCCCTTTTTTCATGCCAAAAAACAGGAGGTAAATGCTTATGGTAGAACGCTGCGGAGCAAAGCTCCTCGGACGCTACCGAATTTTGCTCCGCAAAACTCAATAATGTATCTTTTAGAGTTCATTACAAAACCGGGAGGATCGTCATCAGCGGCGTTCCTCCCGGTTTTTCTATCCATATTTACTTTCTTACAGTTTTCTGTTCCAGGACATCTCCCAAAACGCCAGTTCATAGCGAGAGCAGGCCACAAAGATTTCTTTCAGATGATCCAGCTGGGATTCCGTATACTGCCCTGTCATCTTCTCCAGTATATCCAATAGCACTGCATTCTCCCCGGCGTATCTCTCGGAGGCATAGCCCCTGATCCAATCGCCGTAAAAGGGATCGTTGACCGAATCCGGCGCGTCCGCTACCATCTTTTTGGCGATCACCTCGTAACTGTACGCGCAGGAGAGGATTGCCGTAAGGATCTCGGCTTCCCCGTCCTCATATGCCACGCGGAGCATATAAGAGGTATAGGACAGGCTGTCGAGAGACTGTTTCGCCGTTTCGACTTCCTCCTGTGTGACTCCTAACTTGCCCATATATCCGCTGTGAACGTCCAATTCACCGTTCATCACCGCGATATATTTAGCGAAAAGGTTGGCAGTTTCCTTGCTTCTGGCCTTCGCCACGCCGATGGCAAAGGTTCTCGCGTAATCCATCAGGTACAGATAGTCCTGAATGATGTAATACCGGAATTTCTCCCGATCCAGTGTTCCGTCCCGGATTCCCAAAACGAAAGGATGAACGTGGTATTGGCTCCAGATATCTTTTACTGCATCCAGCAGCGTTTGTACTGTATTCATTTGATCACCTGTTTACAATTCTTTTCAGCGTTTTTAACGGCAGCAACAGAACAATGATGGCCGACAGAATGCACAAAGGAACATTCTGAGACAGGTTATATGTCCAGCTGTACCCCCATGCGCTCCAGCCGTCCCATGCGTTCTGGGAGAAGAACAGGACACCGCTGAAAAGGTGTCCCGCGATCTTCAGGCAGGAGGCCAGAACCATGCCTCCGATGATTTTATACTGCTTATCCGTGCCGAAAACACCTGTGTAGCCTAGGCAGGAGAAGCAGATCATGTGTTCCACGAAAAACTGTCCCCAATGAACCAACTGCCAGCCCGGGATCAGAACCAATGCGAGCAGTCCGCAAACCCAGCCGCTGAGAATAGCCAGACGGTAATCTTTCACCACTGCCAACAGCATCAGCGGAACCGGGGAGCAAAGACAAATCGTTGCGCCCGTAGGCAGAAGAAAACGGATCGATTGAAGGATCAGCGTCATGGCGATCACAACGGCGCACAGGCAAAGATCCCGGGTCGAAAATTTTACTTTCCGTACCAGAAAGATGGTCACGATATAGTACGCGACAGTAAAGATCGAAACAATAATCGTGCTCATGATAGCTGTACCCTCATTCCTGCGGAAGCATGAAGGCGTGGTTCATAGGGCCGGAACCTTTTCCCAGATCCAGCATAGCCGCCAGAGCACCGGAGATGTATTCTTTGGCCTTCTGTACCGACTGCGTCAGGGGATAGCCCTTGGCCAGATTGGCCGCGATCGCACTGGAGAGAGTGCAGCCGGTTCCATGAGTGTTGGGATTATCGATGCGCTTCCCATAAAACCACTGAAGTTTCCCATCCGTGTACAAAAGATCGTTCGCATCGTTGATATTGTGTCCGCCCTTGACTAAAACTGCGCAGTGGCAGGCATCTCCGATCTTTCTGGCCGCGGCTTCCATCTCTTCCTCTGTCTCGATGGACATTCCGGAAAGCACCTGAGCTTCTGGGATATTGGGCGTTACGAGAGTCGCGAGCGGCAGCAGCTGATCGATCAGCGTTTCAACGGCATCGTTCTTCATCAGGGCGGAGCCGGAGGTAGCTACCATTACCGGATCGACCACGATATTCTCCGCATGATAAAACCGTAATCGCTCCGCAATCACGCGAATCAGAGCGCTGGACGATACCATGCCGATCTTTACGGCATCCGGACGGATGTCATCAAAGATCATGTCGATCTGCTGTTTCAGAAAATCAGGGGTGACCTCTAATATTCCTGCGACGCCGGTTGTGTTCTGGGCGGTGAGAGCGGTGATCGCGCTCATGGCGTATACGCCATTGACGGTCATCGTTTTCAGATCTGCCTGAATACCGGCGCCTCCACTACAATCGCTTCCTGCAATGGTCAATGCTGTTTTCATTTTCATTTTGTTTTTCTCCTTTCAGCTTTCAGCATTGTTTTTTATAGCGGCAGCAAGGTGGTGCCCCCAATGTGCCGCTGAAAACTGCCGCTCCCAAAGGAGCGGCAGCGGAATATCAAGAACTGTTCGAAATGTTTTTTATCTGTCCATACTCACTCTTTCTCACCGGTCAAGAGATTCCTGCATGGTGCGCAGAACACCGCTCTTTTTCAGGCAGAAAATCAAAACGGCAGAAATAAGCGCGCCGGCGGCCGTAGAAATCAGAAATGGGATGATGTAGACATAGAACGCGAGCTCAGCGGCGCTCTTTCCCATAAAGAGGATCGCAATGGGATAGGCGCACAGACCGCCCAGAACCGCTGTACCGAAAACCTCTCCTGCAAGCGTAGCCGGGATGTTTTTGGTCTTTTTGTAGATCAGGCCGCAGAGCAGAGCGCCAAACATACTGCCCGGAAAAGCCAGCAGGCTTCCCAACCCCAGCAGATTGCGGATCAGAGACGCCGCAAAAGCTGCCCCCAAACCATAACCCGGTCCCAGTAAAACCGCGCACAGAATATTGACCATATGCTGCACGGGCGCGCATTTGCTACCAAATACCGGGAAGGAAAACATACTTCCCACAACGGCAACGGCACAGAAAACACCGGCAACGGCCAGCTTTTTGATATTCACTTTTTTCATTTTCAGCTCTCCTTTAAGAAAATCGGGAAACGGGCTGTACACAGCGACGCTTCCAAAATAGGTGCGGCAATCCCTCGTTGGATATCCCGCTCGGAAGTTCGGTCGACACTCACTGGTGTCCTCTCACGCCGGAACACGGCTTCCCATCGCTGCTCTACAAGACTCAGGGCGCTCCCCCTCAGTCCGCCACGGTTATGTGGGCCTCATTTCCTCCTCTCTGAAAGGATAAACAAAAACAGGAGACAACCCCGGCGGCTGTCTCCTGTAAAAAATCTTTACGCATGACTTCATGCATGACTTCCTACGGCGGCATTATCCGCATCAGGTTGTAGGGTCGAAGTATGATTACTTCCTCTCAGCCTGCTGATACAAGCTCCCCTGTATTTATGCTTTCATTAGTATACACCAATCATGCAAAAATTACAAGACAAATTTTTTCGATTTTCGTGCTTGCAAAACCGGACTTTTGATGTCCGCATAGTCCATGGTAGGCATTCCGTCGGCAATGGTGGTGGTGATGGTCAGACGGTCATCCGCCGGCACACGCCCAATACGCACCGTAAAAGCCATCGGTCTCAACATCAAAGTGCAAGTGATTCATTATGGCCTCAATCGATTCTAGACTGACGTGATCCGGTATCCGGATCAGCATGGTTTGCATTCCCGCTTCCGTCTGTCCCATAAAATGCAGCGCCCATGCGGGAATACTTTTTGCTGTCGCCGTCTGGTACTGTTTTCCCGGCATGATTTTCAGAATCAGCGGATTCAAAATGCCGAAATCCAGATACTCCGGTCCTCTCATGTTCCTGCCCGTGTTCCAATATCTGCATGGTGCGATATCAAAAACACCTCCTTTTGTTGTTTTGGACAATAAAAAACAGACCGCTGAAAAGCGGTCTGCGAAGCGATTTGTTAAGCTTCTTTTTCTGAAGAAGCTTGTTCGTCAGAAAGTTCTCCGGAAGGTTCTTCAGAAAGAGTTTCCGAAACGGGGTGAACCGTGCTCTTTTTCAATTCGGCATTGAACGCACGCCGGATCATGATAAAGCTCACAACCTCCAAAACCAGAACGATTAGAATAATGACCGTAAAGGCGGCGGTTGAAAGACGAACTACAAAATTATCGACGATCAGCGCCAGCACCAGAAGGACAAGCGCTGCAATAGTCAGCAGGTAGGGACGTTTTTTTATCAAATCAAACGCTCCCGTCTGTTAGATCTCTGCGTCATGGCAGACGCGGCTTTCGATAACCTCATGGACGAATTTCTTGACCTCAAGGTGAGCGGGATGGTTCTGGTAGATGTCAAGAGCAGCTTTATCGGTATGGGTCGAGACGAGGCAGACATCGATTCCGCCCGGAGTGAAGTTGGTGGTGACCTGCGCCGAAAGCATTCCTTCGACCTTGCCCAGAAGACCTTCCAGCTTTTCCTTCATCAGCTGTGCGTTTTCCGCTTTGGTGTGCCCGGCGGCTTCGGGCTTTAAGTTCCACATAACAATATGACGAACCATTTTTATTCCTCCCAAAAGTGTGATGTATCCCGTCGGGGTTACCCGATATACGGCATGAATATGGCGGAGAGTGCGGCCGAAACGGCGATCGTGACCGCGAAAGCGATCAGTACGCCGATGATCGAAACGCCGCCCTTTGCGGCCAGCGCTGCATGGTACTGCTCATCCTCAGTATGTTCGCTTCGGAGTTTCTTGATCTTTTTGATCGACTGTCCCGCATAGACACGGTTGACTCCGGCGGCGATGACCGCTTTGAGCACCATCGATAGAAACCCGCAGAGATTGTAGAGAATCAGCAGTTTATCCGGGCTGATGCCGATCGCGTTTACAAACGAGCTGTCGGGATTGATGAGGGTCGCGAGATTATCAAAGCTCATCAGAAGCGACGGGACCGACAGAATAGTCGAAAGGACGAGCACAATTGCGCCCAGTCCGTACATCTTCCGGTAAAAGAGATAATAAGTATCGAACAGAAACGCCGCCCAGTTCCATGAAAAACTCTTGCGGTTTTCCTTATCCTTGCGGAAAAATTCCTTGAACTTCGGGAGAAAATAGGGAGTATTCTGACGGATGTAGACGGCGGCGTCCTTGGCGGGAACATCATCGATCATCTCCTCCGGATCCAGTCCGCCCATCGGATTGACGAACGGGTCAAACGGCATCTGGTAGGGGGGAGCTTGGCGTGACGGATCGGCGTTATTGCCGGTGCCGTTCATCCCCGCAGTGTAGGGCGGTTCATCCGGCTGTTCGTTATCCAGCGGGTTTCCGCAGATCTCGCAGTATTTTGCGCCGGGAGAGGCAAGCGTCCCGCAGCGTGAGCAGCGCCGCTCGGAGAATCCGTCGATCGTCGAGGCACCCGGACGGGCAATTTTCTGCCACTGCCGGCCTTCCTTGTGCAGATCTTCCAAGACGCAGCCGCCCGCTTTTTTTGCGCATTCCCTATGGTAGGGAGCGCCGCAGATCGGACATACCGTAATGTCGTCGCCGTCGTGCAGCGCCTGATGGCAGTAAGGGCACTCGGCCCCTTCGTATTGAAGCATACTGTTTCCTTTCCAAAATCGGTTTTTGTATTTGAAAAAAGCCTTTTCATCTGGTGTAAATACCATTATAGCATACTTTTCGGAAAAAATGGAGACTTATTTATGAACGAATTTGAAAAGAAACGGAGCGAGATTTTGCCGCAGAACGCTTATCCCTTCCGGAGCATCTCGATATGCGGGATCCCGTCGTCCAGAAATTCCTCTGAAACCTTTACAAAACCGGCTTTTTCGTAAAATTCCCGGGCATAGACCTGCGCTTCAATCCGGATATCGGTATCCCCGTAAATTTCCTTCATCTTTTCGATTCCGGCCTGCATCAGTTTGCTTCCGATTCCGCAGCGGCGCTTTTTCGCGATCACCCGTCCGATCGACGCTTCCTTGAAGGAGACGCCGGGCGCGAGCAGACGTAGGTATCCGGCAATTCCGTCCTCATCCTCAAACCAGAGATGCCATGCGTCGAGGTCTTTTCCATCCACTTCGGAGTAGGAACATTTCTGCTCGACAACAAAAACATCGACCCTCAGCCGCAGAATCTCATACAGTTCTTTTGTAGTCAGGTCGTTAAAATGTTTGCAGATCAGTTTCATTGTGAAGCACTCCTTTATAATTATGCGTGTTTATTGAATTGTACTCCGATGCTGATCGATTGTCAAGAAATCCGGGAAATAAGCGGGCATCAAAAAGAAAAGGTCGTATCCGATATGAATTTTTCACATGATCTGCGTGCATATATACAGTCCACGTCGGACAACGGCTCAATTGGCGGGAATTTTCCGGAAAATCTTTACAGAAGGGAAAAAATTGGGTATAATATAAAATGTATAATGCTGTAAAACTCAATAAGGCAGGCTGAAAAAAAGCCGAAGGAAAAAAGAAATGCTGAGATTACACCGCTACTGACGCCGCTTTCGATCGGACAGGAAAAGAAACGTCAAAACGGAAAGGAAATAAATTATGTTAGCAATGGAAGAACGCGCACTCGCGCTCAAGGCCAAAAAGCCGGAACTCGATGACTTAAAACAGGCGCTCGGCATCGACCGCATTACCGTGCAGGTCGAGGAGCTTGAACAGCAGGCCGCACAGCCGGGCTTTTGGGATGATGCGGAAAAATCGCAGGAAGTCCTTAAAAAGACCGGTTCGCTGAAATCGACGATCGAGGAGTATAACCGTCTGACCTCCCTTTACGACGATCTCGAGGTTATGATTGAGATGGCGGACGAGGATGAGGACGAGTCGATGATCCCGGAGATCGATGAACAGATGGAGGAACTCAATAAAGGCATTGAGACCGCCCGTCTTGAAACGCTCCTTTCGGGCGAGTATGACGAAAAGGACGCCATCCTTACCTTCCACGCCGGTGCGGGCGGAACGGAAGCACAGGACTGGGTCAGTATGCTCTACCGGATGTATTCCCACTGGGCGGAGGCACATGGCTACAAGGTCACCGTTCTCGACTATCAGGAGGGCGATGAGGCCGGAATCAAGTCCGCTTCGATCCAGATCGAGGGAAGAAACGCTTACGGCTTCCTGAAGTCGGAAAACGGCATCCACCGTCTTGTCCGGGTATCGCCGTTTGACGCTTCCGGGCGGAGACAGACCTCGTTCGCGTCAGTTGAGGTTATGCCGACGATGGAGGACGTGGACACCAATATCGTGGTCAAGCCGGAGGATATCCGAGTCGAGGTTTATCGCGCATCGGGCGCAGGCGGACAGAAGGTCAACAAGACCTCTTCGGCTGTCCGTATCATCCACCTTGCGACCGGCATCGTCGTTTCCTGCCAGGTGGAGCGAAGCCAGTACCAGAACAAGGACGTCGCGATGAGAATGTTAAAGTCCAAGCTGCTCGCAATCAAGATTCAGCAGCATCTGGACAAGATCGAGGACATCAAGGGCGACCAGAAGCAGATCGGCTGGGGAAGCCAGATCCGCTCCTATGTCTTTATGCCCTATACGATGGTCAAGGATCACCGTACCAACTTTGAGACCGGCAACGTCAACGCGGTCATGGACGGCGATCTCGACGGATTTATCAACGCATATCTGAAGGCGCTCGCAAACGGGGAACTAAAAGAGTAACTCATTTGCCTTTGCTTTACGCAAAGGCAAAACATGGAGATCTTTCTTTTTTGCGCCGAACGGTCTTGGCGTAAAATTCGATTTTTCGCTCTGCGCTCAAACTCGAACCGAAAAACTTCCGCGTTGTAGGAAAGTCGAATACTTTCCTGAAATAATTCAATAGATTTTTGTGTCCAGCCCTTCAAAAAAGAGCGGGTGGGTGTCAAGAGGGTGAGCCCCTCTGCTTGCACCGCAGATCGATTTTCTTGCTTTTTCACAGTTGCTTGAACGTTCCAATCTAAGCAAACTTGCGTTTCTAAAAAAGGAGCAGTCTTTATGAAGCACCGCAGCGAACAGGAAATGATGCAGCTGATCCTCGGCACGGCGGAAAAGGATGAGCGGATCCGGGCTGTCTGGATAAACGGGTCGCGTGCAAATCCATATGCTCCAAAGGATCAGTACCAGGATTACGATATTGTGTACGCTGTCCGGGAGATGGGCTCGTTTATCGACGACCCGCACTGGATCGACCGGTTCGGAGAGCGGGTCATCATGCAGACCCGCTCGGATCAACTGGATAGCCAGCCGCCCTATACCGACTGGTACATCTATCTCTGCCAGTTTATCGACGGCAACCGGATTGATCTGACGCTTGTGCCGGCGGAAAAGGCGGGGGAGAGGATTCTCTCCGACCGGATGTGCCGGGTGCTTCTGGACAAGGACGGGACGCTTCCTGAGATCCTGCCCGCCGACGAAAGCGGGTACTGGGTCAAAAAGCCGACCGAGCGGGAGTATCTTTGCACCTGCAATGAGTTCTGGTGGGTCGCGACCTATGTAGTCAAAGGAATCTGGCGGCAGGAGATGCCCTATGCGCACGGGATGATGAACGAGGTCGTGCGGCCGATGCTGCAAAGAATGGTCGAGTGGAAGATTGGTGTGGAACACAATTTTGCGGTCAATCCCGGAAAGATGGGCAAGTATATTGAACGCTATCTCTATTCCGATCAGTGGCGGCTGTTTGCCGGAAGCTTCTGCAGCGGCAACTATGACGATATGCTTCGCGGGCTTTTTTCAATGTGCGAGCTTTTCCGGATTGCCGGAAGGGAAGTCGGAAAAGCGCTCGGATACGCCTATCCGGAAGAGGACGACCGGAGAACGAGCGCTTACCTGCGCTGCGGCGGGCGGTTTGAGCGGATCGAGGCGATTTTAAACGAACCTGCGGAAAGAAAATAAACCTTTTCCCCCTTCATAACCGACTGAAGGGGGAATTTGCTGTCAGGAGGAAAGCATGACCGATCTTGAACGGGCCAACGAATTCTTTAAAAACGATCGGTTTGCGATGCCGACCACTGGAATCCGGATCGACGCGGTTGGGGAGAAGTATGCCCGGTGTTCGCTTTTACTGGACGAACGGCATTTAAACGCCGCGGGAAGGGTGATGGGCGGCGTTTATTATACCCTTGCCGATTTTACTTTTGCGGTTGCCTCTAACTTCGACCAGCCGCCGACGGTTACCATTGTCAGCCAGATCAGCTATCTCGGCGTTCCGCAGGATAAAAAGCTGATTTCGGAAAGCCGGCTGATCAAGGACGGGCGGAGAACCTGTGTTTACGAGATCACGATCACCGATGGACAGAATAATCCTGTTGCGGTTGTCTCAACGACCGGGATTCATGTTTGATCGCAATCGTTCATAAATTATCCCTTGCTTTTCCTGTGAGAAAACGATATAATAAAGCATGAATGCGCGGGGCGGGTCTGCCGGTGCGCAAATAAGAAGGCGGACAGGAAATCGTTTCCTGCGGCTGTCATCCCGAAAGGAAGGTACTTCTTGGGTATTATTTCATCGATCTTCGGTTCCTACTCCAAGCGCGAACTGCGCCGGATCGAACCGATTAAAAACAAAGTCCTTGCACTGGAGGACAAGTATAAAGCAATGAGCGATGCGGAGCTTCGCTCTCAGACCGATTATCTCCGCGGACGTCTGGTGGATGGCGAAACGCTCGATACCATTCTTCCCGATGCTTTCGCAGTCTGCCGCGAGGCGAGTGCGCGAGTCCTGAATATGCGCCACTTCCCGGTTCAGATCATCGGCGGCATTATCCTTCATCAGGGACGTATTGCCGAGATGCGTACCGGTGAAGGCAAGACACTTGTTTCGACCCTTCCCGCTTACCTGAACGCGCTTGAGGGCAAGGGCGTCCATATCGTCACCGTTAACGACTACCTTGCGAAACGTGACTCCGAATGGATGGGCAAGCTCTATCGCTATCTCGGTCTGTCGGTCGGCCTGATCGTTCATGACAAGACCCCCGCCGAGAGACGGGAAGCGTATGCCTGCGACATCACCTACGGCACCAACAACGAGATCGGCTTTGACTATCTGCGCGATAACATGGTTACCGACAAGCGGCAGATGGTTCAGCGTCCTTTCAACTTTGCGATCGTCGATGAGGTCGACTCGATCCTGATCGATGAAGCGCGTACGCCTCTGATCATTTCCGGTCAGGGTGAAAAATCGACCGAGATGTATAAGATGGCCGACCGGTTTGTCCGCGGACTGACCGCGACCCGCGTCGTTGAACTGGACGTCAAAGAAGACAATGATAATATCGAAGGCGATTACATCGTTGACGAAAAGGCAAAGACGGCGACGCTGACTCCTCAGGGCGTACAGAAAGCCGAGCGTGCATTCGGTGTCGATAACCTGATGGATCCGGAAAATATGACCCTTCTTCATCATATCAACCAGGCAATCAAGGCGCACGGCTGTATGCAGAACGAGGTCGATTACGTCGTAAAAGACGGCCAGATCATCATCGTTGATGAGTTCACTGGACGTTTGATGCAGGGACGCCGCTATAACGACGGCCTTCATCAGGCGATCGAGGCCAAAGAGGGCGTTGAGGTCATGAAGGAGTCCAAGACGCTCGCGACCATCACCTTCCAGAACCTCTTCCGCACCTATAAAAAGCTCTCCGGCATGACCGGTACCGGTATGACTGAGGAGCAGGAATTCAAAGAGACCTATCATCTCGACGTTGTTGAGGTTCCGACCAACAAGCCGGTCATCCGCGTCGATCATGATGACATTGTTTTCAAAAACGAGCACGGTAAATATCTTGCTGTTATCAACCAGATCGAAGAGTGCCACAAAAAGCATCAGCCGGTTCTGGTCGGTACCATTACCATCGACAAATCCGAGATGCTTTCCAAGATGCTGAAGGCGCGCGGGATCAAGCATGAAGTCCTGAACGCGAAGTATCATGAGAAGGAAGCAGAGATCGTTGCACAGGCCGGTAAGAAGGACGCGGTCACCATCGCGACCAATATGGCCGGACGCGGTACCGATATCATGCTGGGCGGTAACGCTGAGTTTCTGGCAAAGGATGCGATGCGCAAGAAAGGCTACGATGAGCGGCTGATCAGCGAATCGACCGGCTTCGGCGAAACCGACGATCAGGAGATCCTCGAAGCGAGAAAGACTTTTGCCGAACTGGAAAAGAAATTCAAGGAACAGATCGCGCCCGAAGCAGAGGAAGTCAGAAAGGCCGGCGGCCTTTATATCCTCGGTACCGAACGTCATGAATCCCGCCGTATCGATAACCAGCTGCGCGGACGTGCCGGCCGCCAGGGCGACCCCGGCGAGAGCTGTTTCTTCCTTTCGATGGAAGATGAGATCATGCGTCTGTTCGGCGGCGAAAAGATCCAGAAGATGATGGAAACGCTGAAGATCGAGGACACCCAGCCGATCACCACCAAGATGCTGACCAACTCGATCGAGACCGCTCAGAAGAAGGTTGAAGGCCGAAACTTCTCGATCAGAAGAAATGTTTTGCAGTTTGATGACGTTCTCAATAAGCAGCGTGAGTTGATCTATGACCAGCGCAACAAGGTTCTTGACGGTGAGGACTGCCACGGCTACATTCTCCAGATGATTCACGAAACGATCGAGTCTACGGTTGACGAATACCTGCCCGACACCGAGATCCATGATAACTGGAACATCGATGGTCTGCGCGATCATTACATGGGCGTTATCACCGACAAGGACGATCTCCGCTATGAGGATGCCAATGCTCTGGCCGAAGTCGATAAGAAGGATATTGTCAAGCTGCTCGACGAAAAGGCGATTGCCAAGTATGAGCAGAAGGACGTTACCTATGGTAAGGATTTTATGCGTACGATGGAACGCCGGATCCTGCTCCAGAACGTTGACAGCAAGTGGATGGATCACATCGACAATATGGACGAGCTTCGTCAGGGTATTTACCTGCGCTCTTACGCGCAGCATAACCCGGTTGTCGAGTACCGTATCGAAGGCTTTGAAATGTTTGACGCGATGGTTGCGGCGATTCGCGAGGATACCGTCCGGATGCTGCTGACGATGCAGGTTCGCTTTGCGCCCCGTTCTCAGGCAGTCCAGCTCGATCCCAACGATATGGTTGAGGCGGCGGAAGATTCCGATGGAACCGAGGCAAAAGCGGTTCGTCCGCATGGAGAAGCGCCCGAAACTGCTTCGATGGACGGCCCGAGAAATGCTCCTGGTGAGCCGGTCATGCCCAAGATGGTTTCCCGCAGCGCCGAAAGCCTGATGCGTGATACTGTTGCCGGACACGCCGGTGAAAACGGTGAAGCGCCCAAGCGCCAGCCGGTTAGAGTCACCAAGATCGGCCGGAACGATCCTTGCCCCTGCGGCAGTGGCCTCAAGTATAAGAAGTGCCACGGCAAAAACCTTTTCAAGGATGATCCCGACGAAGATTAATAGAATATGAAAAAACCCGCCCGGATGACTTTTTGAAAGCCGTCCGGGCGGGTTTTATATCATGATATGTGTCCTGTTATCGGATGTTTTCCGAAAGCCAACGGGAAGTGATCTCCAAATCAGCTTCCGACATAAAGAAATGTTCACTTTCGGGCGAGACGGTCAATTCAGCGCCGAACCTGTTTGAAAACGATTGTATCGAATGAAGAGGCTGAAGCGAGTCTTTTCCGCCGTAAAGGATTGCGGTCGGGGAGTCCCAGCGGGTAATCAGGTGGGCAAGAATATAGCGGTAATAATCCCAGCGAAGAGGATCGATTGCGGTCGGAATCTCCTGCTCTTTTTCCAACTTCCGTTCATCGGCACCGGCCATATCCATCATCTTTCGGACGAGCCATTCCATATCGACGATCGGAGAGGTAAAAAGGCAACGCTCAAATCTTCGCTCCGCAAAGGCCTGAAGGGAAAAGTAAGCGCCGATGCTGCACGCCATAAGCGAGACTTGTTTCCAGTTCTTATCCGCGAAAGCAGCGACAGAAAGGCAGTCATGCACGCCGTTCCAAACGTCGCAGCGTTCTTTTCCGCCTGTTCGCTCTCCGTGCTCCGGAAGGTCAAAGCTCAATGTCTGAAAGCCTTTTTCTTCGGCGATCTGTGCAAAACCTTCCGCATATTCTTTCCGACTCATCTTTCCGTGAACATGGATATAAACCTGATCCGATTCGTTTCCCCAGATCAGGGCAGGGATTCCGTTTATGGAAATCTTTTTTGTACGCATATTTTTTCTCCTTTTTTATACAATGATTGGTATGAAAAAAGGAGAAAAAGTGTCAGAACGCATCTCCGGTTCGCTTTTTCATCGCGTCCGGCTCCTTCCTTTTAAGAAAAGATGTCAAAAAACAATTTCAACAAAGGTTGTAAAACGGTCGGGACTGTAGTAGATCAATCCGTCGTTTGAATAACAAAGGCGTTCGGGACCGCGGATACCGCCGTTATAGTTGACGTCGCACTGCTTCCAGCTCCGTTCGCCGTCTGAGGGGAGAAGTCCGGCAAGATTTGCGTAATCGTCGCCGCCGAGCGCTGCGCCCGATTGAATCGCCCAGAGATCGCCTTCTCCGTCCCAGCCGAGATTTTTTGCTGCTTCAGAGGTGATGTAGTTTCCGGGGAGACGCCCATAGGTGTGGAGATAAGCGGCTACCTCGTCCTTTCCGGTATAGCTTCCGTCTTCGGTGATCTGGGCGTCACCGGCCGGTTCAGCGGTCGGTGACGGATCGGCATCGCTTCTGTCCTCCGACGGGGACGCGCTTTCTTCGGAAGCAGAAGCGGAAGAGTCGGAGGAAACGTCGCTTAAAAATGAAGAAGTGAGAGAGGAAACGGTATCTTTGAGTGCGCTGCTTGTTTCGGGCATGGAGGTGAGGGCATCACCGATCTTATCGCTCAAATTTCCCATGACCTCTTTGACATCGACGTCTTCCATTGCGTCGGAAACCCGGGTGCCGATCGCGTTGATCGCCCGGTCGGTCAGGTCATCCAGTGAACTGCTGCATCCGGTCAGGAAGCAGAGGCTGAGCGCGCCCGCCGCGAGCAGAAGAAGGCGGGAACTTCGGGAAAATAAAAATTGACGCATGGTGACATTCCTTTCGATCAGGTTGTTCCGCCGGGGGCGGGGAGAGGAGTGTGGCGCATCTGCCGCTTTTCAAACCAGGTCAGTTCGGTAAATCCAAGCCGTGCAAGCTCGTGCTCCGTCTGCTCGATTCCGAACGCCATGTCTTTGAGCGTGTGTGCATCGGAACCGAGGGTAATGAGCCGCCCGCCAAGCTCCCGGTATCGGGTCAGGAGCGCCTGATCGGGAAGCGTGACGCCGATCTTCTGCCGCAGTCCGGAGGTATTGATTTCAAGAACGATTTCTTTTTTAATGATGGTGCGGAAAAGGCGGTCGATCAGCGATGAATACCGTTCGAGACGGACGCTTCTTCCGTAATCGCCGACGATATACCGGAGAGGGTAGGTCATATGCGCTAAAACATCAAACTTTCCCCAGTCCGCCATCTCGCACTGCCGCAGAAAATACCGCTCAAGGCTTTCGTGAAGCTGCTGATCGGTGGCGTCCGAATAATTCCCGAAGTAATAGTCGCTCACGCCGTCAGTGTGGATCGAGCCGATGATGACGTCGTAGGGCGCAAGCCGGATCATCTCTTCCGCAAGAGCGGGATTCTCCAGCGGATCGCCAAGCTCGATGCCGCAGAGCATCCGGCACGGACTTTGATGACTTTCCCGCCAGGCGCACAGTTCGTTGACCGAACCTGCAATCGAGACCTTCAGAGCTTCGGCCGTGGGGCCGCCGATCATATCGCAGTGATCGGTCAGTGCAAAAACCGAAAGACCGAGCGCCTCGGCGGTTGAACAGATATCTTCAATCTTTTCGCTTCCATCGAAGCTGTAAAGGGAATGGTTATGGCAATCTATCAGCATGGATCGGATTCCTTTCATTTTTTTCCACCTTATATTATAACGGCTGACCTTCAAAAAGTAAAGAGATTTCATAAAAACTGAGGGTTTAAAAGGAACGATAGAAAGGAAAAGTGCCTCTGTCTTGCAAAAAGAAAGGACGGGTGGTATAATTACTTTGTATTTTTGTCGGTAATTTTGCCGACAAACGCCAGACAGTCGAAAGGAAGGAATCAGCCATGCCGTTTACCCAGTGGATCTACCCTGTTCAGAGCGAAGAGCGCCAGCGCCAGAGCCGGCTTCTTCAGCGTGAGCAGGGGCTTCCCGCCATGATTGCGGATATTCTGACCGCACGGGGACTTTCCCCCGATCAGATCGTCGCTCTTTTCAGCGAAGGGGAGCTTGAGGATCCGATGGAACTTCCGGATATGAAAAAAGCAGTGGATCGGATCGAGCAGGCGATTGAGGCGGGAGAAAAGATTGCGGTCTACGGAGATTACGACTGCGACGGCGTGACCTCGACCGTAATCCTTTACAGCTATCTTTCTTCGATGGGTGCACAGGTCTCTTACTATATTCCCGACCGGCTTTCGGAAGGCTTCGGAATAAATACCGGCGCGGTCGATCTCTTAAACAGTCAGGGGATCACGCTGATCGTAACGGTGGATAACGGTACCGCCGCTTTGCGGGAGATCGAGTATGCGAAAAGCCTTGGGATCGATGTTGTTGTGACCGACCATCATGTTCCGGGGCCGGAACTTCCCGCAGCTGTTGCGGTTGTCAATCCCCACCGCAGAGAGTATCAGGGCTTCCGGGAACTTTGCGGGGCGGGAGTCGCTCTCAAGCTGATTGCGGCGCTCGAAGGCGGAGAATACGAGATGCCGCTGGAAAGTTTTGCGGCGCTTGCCGCCATCGGTACGATCGGAGACGTTGTTTCTCTTTCGGGAGAGAACCGGATGATCGTGCGCAAGGGACTGGAAATGCTTCCGGTAAGCGAGAGCGCGGGACTGCGGGCGCTGATGACGGCGGCGGGGCTGTCGGGAGAACTGACGGCTGGGAAGATCGCGTTCGGGATCTGCCCCAGAATCAACGCCGCCGGACGGATGGGAAGCGCAAAGCTTGCGGCTGAGCTTTTGCTCTGTGAGAATGAGGAGCAGGCTTCTGAGTTGGCCGAGCAGCTGACTGCGCTCAATACCAAACGCCGGGATGAAGAGGAAGAGATACTTTCCGCGATCAAAAAAGCGATCGAGGAAAACCCATCGCTCCTGCTCGACCGGGTGCTCGTTCTGTCCGCGCCGGGGTTGAATCACGGCGTGGTCGGGATCGTGGCTTCCCGCGTTCTTTCCCTTTACGGAAAGCCGGTGTTTATTATCTCGGAAGAAGGAGAGACGGCGACCGGCTCGGGAAGAAGCCTTGGACAGTTCGGGCTTTTTGATGCGGTATCCGCCTGCTCAGAACTGTTGATCCGTTTCGGCGGGCATAAGCTCGCGGCAGGGCTGACCCTGAAAACAGAAAATATCCCGGTATTCCGCCGGATGATTAATGAATATGCCGCGAAAAACTTCGACCGGATGCCGGTTATCCAGAGCGTGATCGACCGGCGGCTCAGAAGCGGCGATATTGAGCTGTCAAACGTTGAACTTCTTTCGGTGCTTGAGCCTTTCGGAGAAGGAAATCCCCAGCCGGTCTTTCTGATGCGGGACTGCATGGTAGAGGGCGTGACCCCTCTTTCCGGCGGCAAGCATCTGAAACTGCGGGTCGCGTTTGAAGGGAAGAGCGTCTATGTCCTCTGCTTCAAAACAAGCCCGGAGTCGTTTATCTACGAGAAGGGGAGCATGGTCGATCTGCTGGTGACGCTGGAGATCAACACCTTCCGCGATATCCGCAGCATCTCGATCCGGATGAAGGACATCCGCCCGGCGGGATTTGAGGAAAAGAAAAATTTAAACGCCGCTTTTTATTATGAAAAGGTCAGACGGGGCGAACCGATCAGCGGAAAGATCATGGCGATCGCACGGCCGTCGATCCCCGAACTGCGGGCGCTCTATCGGCTGATCCGGTCGGAAGCGGGCAGCGGAACCAGTCCTGAGCTTTTGTATCTGCACGCGGTCGAGGGAAATATGAACTACTGCAAATACCGCCTGTCACTGGATATTTTCCGCGAGGTGGGACTGATTTCCATCTCGCCCGACTTTTCGTCGATGCGGCTGATCCCGGTGGAGGGAAAGGTCGACCTTGAACGGTCGGAGATTCTCAAGGCGTTAAACGGATAAAACCGAAAGATAGATATCGGAGGGAGAACACCCATGATTCAAACTAAAATCGAAAACCATGACGACCTGATCGCCGCTTTGAAAGCGAGCGATAAGGATTATGATATAGAAAAGATTGAACGCGCCTATGAAGTGGCGGACAAGGCACACGGAGGTCAGGTCCGCCGGTCGGGTGATCCGTATATTTCCCATCCTGTTTCCGTTGCGATCATCCTGATCGGAATGGGAATGGATACCGACTGTATCTGCGCGGCGCTTCTGCAC
Organism: Oscillospiraceae bacterium; assembly: GCA_022770625.1. Classification (GTDB taxonomy): domain Bacteria; phylum Bacillota; class Clostridia; order Oscillospirales; family Ruminococcaceae; genus Faecivivens. The sequence continues at coordinate 32,539 of JALEHK010000050.1, read as the reverse complement.
GACGTCGTTGAGGATACGGCGGTGACGCTCGACGAACTGAAAAAAGCCTTCGGCGCGGACGTCGCGGTTATGGTCGGCGGCGTCACCAAGCTGACCAACATGACCTTCTCGACCAAAGAGGAGCAGCAGGCGGAGAATATCCGCAAGATGCTTCTGGCGATGAACGAGGATATCCGCGTTATCCTCATCAAGCTGGCCGACCGGCTGCACAATATGCGGACGATGCAGTACCAGACGCCCGAAAAGCAGCGCAGCAAATCCCACGAGACGATGGAAATTTACGCGCCGATCGCCCATCGCTTAGGTATCCGGAGCATTAAGGACGAGCTGGAGGATCTGGCTCTGCGCTATCTCGACCCGGTCGCCTATAAAGAGATCGAAGAGCGGCTGGATATGAACAAAAAGGAGCGGGAGGAGTTTATCAAGAGCGTCCAGAAACGGATTCTCGACCGCTTCGCCGAATACGGCTTCCATCCGCATATCGAAGGACGGGTCAAGTCGATCTACGGCATCTACCGCAAAATCTATGTCAAGGGGAAGTCCTTTGAGGAGATCTATGATATTTACGCCGTCCGTCTGATCGTCGATACGACCAACGAATGTTATAACGCACTCGGGATCATCCACGATATGTTTACCCCGATCCCGAACCGCTTCAAGGACTATATCTCGACCCCCAAGCCCAACCAGTACCAGTCGCTCCATACCTCGGTTCTCGATCACGGCGTTCCGTTTGAGGTACAGATCCGGACGTGGGATATGCACTATACTGCTGAATACGGTATCGCCGCCCACTGGAAATACAAGGCGGGCATCAGCAAGGGCGACGTCAAGAGCGATAAACAGCTGGAATGGGTGCGCAAGATCATTGAATCCCAGCAGGAGGCAGAGGGCGAAGATCTGATGCGCAACATCCGTACCGACCTCTCCTCTGACGATGTTTTTGTCTTTACGCCGAAAGGAGACGTCAAAAACCTTCCTGCCGGCTCGACCATCATCGACTTTGCCTATGCGATTCATACCGCTGTCGGAAACAAGATGACCGGTGCAAAGGTCGATGGGCGGATTGTGCCGCTGAGCTATGAGCTGAAAACGGGCGAGATCGTAGAGATTCTGACCGCCAAAAACGGAACCGGGCCTAAGCGCGGCTGGCTGGAGATCGCCAAGACGAGCGAGGCCCGAAACAAGATCAGAGGCTGGTTCAAGCGGGAACGGCGGGATGAGAATATCGCCGCCGGCAAAGCGGTCGTTGAACAGGAATTCAAGCGCAACCAGATCCGGTTCGATACCGAGGAAGGGTATCTGGCGTTTATGGACGATCTTGTCCGCCGTCAGCATAAGGATTCACTGGATGACCTGTACGCTTCGATCGGTTACGGGGGACTGGTGCTTTCGCATCTGATGCCCCGCATCAAGGACGCCTACGCCAAGCAGACCAGCGATTTTGCCGCGCAGGAGCTTGAGAAACTTAAAAAGGCCGCCGCGCCCAAAAAGAGCAATACTCCGGTCATCGTGGACGGGATCGTCAACTGTCAGGTCAAGTTCGCTAAATGCTGCAACCCGCTTCCCGGCGACGATATCGTTGGCTTTATCACCCGCGGGTACGGTGTTTCGGTGCATAAGCGGGATTGCGTCAATGCACAGGCTTCGCTGAATGACGTTGCTCAGAAAGAGCGCTGGATCAAGGTTCGCTGGGCAGAGGATGTGCCGGTCGATTTCCGCTCCAGTCTCCAGATCATCGCGACCGATCGTGACGGACTGGCTATGGACGTGACCCTTGCCATCGCAAACCTCAGGGTTCCGCTGCATGAAATCACGGCTCGGGGACTGAAAAACGGAAACGCAGAAGTGCTTCTGACCATCTCGACTCAGGGAAAAGAACATCTGGATACGATTATCCAGCGACTGAAAAAGATTCCGGGCGTTATTTCGGTTGAACGCAGCGGTAAATAAAGGACAGGAAGAAGGCAAGCAATGAAACTGGTTATACAAAGAGTCTCTCATGCAAAGGTTACCACCGAGGGAGAACTTCTCGGCGAGATTGGACAGGGGCTGATGGTGCTCTGCGGCGTTATGGAGGGAGATACCGAAGAGGACGCGCGCTGGCTGGCGGATAAAACGGCCAAGCTGCGGATTTTTACTGACGCGGAGGACAAACTCAATCTTTCGGTCGAGGATATCGGGGGCGGCGTTTTGGTCGTCAGCAACTTTACCCTCGGCGGGGACTGCCGGAAAGGAAACCGCCCGTCCTTTATCGCCGCCGCAAAGCATCCGCTTTCGGAGGATCTCTATGAAGGGTATGTCCGTCTGCTCCGTGAAAAAGGACTTCCGGTCGAAACGGGAAGGTTCGGCGCACATATGAAGATCGATATGACGGCAGACGGCCCGATCACCATCCTGATCGATTCGGTCGACCGTGCAAAACCGAGAAGATAAAGGAAAAGGGATTAATTATGCGTATTGTTACGATTCCGGTCGGCGCGATCGGAACAAACTGCTATCTTCTGATTTCAGAAGGAGGTCACTGTTACATCATCGATCCGGGCGCAGAGGCAGAGCGGATCGAAGCGCGGATTGAAATGGAAAAGGTAGAACCCCAGGGGATTCTTCTGACCCACGGGCATTTTGACCATATCGGTGCAGTCGATGCGCTGAAGGAAAAATACGGCGTTGAGGTCTTTCTCGGAACAGCGGACTGGAGAATGTCGATAAATCCGGAGCAGAACGCTTCGGCTGCTTTCGGAGGGCCGGATGTTACTGCTGTTCCCGATGAGTTTCTGGACGGCGGGGAGACGCTTATGCTGGATGAACTGAGGATCGAGGTCTTAAAAACCCCCGGTCATTCGAGGGGCGGCGTCTGTTTTTACATTCCGGATCAGTATACCCTCTTTTCGGGAGACACCCTCTTCTGCGGCGGGTACGGACGGTGCGACCTTTACGGCGGCGATTACGCGGCGCTTATGCGGTCGCTTTCCGAACTGATGCGGCTTCCGGAACAGTGCCGCGTCTATCCGGGACACGGCGGGGAAACGACGATCCTGCGCGAAAAAACAGGAGGACTGATTTGAAAAATATACAGGAAAGCTCCCATTCCGGCAGGAGGACGTTTGCTCTTGTCTTTTTGGGAAACAGCTTCAAATACGAGATGGAAAATGTCACCAAGCTCTTTTTCCCGCTTGGACATTTTACCTTTTTTTATGATGAACAGCCCCCGGAGGGAAGTGAGTACATTCTTTTTTCTCTTCAAAAAGGAGAAGAGGTGCGTCTTCGGGTCAGGATTTCTCTGGAAGAGGCGGACAGTGAAAAGGACAGCACTCTGCCCGGCGGATTGAAGGAAAACGAATATGAGTCAGAACTTGCAAGGCTTCTCTATGCCCAGCTCCTTTCGATCACCGGTATCCGCCCGCAGTGGGGAATTCTGACCGGCGTTCGTCCGGTCAAGCTGGTTCAGAATCGTATCCGTCTCGGTCAGAGTGATGAACAGATCTGTGCGGACATGGGGGAGAGAGACCTCGTGAGCGGGGAAAAGCTCTCGCTCGCCCTTACGATCGCTCATGTGCAGGAACGCTTCCTCAAACAGCTTTCGCCTAAGGATTACAGCCTTTACCTTTCGATTCCTTACTGCCCTTCGAGATGCAGCTACTGCTCGTTTGTTTCCCAGTCGATCACCGGGAAAAAGGCGCAGGAGCTTCTTCCGAAATATCTGATGGGACTGATGAAGGAACTCCGTGAAACGGCAAGGCTCGCTGAAGAAAAGGGACTGAACTTAAAAAGCGTCTATCTCGGCGGCGGCACGCCGAGCGTCCTTTCCGCCTCTCAGCTCAGACAGCTAACCGGGGCGGTACGTTCGTATTTCCCCGGTATCGGCAGTATTGAATATACGATCGAAGCCGGGCGTCCGGATACCATCACACCGGAAAAACTGGAAGCGATCCGCGAGAGCGGAGCGACCCGCATCTCCATCAATCCCCAGACCTTTTCGGATGAGGTGCTTCGCCGGGTCGGGCGGAAGCATACCGCGCAGGATGTGATCGACTGCTACCGGATGGCGCGGTCGATGGGCTTTGACGACATCAACATGGATCTGATCGCCGGGCTTCCGGGAGACGATTACGAGGGCTTCTGCCGGAGCCTTGATACAGCGCGGAGCCTTCGTCCGGAAAATATCACCGTCCATTCGCTTACCATTAAGCGTTCATCCGCTCTGTACAGTGAGCTGGACGAGATGGAGGATTACCGCCCGGTGCAGCGGATGATGGATTATACATCGGAGATGCTGATGAAGGACGGGTATGATCCATACTACCTTTACCGGCAGAAAAATACCGTCGGCAATCTCGAAAATGTTGGGTATGCGCTTCCCGGACACTGGGGAGAATACAATATCTACATCATGGAAGAGGTTCAGACGATCCTTGCCTGCGGGGCGGGAGCAGTCTCCAAGGTCGTTTCTCCCGGACGTCTGGATCGTGTTTATAACTACAAATATCCGTATGAATATCTCAATCAGTTTTCAGATATTCTGGAACGGAAAAAGGAACTGGGCAGGCTGATCGATGCTTCGCTCAGCGAATGGGAGGGGGAAAACAATGGTATCAGATGAAAAGCTTCATCTTCCGCTGGAAGAAGTAAACCGGTTCGCAAAGCGTGATCCGCAGAAGTTTATCGCCTATTCCGAAAGCCGCTACCGCCGTCAGATCGATGAGGTAGCCGATCAGTTCGCCTCTTCTTTCCCTCAGCATCGGATCATCCTTCTTTCCGGCCCGTCAAGTTCCGGAAAAACAACGACCTCTCATAACCTTGATACAGCGCTTGAAGCGCGGGGGATTTCGACCTTTCCGCTTTCGTTGGATGATTTTTTCTTTGACCGGGATCAGGCGCCGCTCCTTCCGGATGGAATGCCCGATCTGGAAAGTCCGGAACTGGTGGACACCGCTCTTCTGGATCAGACGCTTTCCGATCTTTTCAAAAACGGAAGCGCTGATTTTCCCATTTTTGACTTCAAAACCGGAAAAAGAAGCGCCGAGACCCGCCATTTTGAGTATGACGATCATACGGCGATCATTATCGAGGGACTGCACGCGCTCAACCCGCTGATTTCCGAGAAACCGGCGCTGAAAGAGGCTATGCGGCTGTATATTTCGATCAAAACCGAATATTACGAAGGAGAGGAGCGTATCCTTTCGACAAGACAGCTGCGCTTCATCCGTCGGATCATCCGAGACAACAACTTCCGGGGCTGCCCGCCGAAAGGTACGATCGCCATGTGGAAAAACGTGGTTCGCGGGGAAGAAGAGCATATCCGTCCGTTCCGGACGCTGGCGGACGTATGGATCGATTCGGTTCACCTGTACGAACCGATGCTTTACAGGCCGATCGCTGAAAAGCTGCTGACTCCCTGCTTAAACGATCCCGATTCGGAAAAGGAAGCGCGCGTCCTTTTATCGGCGCTTGAAAAGTTCACGCCTCTTTCGGGAGTCCGGCTCCCTCCGGATTCACTTTTGCGGGAGTTTCTGGAAAATCTGTAAGTCAGACGGCCGTGCAGGACGCTCTTTTCCCGTATTTCCCGGAAAATTTCGTCTCAATGTACTTCTCTTGTTACCTTTTTCTTAAATTTTCCGGCGGTATCTTGCAAGCCGGAAAGAGATGCTTTATAATATGAGTATAGGCATGACGCCCGCGTTTCCATGGGGAGAACGGGTGGAAAAGCCATGCCGGAAAGGAACGATCGATATGGGATTTATTGATGAACTGATTTCCTCTGCAAAAACGATGGTCGATAAGGCCGGCAAACAGACTGATAAGGTGCTGGAAATTTCCAAGCTGAAATATCAGAGCATCCAGCTCCAGAATGAACTGTCTCATCTTTATGAACAGCTCGGCGTTGCGGTCTATGCAAAGATGACCGAAGAAGCCGACAACGGCGATCTTTTAGCGTCTCTTGCTGACGAGATCACGGAAGTTCGTGCAGCGCTCGGCGTTGTTGAGGATAAAATCAGCGAACAGAAGAGCCAGCGCACCTGCCCTGACTGCGGTGCAAAGCTTCCTCGTGACGCTTCTTTCTGTTCTCACTGCGGCGTAAAGCTGGAAGTAGCTGAAAAGCCTGTCGAAGAAGCGGCGGAAGAGGTTTCGGAAGAAGAGACCTGCTGCTGTGCTTCCGAAGCTGCTGAAGAACCCGCAGAAGAGCCTGCTGAAGAAGCGCCCGCAGAAGCTGCGGAGGAAGAAAAGGAATAATCTCCTTATCTGCTGACCCGGTCAAGAATGAAAATGCCCTTTCTCAGGGATCCGCCGTTTGGTGGGATTCCTTTTGGGAGAGGGCATTTTTGAGCCTGACCCATTCATAAACAAAAGGGGCGGACTTTCGTCCAAAAGGGAGTGAACCATTTGCAACAATCCCGGAAAACCGGGGAACCAAGCAAAAAAGGCGGACAGAACCTCCTGCTCGGTGCTTCGGTTCTCGGCGCTTCGATGATTATCGTCAAGATTTTCGGCGCGCTTTTTAAGATCCCTCTGGGAAATATTCTTGACGGCGACGGGATGGGGTATTTTTCTACCTCTTACTCGGTGTTTACCATGATCTATTCTTTCTCGACGGCCGGCCTTCCGGCAGCTATCGCCAAAATGGTTGCCGAACAGTCGGTGCGCGGGCGAGCACGCGATATCCGAAAGCTGCATGAACTTTCGGTCAAGCTGTTTCTGATCATGGGAATCGGCGGAACGGCGCTGATCCTTCTGCTCAGCCGGGTCTACGTCAATATCGCCAACAACCCCGGCGCATGGCTCTGTGTTATCGCGATCGCACCGGCCGTTTTCTTCGGCTGTATGACGAGCGCCTACCGCGGCTACTATGAAGGGCTGCGCAATATGACGCCGACCGCCGTTTCTCAGGTCGTAGAGGTCGTAGTCAAGCTCGTCTTCGGTCTTGCACTTTCGACCGGCGCAGTCGCCTGGGGCAACGCGCAGTTTGAGGCGGGGAAAGCCGTTTTCGGTCAGGTCTGCAAGACCTCTGCGGAAGCGAACGCCGCGATTCAGCCGGTTGCATCCGCGGCCGCAATCCTCGGTGTCACCATCTCAACTGCTGTCGGAACGCTTTATCTGCTGCTCAAATACCGCCGCACCGGAGATGGGCTGGATGAAGAGGCTCTGCGGTATTCTCCGCGTCCGATGCGCAGCCGTGTCCTTCTGGTACGTCTGATTACGATCGCCATTCCGATCTCGCTGTCATCGATCGTTATGAACGTCGCACAGGCGGTCGATACCGTTACGATCATCAACTGCCTCCAGTTCGCCTTCGATCATTTCCCCGAAAAGATGAACGCGATTTATCAGGGAATCCTTTCGGCGGATGTCTTGAACGGCGAATCGGCGGCCAACTTTATCTACGGCTCTTACGCCGGATACGCGCTTTCGATCTTCAATCTCGTCCCCGCTTTCTGCAACATTTTCGGAAAGTCGGCGCTCCCCAATGTCACCGCCTGCTGGTCGTCCGGCGACCGGGAGGGAACAAGGGTGAATATCGAGTCAGTAATCCGTATGACCAGCCTGATCGCGATTCCCGCCTCCTTCGGCATCTTTTTCATGTCCCAGCCGATCCTTGCGCTGCTCTATCCGCGTAAGGTAAGCGAGGTCGCGATTGCTTCCTCCGTCCTTTCCTGGCAGGGGATCTCGCTCATCTTCCTCGGCCTGACCATGCCGCTGTTTGCTGTCCTTCAGGGACTCGGACACGCCGGAAAGCCACCGAAATATATGCTGGTCGGCGTACTGGTCAAGTTTGTTGTCAACCTAGTTACCATCTGTATCCCGGCGATCAACATCAACGGCGCGGCGCTCGGAACAGGCGCCTGCTATCTGATTATCCTGATCCTTTCGCTTCGAGGCCTGAGAAAGGTCACCGGGCTTCCGATCTCCTTCTGGCGGCTGACCGGGAGGCAGATGATCGCGGGCTTTGCCTGCGGACTGAGCGCATGGGGAAGCTACAAGCTGCTCTCCATGCTGAGCGGTTCCCATATCATGACCCTGATTTCGATCGCTTTTGCAGGGGTTGTGTACATTGCGCTGCTGCTTTTGCTGCGGGCACTTTCCCGCGAGGATATCGAAATGCTTCCCAAGGGAGAAAAATTTGCAAAACTACTTGCAAAATGGAAACTTATCGGTTAAAATAAGAGCGTGTGCTTTGTAAGCAGCGGCAGAAAGGCGGGATACCCATGTACGACTTCCCTGTAAAGGATTCTTACACATTGGATGATCTGAAACGGTTGACCGGGATTCTGCGTGCACCGGACGGCTGCCCGTGGGATCATGTGCAGACGCATCAAAGCATCCGGCGAGATTTTCTGGAAGAGACCTATGAGGTGCTCGAGGGAATCGATCGGGATGATCCGGTGTTGATGCGCGAGGAATTGGGCGATGTTCTCTTTCAGGTCGTTTTTCACGCAGTGATCGAGGAGGAGCGGGGAAGATTTACCTTATCCGATGTGATCACAGATGTGACCCGAAAGATGCTGATCCGCCACCCGCACGTTTTTGCAGGTGTGAAGGCGGATTCCGAAGCGGAAGTTCTGACCAATTGGGAGCAGATCAAAAACGAGTCCAAAGGCGTGAAAACGGCTTCGGAAACGTTAAAGCTGGTTCCCGAAACTTTTCCCGCTTTGATGAAGGCGGACAAACTGCTCAAACGCGCCGATAAGGCGGGAGCAGAGGCGAGCGAAAAACTTGCTGGTACGCTACCCGAAGCGGTTCATGCGTTTGAGACGGCAGATAAAGATGCTGCTTCAGCGGCTCTCGGACAGCTTCTGATGGCTGTTACGGCTGCGGCAAGGGAAAAGGGTGTAGATCCGGAAATGAGCCTTCTGGAAGCGTGCAAGGTTTTTGTAGCACGCTTTGAAGAGGCAGAGTCGAAAGCAGACTCCGAAGGACGCCCGATTTCCGAAATGCTGTGAGGCACCGAAAACGCACGGGAAAAGCCTGTGCCACTTTATATGCATCCGGCGGAGCGAGCCTGATATGTGCCCTCCGGCCTCTGCGTTTTCCGCAGATTCCGGACAACAATAGAAAACTGGAGGATATTACCATGACGAAAACCGAACTGATCAACGAAGTTGCGAATAAAACCGAACTGACTAAGAAAGACTGCGAGAAGGTTGTAAACGCTGTTCTCGAAAGCATCACCGACGCAATGTCTGTCGGCGATAAAGTTCAGCTGACCGGCTTCGGCACCTTTGAAGTCCGTGACCGTGCTGCCCGTGAAGGCAAGAACCCCGCTACCGGCGCTCCGATCTCCATCCCCGCCACCAAGGTTCCCGCTTTCAAAGCAGGCAAAGCGCTCAAGGACGCTGTTGCCAAATAATTGTTCCTTCAGAGAACACCGAGGCCGTCTTTCGTTTTTGGCGAATGGGCGGCCTTTTTCAATTTTGCTTTACGCAAAATTGAAAAAACGAGTTTTGACTTGCCGGTCGGGGCGACCGGCATTTTCAAGCACCCTTGGCGGGACTTGAAAAACGTCAAAACTCTCATGTGGGTGCGTAAATGAAACATATCCCACGCAAAATGTAAAAAGTTCTGGCTTGCCGAATGACCTTTTCGAAAATATGATAAAACCCTAAGAACAGCAGATTTGCGTGAGTGTACTTCATGCTTCCGGAAAGGGGCGTGAAAGGTTTCGGTCAAGCCTTTTTAAAGGCTTGTGGGAATCCAAAGGGCAAAGCCCGTGGCCTGCATACACTGCCGATGCGGAAACGTTTTCACAGCTTTCGCAGCCAAAGAAAGGAAAAGAAAATGAGACTGGACAAATTTTTGAAAGTAAGCCGGATCATCAAGCGGCGTACCGTTGCCAATGAAGCCTGCGACGCGGGAAGGATCCTTGCCGGCGGCAAGCCTGCGCGCGCGTCCTATGAGGTGAAGCCGGGCGATATTCTTGAAATTGGAGTTGGACGCCCGATGAAGGTGCGCGTCCTTTCGGTCAACGAATACGCGACTAAGGAAAACGCTTCGGAGATGTACGAGATCCTTCCGGAGGAAAAGTAAGGCATAGGCTTTGCTTCTTGCACATACCCTTTCAGAGAAAGGGGTTGGCGGGATGCAGAATCAGAAACCGGAAACTTCTGTAAAACAGCCTCATCAGGTGATCCTGGAGGGACGGGAGAAGCTCCTGATCAGCGGAGTCGAAGAGGCGGAATGCTTTGATAACAGCTTTGCCGTTTTGCGGACGGTCATGGGGCGGATGGAAATACAAGGGGAAGATCTCTGCGTTTCCGATCTGACCCTGGATGCGCGCGGTAGCGGAAGCGTTTCGATGACCGGAAAGATCAGCGCGCTTTTTTACAGTGACGATATTCGCCCGTTCAAGCGCCGAAAGAAGAGTGGCGGATGATCGCGGACGAGGTCAAGGTTTTTCTGCTGGCCTGTATCGCGGGCGGTGGATTGGGGCTTGTCTACGACTTTCTGGCGGGGGTGCGGCTCCTTTTTCCTTCGAACAGAACGGCCGCGTTTCTTTTGGACGGCGTTTTTTTCGTTGTGGCCGGTTGGGTCAGCTTCCGTCTCTTTCAGGCGGTCAGCTACGGAAGAGTGCGGGGCTTTTTGCTGATTGGAGAGTGGCTCGGTGCCGTCATTTTTCGTCTGAGTGTAGGAATGTGTGTCCGCTTTTTCCTTTTCGGTGCCGTTCAACGGTTAAAAGGAATCGCGCATATTGTACATTTTAAAAGTAGAAAAACTGTGTAATCAAACGAAAATGAAGAAAAAATTCCCGCTTCACAAAATTTGACTTGAAACTCTTTCCGGCGCTGTGTATAATTAAGTCAAATATTACTGATAGTGGGGGATTGCTGTTTTGATGAAGAGCAGAAAAAATCGGGTAAACAGATTATTCGGAATAGCTGTTGGCGCTCTGGTTATATATCTTGCGGTTTCGTCAATGGTCCTGCAGGTCGATATTTCGTCCTATCAGAACAAGCTCAATGATTTGAATCGTCAGTGTGCGGAACAGGAGATCGAAAATCAGGAACTCAGTGCGCGCATCGAGGAAGGTGCGGATAACGATTATGTGATCCGTACCGCTCGTGAGAAGCTTGGCCTTATTTTTCCGGAAGAGCAGGTATTTTACAATGCCTCCGGCAATCAGTAAAAAACCAAACAGCCTGCCGGAAAGATTGATTTCCGACAGGCTTCAATTAAGGGAGGCAGCTAAGTAATTTATGCAGCTGGAAATTGGAAAGATCGTCGAAGGCACTGTTACCGGAATCACGAAGTTTGGCGCCTTCGTGGATCTTGGCGAAGGAAAGACCGGCATGGTTCATATCTCTGAGGTCGCGCCGACGTATGTCAAGGAAATCACCGATTATCTGACTCAGGGACAGACTGTTAAGGTTAAGATCCTTACCATCGCTCCCGACGGAAAGATCGGTCTGTCGGTTAAGCAGGCGATGGATAATCCTCCCCAGGAGCGTCCCCGCCGCCCTCGTCCTGAAGGTCAGGGACGCGGAAATGACGGCGGTTTCCGTCGTGAAGGCCGTCCGGGCGGCAGATCCGGCGGAAAGCCCGGCTTCAAAAAAGAAGGCGGCGTAGCATCGGCTCCCCGCGATTGGAACAGCACTCCGAAGAATTCCGGCAGCAAGGATTTTGAGGATATGCTTTCCAAGTTTATGGCGCGCAGTGATGAAAAGATCTCCGATCTCAAGCGCAATACCGACGGTAAGCGCGGCAGCTTTGGCCCCCGCCGTGGTGGTAAGCAGCAGGGATAATCGTCCTCCCCAAAAAAAAGAAACCCTGATCGAGTTCCGAAAAGGAATCTTGGTCAGGGTTTTATTTGTTTTATTGGGTCATTTCGGTCAGAATCCGGTAAAGCTCGTCCGCATTGTCTGCGATCGCTCCGGCGCCGTGCTCGATCAGGAAATCTTTGTCCTTAAAGCCCCAGGAGACCGATACCAGTCCGGTTCCGGCATTATGAGCGGTTTCGATATCGACCTCCGAATCACCGACATAGATGGCCGTTTCCACCGGCATATGCAGTTCGGAAAGGGCAGTCAGAACGGTGTCGGGCGCGGGCTTTTTATTGACACCCTCCCGCTCGCCGATGACGACCGGGATCAGCCCCGCAAAATAATGGTCGCACAACTTCTTGACGGCGGCATCGAACTTGTTGGAAACGACTGCGACCGGAACACCCGCGATGCGAAGCTTTCCGAGAAGCTGGATGATTCCATCATAGGGAACCGTTTTCTGCTGGCAGTGGCTGGCGTAATGGATGCGGAATGCGCCGTAGGCTTTTTTGAACTGGGGGTTGTCCATCCCGTCTGGAACACAGCGCTCGATCAGCTTCATGACGCCGTTTCCGACAAACTGCCGGACCTCTTCCTTTGTCCGTACCGGCATACCGCAGGATTTCATCGCGGCATTTACACTGGCAGTCAGGTCATCCAGCGTGTTCAGCAGGGTTCCGTCAAGATCAAATATAATCGCATGATTTTTCAGCATATCGGTGTCATCCTTTCTGTCCGGAGTCAATTTTCTTTTTTGGTGACTCGGTGGCGGGTTCCGTCCGGTTCCACAATAACGGTCGATTCCAGCTGACTGCGCAGGCTTTCCCGGAAACTGTCGATGTATTCCCGGCGAAGACGCTGCTGCTCTTCTGTCTCGGCGGCGGTCAGTCCGGATTCTTTTTTCTTTTTGGCAAGTTCGTTGATCCGCTTGATCTGTTCATCTGTCATTTTTTGGTACTCCCTTCGCGCTTGATTGATTTCTTTTTCTTCTCTACTTAAACTATTATAGCACATTTTGCACGTTAATGACAATTTCAGAGAAGAAAAATCAGCGAAATGACAATATTTCCCCGGATTTTTTCTGTCGATTCGGTGGTAATTCTGCCTCAAAAAGAAGATTTTTGTTCGTCAAAAAATTTCACACTTTCAAGTGTGATAAAAATTGACGCGGGAAGTTTTTTGTGCTATAATGCGTTATAAGATGAAAGTGTGATTTGTCTGCTCTTTTCCCAAAGAGCGGATAACGGTTATAAAAGTGAAAAAGAAAGGCTGGCCTAGATATGAACGAAAAACTTCGTGAACTCAATGTGGAATTTCTCTTTTCAGCAGTGCTTCAGCTTCAGACGATGGAAGAGTGCTATGACTTTTTTGAGGATCTGTGCACCGTGCCCGAACTGAAGGCGATGGCGCAGCGGATCCATGTGGCCAAGATGCTCAGCGAAAAGAAGGTCTATTCGGACATTGTCGCCGAGACCGGAGCATCGACCGCTACGATCTCTCGTGTCAAGCGCTCGCTGGATTACGGAAGCGACGGCTATAAGGTCGTCTTTGAGCGGATGGATTCCGAGAAAAAAGGATAAGCAATGAGTGGATATATCGGTTTTGCCGGCGTATATGATCGGCTGACCTTTGAGATTGACTACAAAAAGCGAGCTTCTTATCTGCATCAGTGTATTGTAAGGCACGGCGGGAAATGCGGCGAACTTCTGGATATGGGCTGCGGAACAGGCTCGATGTGCGAAGAGATGGCGCGTCTTGGGTACAGCGTTGTCGGTGCGGACGATTCGTATGATATGCTGACCGAGGCAATGAATAAAAGGATCGCTTCCGGTCTGCCGATCACCTACGTCGCTCAGAGCATGACCGAACTGGATATGCCGGGAAAATTCGACGTCATCATCTCGACGCTGGATTCGCTGAACCACCTGACCGATCCGGAGGATTTTGACCGGGCGATTGCCGGGGCGGCGCTTTTTCTCCGTGAGGACGGTGTTTTCGTTTTCGATGTGAACAGCGTCTATAAGCATGATCGGATTCTCGCCGGAAATACTTTTGTCTACGATCTGGACGATATCTACTGCGTATGGCAGAATACGCCGGGAGAGGATCATCTGACCGAGATGGATCTGGATATCTTTGTGCAGGACGGAGACGGAAAGTATGAGCGGATGGAGGATCATTTTACCGAACGCGGATATAGCGATGATTTTATCCGTAAAACGCTTGAAAACCATGGGTTGGAGACGGTCGCGGTCTATCATGCCGATACCTTCCTGCCGCCGCAGGAGGATTCCCAGCGGCTCGTTTATGTAGCCAGACACGCTGGTAAAAAGAAAGAGTAACCTCGATGAACAGCGGGTGAAAAGCGCCTGCTGTTCATTTTTACAGTGAAGGAAACGCCGTAACTGAACGGTATGTATTGATGTGTAAAGAAAGGAAGATGCTGTATGGGAAGAATTACTCGTGCGCTTTCAAAAGACGGTTCCGCGATGGCAATGGCGATTTCCGCCACGGATATTGTTTCGCGGATTGAGCAGATTCATAAAACCTCTGCGGTCATGACGGCTGCTGCCGGACGGCTTGCTGCCGCCGCTTCGATGATGGGCGTTTTGCTCAAAGCGGAAAAGGATACGCTGACCCTTCGTCTGGACGGGCACGGCCCCGGCGGCGTCATTCTCGCGGTCTCCGATTCAAACGGAAACGTCAAGGTTTCGGTCGGCAATCCGGTCGTAGAACTGCCGCTGAACGCCTACGGAAAGCTCGATGTAAAGGGCGCGGTCGGCACCGACGGAACCCTTTCGATTATCCGGGAGATGGGTCTGAAGGAACCGTATATCGGTCAGGTTCCGATCGTCTCGGGCGAGATTGCCGAGGACATTACCAACTACTACGCGACCTCTGAGCAGACGCCGACCGTCTGTGGGCTTGGCGTACTGGTCAATCCGGATCTCAGCGTACAGGCGGCGGGCGGTTTTCTGGTGCAGCTGCTTCCGTTTGCCGACACCGGCGTGATCAACCGGCTGGAAGAAAACCTCAAGACGCTTCCGCCCGTTTCGTCGATGATCCGGGATGGAATGACTCCGAAGGAGATCGTTTTGAAGCTGCTTGACGGGCTGGAGCCGGATATTCTGGACGAATATCTGCCGGTCTACCGCTGCGGCTGCTCACGGGAACGGACGGAAGAGGTTCTCCGCTCTCTCGGACGGGAAGAACTGGACGCAATGATTAAAGAGGATCACGGCGCGGAGGTCTGCTGTCACTTTTGTGAAAAGAAATACCAGTTCACCGAAGAAGAACTGGCTGCGATCCGCGACAGCGTCGAGCATTATGACCGCGATGCGGAGGAAAAGGCATGAGACTGCTGATGATCGGAGATGTTGTTGGTGCACCCGGCTGCAATTACGTCCGCGAAAAACTTCCCGCCTTCAAGCGTAAATACGAGATCGACGTTGTCGTTGCCAACGGAGAAAATTCGGCAGTCGGAAACGGAGTGCTTCCGGTGTCGGCCGGGCATCTTTTCGACAGCGGGATCGATGTCCTGACCGGAGGCAACCATTCCTTCAAACGCCGGGAGATTTATGATTACCTTCCCGACCATCCCAATCTTCTGCGCCCTGCCAACTATCCGGACTGTCCATATGGGGAAGGATGGTTTGTGTTGGACGCAGGGAGTTTTACTCTGCTTGTCATCAGCCTTCTCGGCACCGTTTATCTGGAGCCTCTGGACGATCCGTTCCGGACGGCAGATAAGTTGATCCGGGAACATCCGGCCACCTTTACCGTTGTTGATTTTCATGCGGAAGCGACAGGGGAAAAGATGGCGATGGGGTATTATCTGGATGGACGGGTATCGGCCGTCGTTGGGACGCATACTCACGTTCAAACGGCCGATGAGCAGATCCTCGAAAAGGGAACGGGGTATATCTCCGACCTTGGAATGACGGGGCCGGTTCGGTCAATCCTCGGAACCTCCCCGGAGGATATCGTTCAGAAAATGACCAGCCATCTTCCGACCCGTTTTCACGTTCCGGAGGGAGCCTGCAAACTGGAGGGGGTCATTCTGGATCTCGATAAAAAGACCGGACTCTGTACCGAGATCAGAAGAGTCCGTATCTGACAGCCAACGAAAAAACCTGCCGCTTCTTTAGGAAACGGCAGGTTTTCTTCAGTTTTTGACGAAAAATTCTTCGTACCAGAGAATAAAGGTGTAGATGACCCAGATTTTTTTCATGTTCAGCTTCTCGCCGCTCTTGTGGTCGTCCAGCATCTTTCGGATATAGTCGTGATTGAAGAACATCGCGGCGATCTCTCCGTCGAACTTTTCCCTCACCATCTCATAGTACTTGTCCTCCCGGAGCCAGTCGGAAAGCGGTACCGGGAATCCGAGTTTTTTCTTGTTTGCAGTGCGTTCGGGGATCTTGGAAAGCGCCGCCCCGCGCAGCGCCCGCTTGGTCACCTCATCCCATGCCCGGTAACGGGTCGGGATCTGTACCGCAAGCTCCAGCATCTCCTTATCCAAAAACGGTACCCGCAGTTCCAGCGAGTTCGCCATGCTCATCCGGTCGGCCTTCTGAAGAATGTCATAAAGCATCCATGTGTACATATCGACATACTGAAGGGTCGTCGGTTCGTCAAACCCTTTCATCCGATCGAACAGCGGTTTTGCGTATTCAGTGGGGTCTTTGGCGTCATAGTGTTTCTTTAAGACAAGATCACGGTTTTCATAGGTGAAGTTATAGTTGGCGCGCATGAACCGCTGATAAGGCTCCATCGCCCCGCGCAGGATAAACTGCTTGCCCTTGAAGTCGGGCAGGTGCTTGACAACGCCTGCGGCGGCCTTGCGGAGCTGACGGGGGATCTTTGCGTATTTCTGGAAATGCCCGCCGGCCAGATACATCGGATACCCGCCGAACAGTTCGTCCGCGCCTTCGCCCGAAAGAACGACCTTTACATATTTGGCCGCATTCTCTGCGAGAAAATAAAGCGGGATCTCAGAAGGGTTGGGGAGCGGTTCGTCCATATAGTACTGGATTTTTCCCGCCATCCGGAAATAATCGTCTGCGTCGATCTTGTTGGAGATATTCTGGACGCCGATGACCTTGGAAAATTCCTGCGCGTAGGAAAGCTCGGAATATTTTTCCTCTTCATATCCGACAGTGAAGGTCTTGACATCCTTGGTGCACTTTGCGACCTCTTCGACAACATACGAAGAGTCAATGCCGCTCGAAAGGAAGCACCCGACTTCAACATCGGCGATCTGATGAGCCTTGACCGATTCGGTAAAGGTTTTCCGGATCAGTTCTTCCCATTCTTCAAGGCTCTTGGTCTCATCGATCTTGTAGGTGACTTCGTAGTAGCGCTCAACCTTCATCTCTCCGTCTTTCCAGGTAAAGCAGCAGCCGGAGGGAAGCTTATAGACGTTTTTGAACATCGTCTCGTTGTCCGGGATATATTCGTAGCAGAGCCAGTCGGGAAGGCGCTCTTCGTTCAGCTCTTTCTCAAAATCCGGATGCTCGAGGAAGGATTTGATCTCGCTTCCGAAGAGGAAGGTCTTTCCTTTTTTATAGTAGTAAAAAGGCTTGATGCCGAAGATGTCCCGCGCGCCGAACAGCTTCTTCTTGTTTTTATCCCAGATGACAAAAGCGTACATTCCGCGCAGCTTGTCCAGAAGTCCTTTTCCGCCGTACTCTTCATAGCCGTGCAGCAAGACCTCCGAATCGGTTTCGGTCGTAAAAACGTGTCCCTTTTTCAGAAGATCCTCCCGGATCGTCTGGTAGTTATAAATCTCGCCGTTAAAGACGAGCACCATCGAGCGATCTTCGTTAAAGATCGGCTGAGAGCCGCCCGAAAGGTCGATGATGGCAAGCCGCCGAAATCCAAGCGCGATGTCATTATCGACATAGCTGGCTGCTTGGTCGGGGCCGCGGTGGGTGATCCGGTCACCCATTGCGCCGATCACTTTTTCAGCTTTTTCATTCGGAAGACCGTTTACCGAAAATCCTGCAAATCCACACATAAATAACTTCCCCCTTCAGTACCTTTTATTTTTATCGGATCAGCCTCCGGTATTCTTTCCGGACAGGGATTCCGCATCGGATCAGAGAGGCTCTCGCGAGCGCTTCCATCGCGTCGATGCAGCCGGGCGTCTCGTAATCCCGCTTAATCAGCGAAAGCTCGGTGCAGCCTAAGATACAGGCGTCGCACTGAAGCTCTTCCTTCATTGCACGAGTCACTTCGCCAAAAAGTTCCATTTCAGGTCTTCGTCCGGCTTTGATGTCCTGATAGATCAGGTGCATGACCTTTGCCTGATTTTCTTCAGAAGGCGCCGCCCAGAGGATTCCCTCGTCGGAAAGCGCTTTCTGGAAGATGCCGGTTTCGATGGTACCGTCGGTCGCAAGGATCCCGGCCTTCCGGACGCCTTCCGCCTTCAGCGCTGCGGCCGTCTCCCGAACGATGTTGATCCACGGGATCGAAACGGCGCTCTGCACCTCATCGTAAAAGCAGTGAGAGGTCACACAGGTCACCGCACAGAAATCCGCGCCCAGCCCTTCGAGCGTTTTCGCGGCGGCGGTCAGCACGGGAACCGGGCTTTTTTCCGAACGTCCGAGAATATAGGCTGTCCGGTCGGGAATTTCAGGAATGTTGAGCAGAATGGTCGGGAGATGCTGCTGATCGGTATCAACGTCTGCCATCTCTACAAGCAGCCGCCCGAAATAGGCGGAAGCCATTGGTCCCATTCCGCCGATGATGCCCAGAACCTTTTTCCGGGCGGAAAAGAGTCTGGTCATTCGTGCAGTCCTTTATTGCCAAAGTATTTTTTGTATTTTTTCACGTAGTTGAGCTGGTTCTTGAGATAATAGATCCGTCTCTTAAACGAAAGATCCGGCTCATAATAGAAGGAATGGACAAACCGGTGATCGTGGATCAGTTCCTTTGCCTCTTCTTTTAACGCTTCGTCCTGCGTATACTTGAAGATGACGTATTTGGGAATGATGCTCCAAAGCGCCTTCTCCTCAGCGATGACACAGCCCATCGGCTGATCGAGGATCAGGTCGTTGACCAGGAAGGTCGCAAGATTGTATCCGGCGGCCGTTACGAAAAAGCTGGAGCGGCCCTGACGGAGATTCATCTCAAACAGCTTGTACTTTCCGTCGCGGGGGTCAAGTTTCATATCAAAGTTCGCAAAGCCGGTGTAGCCGATATCCTCGAGAAAATCCTTCATCTGAGCGGAAAGCTCCCGGTCAACCGTATTGATGATCGCGGCATAGCTTCCGATTCCTTCGGGAGACTGCTCCTCAAGGAGCGCGTGTCCGAGCGAGATCAGCTTGACCTTTTTATCCTTGCCGCAGTAGCAGTTCATGACCCGCATCTGAGAATCGGGGCCGGGAATGTACTCCTGTAAAATCAGGTGATCCTGATAGGAAGAACCATAGATCGCGTTCAGGATTGCGTCAAACTCTTCTTTATTATTGGCCAGAAAAACCTTTTTCTTGTGCGGGAAGGTGCAGTTCCAGTAAGCGACCGAGTTGGAAGGCTTGATGATGCAGGGAAAATCAAACGGAAGCTCGACCGTCTTGTAGTTTTCAGCATTGCAGGTCGTGGTTTTCGGGAACTCGAAGCCATGCTCGGTGCAGACCTGATAAAAGCTCTCCTTGATCGAAAGCCGCATCAAGAGAGGCTCGTCGATACAGGTAAAGACATAATAGGGACGGAGTGCTTCCTGATTGCGGACAAGAAGCTTGATATAGTTGTCGCCGCAGGGAACAAGCAGCAGCTTTTTGCCGTTCTGATGCTCTTCCGCAAATTTTACGAGCGTTTTGACGAAAACCGCATCGTCTTCCAGATCAGGTTCAACAACAGCAACTTTGACGATTTTGGAATCAGAGGTTGCGCCAAGCGCTTTTTTGCCGATTGCATAAGAGGTAACGCCGTATTCGCCGTAAGCCTCATGGAAGGAACGCGCCATGCCGTAAACATTGACGTCGGTTCCGAGAAGGACGGGAATAAAGGGTGCGGACATAAAGTCTCTTCCTTTCCATCGACACCGTTTGGTGTCTTTTTCTTAGATGAAAATGAACATACAAATCCATCATATATTCAGTACACTTCATTATACTATCCTTTAATGGAAAAAACAAGGGGGCGGGCGGAAAATATATCTGTTCAAGGATAAGAGTTTCAGAAAAGGAAGAGCATAGAGCGTAAAAAAAGAAAAACGCCCGGAAATTTTTCCGGGCGCTTTTGCTTGTTACTTTAAGATTTTCATCAGATAATCATAAACGGCGTCGGCTGTTTTTTCAACATCTTCGCCGCGGGTGTTGACCATCAGGTCGTAGTTTTCTCTCGCGCCCCATTTCTGGTCGCAGTAAAATTCGTAATATTTGGCACGGTTGCGATCGAGACTGCAAATCTTTTTCTTCATTTCCTGTACGTTGTCGCTTTCGCCGGCCGTGCGGTGCGCCATACAGCGTGCTACCTTGTTTTCAATCGAAGCATAGACGAAAATGCGGAAGGGATGACGGTCGCGCAGAATATAATCGGCACAGCGTCCGACGATCAGGCAGTCGGATTTATCAGCGATCTCCTGAATGATCTTATGCTGTTCTCCGTAAACGGACGAACTTTGCTGTAAGACCGGATCCACATACAAACTCTGTCCAAGGTGCTCACCGATGTGAAGCGGGAAGGAGGCAAACGGACGGTTTGCCGTGATCTGCTTGACATAGCCGACCGAAAGATCGGTGCGTTTTGCGATTTCAGTGATGATTTCCTGGTCGTAATAGGCAACGCCGAGCTTTTCGGCCAGACGTCTTGCCAGCTCACGGCCGCCGCTTCCGAATTCACGGCTGACAGTAATGATACGGTTCATAAAGCAATCCCCTTTCAGACTTGCCGGACAGACAGGATCGTCTGCTGCCCTAGACCTACTCTATATTACATAATTTTATCCGAATAAAAAACGAATGTCAAGCAAAAACAGCTATTTTATGGGAAAGAGAAAAGTAAAATACTTGTAAAGATAACTCTTTTTATGCTATAATATTTGAAAATCATAGGCTCATTTTATATATCTGAAGTAGATATTTGATAAAAATCGGCGAGAGGGGCTGTGCAGCATGAAAATATACCGTCGTTTCCTGGCTTCTTATCTGGCGGTCTGCCTGATTCCGCTTTTGCTTTCGTTTTTTACGATCGTCAAGCTGGAAAGGAACGAGCAAGCCTCGATGATCGAGGATCAGCATGAAATGATCGAAAATGTACAGGCTGAGCTTGTCAGAAGCCTGACCGATGCGGGAAATGCGGCTGAAATCATTACGCAGAATACAACCATTGCCCGTCTTGGCAATCAATATGACCTGAGCATACAGGAAGTTTTTGATCTTGTAGGGCTGATTGATACTCTTTCGACCCCGATCGATCAGCAGTCGGTTTTTGACAGCAGTTTTTGCTATTTTTTCCGCAATCAGTTTATGGTTTCGGATGTCAGTACCTATCATGCGCCACTCTTAAACATTTATACCGATGCGCGGGGCGTGGAGGAGACCGCTTTCTTTTCGATGCTTGAGGATAATCAGACGCTTGGAACGGTTCGTATGATCGAAGGGAAAAACGGTGACGGGTATCTGGTCGTACTGCGCAACATTTACGACAGCCTCTATAAGGAAAAACTTGCCTGTGTCGGGATCATGCTTCGGCTGGATAAGCTGTTTGCGCCGTGGAGTGGAGAAGAGACCGAGGTCTTTCTGGCCGATGAGGCTGGAAACCTACTGTACGGAAGCGAAAAAGCGGATCAGCTGTGCCGGACAAAGGCTGTGAAGAAGGCAAAAAACGAAACCGTCCGGCTTTTGGGAGAGGATTATCTCTATTCGGTTTATCCGTTCGATCAGGATATACAGTACGGATTCCTGACGTCTAAAAGAAGCTACTACCAGAATGTACGGGAAGCGAGAATCACACTTGCGGTTCAATTGGTGCTTTTGTGCGCGGGCGGAGTGGCTCTGGCACTTTTTCTCAGTAAAAAGACATGGTCTCCAATTGAAGGCATTCTCCTTTTTATGACTCGTTCTTCCGGCGAAAAGAATGCTTCCGATGAGGAAAAAAGCAAACTGAAATATCAGACGCTTGAAGGTCTTGCCGATGCCTTGAAAGAGGTTGTCCGGGAGCGGGGAACGCTGGAAAATCGCCTGATACAGGTGCAGGAGCGGGTCAATACTGATTGCATCGCCCGTTATCTGACCGGAGCGTCGGAAGATTCTTCCGCTCTGTCTCAGTATTTGGAGGAAGGACAATCCTATCGTGTCCTTCTTTTTGTTCCGATCTGTCCGGAGACCTCCGATTATTTTTCCGGTGTTGGTCAGGAAGATTTCAATAAAACGCTCCATATACTTCATTTTGCCATGCGCAATATTATAGAAGAGACGCTTTTGGATATTCGGGGCGGTTTCTGTCTGGAAATGACCGACAGTGTTGTTTTGCTGGCCGAAGAACCGATCAATGAAGCGGACATCGAAAAATCGGTTCGTGCGGTTAAGAAAGCGCTTGATGTTGCGCTGTCCTGTTATGTAAGCAGCGAATGCTTTTCTCTTTCCTACGCGCCTGCTGCATGGAAACGGGTGCGGTATGAGTATGCACAGGAGATTTTCTGGCAGGGCGTTCCCCGTGCAGATATCCGTTATATTGGCGATGAAACGCCGAATACCGATTATAAAGATTCTTATGAATTCCTTGAACAGCAGCAGAAACTGGCAGGGCTTCTTTCTGCCGGCAAATATCCCAAAGCCCGAAAATGTCTGGACGAAATGCTTGAGGGGCTGTTGAAAAAAGATTTATCCGCCGAGACGGTTTGCTACCGGTATTGGGGAATCGCCGAAATACTGGTTTCCTGCCTGCCGGAAGGCGCAAAGATCCCTGATTGCAAAACCGTCTGGGAAATGAAGAATGCGTTGACAGAAATCTTTGAGAGCCTTGCCGGTGATGAGGAGGAACCTGCTTTTGAAAATAAAAATACCCTTTGGGTCAAAGAGGTGCAGGAATATATCCGTGAAAACTTCCGCAATCCTGCGCTGAATGCCAGTATGATTGCCGATCATTTCGGATTGACCCTTTCCACCTTCAGCCGCCGGTATAAAAACGCAGCCGGGCATGGTATACTGGACGAACTGCATATGGTTCGCCTCGAAGCGGCCAAGAAGCTGCTCGAAGACGGCGTCAGCGTTTCCGAAACCGCAGAAAAGACCGGCTACGTCGAATCGAGGGCTATGATCCGCGCTTTTAAGCGATACGAGGGGATGACGCCCGGTCAGTATGCCGGACGATAAGTTTAACCAATCGCATTCCGATTTTTTGCGTTTTTTCGACAAAGGCCGCTTGCAAAAATAGCGAATAAGGACATCTTCAACAAAAATAATTCTAATTTTTACAATTTTATTGTCATAACTTGGAATCGATTTTTGGCTCTATCTTTTTCTTTTCAATTTTGATACAATTCAGACATAATTTATAGAGGTTTATCCTTATTCCGAGAAAGAATACGGAAAACGTCTTTTACAAGCGAAAGGAAGGATATTCGTGAGCAGGACAGCGACAAAAACCTACCGCAAGTACTCCTGGCACAACATCAAAAAGGACTTTGTGAAAAACTGGCCTTTGCTGCTGATGGTTGCGCCGGCGCTTGCCTTTTACATTATTTTCCATTATATCCCGATGGGCGGCCTTTTGATGGCGTTTGAAAACTATAAGCCCAATCTCGGACTGCTCGGATCGAAATTCGTTGGCATGAAAAACTTTGTTGACTTTTTCAGCTCGGTTTACTGCTGGCGCGTTATCCGCAATACGCTGATTCTGAGCCTTCTGCAGATCGGCATTGAATTTCCGTTCACCATCTGTTTTGCGATCCTTCTGAATGAGATCGGAAGCGCAAAATATAAAAGAACGGTTCAGACGCTCTCCTATATGCCTTACTTTATTTCACTGGTTGTTGTCGCCGGTATCATTATTGATTTCTGCCAGACCAACGGCGTTTTGACCGTACTGGTTCAGGCAGTCACCGGAAAAAGCGATAACCTTTTAAGCAACGCTTCCAACTGGCGTCCGATCTATATCCTTTCTGACCTCTGGAAAAACGTTGGCTTTAACTCGATCATCTATGTTGCGGCGCTGGCCGGCATCGATAAGACTCTTTATGAAGCGGCGGAAATCGATGGTGCTAACCGTTTCAAACGGATCCTTCATGTTACCGTTCCCGGCATTACCGATACGATCATGATTATGCTGATCATGCGGGTCGGTCAGATGCTCTCGGTCGGCTATGAAAAGACGATCCTTCTTTATAATCCGCAGGTATATGAGACTGCCGACATCATTTCCAGCTTCGTGTACCGTAAAGGCCTTCAGGAAGCAAACTACGGCTATTCAACCGCCGTTTCGCTCTTCAATTCGGTCATCAACTTTGCGCTGCTTCTGATCACCAACGCATTGAGTCAGAAGTATACCGAATCCGGCCTGTTCTAAAATAAGGCTTTAGGCCTCGAAAGGAAAGATCTTACGATATGGCAGTGAAAAGCAAAACCTTCGGCAGTACGCTCTTCAATATCATAAACTATGCCTTCTTTGCGCTGGTTATGATCGTTTGCATTCTGCCGGTATGGCACGTATTCTGTGCTTCTTTTTCTGACGCGAGCTGGGTTTTGAACCAGAGCGGTCTGATCTGGAGAATCAATAAGTTCAGCTTAAACGGCTACCGGCTCGTTTTTAACAACTCCAACATCTGGATCGGATACATGAACACCCTGCTCTATGTATTCGGAAATACCGTGATCGGTATGTTTCTGACGGTCATGGCCGGTTACGCCCTCTCGAGAAAGGATTTTCTCTGGGCAAACCCCATCATGTTCATCATCTCCTTTACGATGCTCTTCTCGGGCGGTATCGTTCCGTCCTACATTCTGGTCACCCAGACGCTTCATATGTTTGACAGCCGCTGGGCGCTGATTATCCCGACCTGCATGAACGCCTTCTATCTGATCCTTGTCCGTACCGCGCTTCAGAACGTTCCGGACAGCCTGGAAGAGTCCGCGATGCTGGACGGCGCCGGAAGATTCAGAATCCTCTTCTCGATCATGCTCCCGCTGATCAAAGCGACCCTCGCGACCGTTATCCTTTACTATGTCATCGGCAACTGGAACGCATGGTTCAACGCTATGATCTATCTGCGCGACCGTACCAAGTTCCCGCTTCAGCTGATCCTCAAGGAAATCCTCGTCACCGCGTCCTCGACAACAACAGCGGATACGACCATCCTCACCGATTCGTCCGATTCGGCGGATGCGGCGCTCTATAAAGAGCTGATCAAATACTGCACCATTATGGTTTCGACTGTACCGATGTTTATCTTCTATCCCTTTATTCAGAAATACTTTGAGTCCGGCGTTATGATCGGCGCTATC
The DNA here is from genome assembly GCA_022770625.1 of Oscillospiraceae bacterium. GTDB lineage: Bacteria > Bacillota > Clostridia > Oscillospirales > Ruminococcaceae > Faecivivens. Next base: position 7,341 of record JALEHK010000050.1, on the reverse strand, counting down.
AAAGGATAAGTTTTATTCACAAAAGCAAGGGCGCTTTCCCGGCGCCCTGCCCATAAAGAAAGCCGGATCTTCTGGTTCCGGCTACCTGCAAATAAGGAGGAAATCAGAAATGAAAAACGCGAAAAAGGTAACCGCTCTTCTGCTTACCGCAATGATGGCTGCTTCTATGGCAAGCTGCGGCAACGGCGGTTCCACTACTTCCACCCCTTCCGCATCTTCCGATAATTCCAGTTCTTCCGCTTCTGCTGAAAGCTCGTCTTCTGAGTCCGGCGAGAGCGAGGCTGCTGCTCCCGGCGAGGTTCAGCTTCCTCTGACCGAGGACGGCGTCACCCTGACCTACTGGGTAACCTTCCCCTCCAGCGGCGTTACCATGAACGACCTGAACGAAAATGAATTCTACGCTGAGATGGAAAAACGCACCGGCGTTCATATTGATTTCCAGATGATCTCCTCCGCTGAGCGTCAGACCAACTTCAACCTGATGATCGCTTCCAACGCGCTGACCGATCTGATCTATACCGGCGCAAGCCTTTACGCAGAAGGCGTTGACGCGGCAATCGACGACGGCTACTACATGGATCTGACCGATAAGATTCCCGAGTATATGCCCAACTACGAAGCAATCCGCGAGTCCGATGAAAACTATCGCCTGCTGAGCACCACCGACTCCGGCCGTATGGGCGCTGTCTATGAGTTCAGACAGTCCAAACAGGGTCCCTGGCTCGGTATGTGGATGCGTCAGGACTGGCTGGACAAAGTCAATATGGAAATTCCCGAGACCTATGACGAGTGGCATGACGTTTTAGCTGCATTCAAAGACCAGATTGGCGCAACCGCTCCTCTGATCCTGAACTTCTCCGGCTCTGACGGCGAGATCGGTATGATGTCCGCAGGCTTCGGCACCAACAACCGTTGGCAGCTCGACGCTGAGGGTAAAGTCAACTTCGGGCCTTATATGGACGGCTGGAAAGACTACGTCACCAAGATGCACGAGTGGTACACCGAAGGCCTGATCGACCCCGACTTTATGGCTACCGATGAAAGAATGCCCGATATGACCAAGGTTATCACCGGCGCTACCGGCGCATTCACTTCCCTGTACACCTATCCCGCACTGTACGAATCTTCTTCCGAGGATCCCGACATGAACCTCGTTCCTGTTAATCCTCCTGTTGTCAACAAGGGCGATAAGCTCCACATCCGTCTGCGCGACTCCTATACCTCCGGCAACACCGCAATTTCGGCAAACTGCGAGAATTGGGAAATCGCTATGAAGTGGCTGGACTACCTCTTCACCGAGGAAGGCGCTCTGCTGGCCAACTATGGTATCGAAGGCGACACCTTTACCTTTAACGATGAGGGCAAGCCTGTCTTTACCGATAAGATCATCAATAACGACAATATGACCATGGCACAGGCAATGGATCTCTATCTTTGCCCCTCTGCTGGTATCGCAAACTGGTCTGACTGGACCCGTGAGCTTCAGACCCTTCCCGAGAAGGATCTGGCCTGCTACGATGTCTGGAGCCAGGCTGATATGGAATACACCCTTCCCACGATCTCTCTGACTCAGGATGAATCGGTTGAACGTGCCGGTTACTATGCCGACATCAGCACCTACGTTAAGGAAATGACCGCTCAGTTCATCTCCGGCGCGATGGATATCGACTCCAACTGGGATAACTATATCTCCACCCTCCAGTCGATGGGCATTGATCGCTGCATCGAGATCACTCAGGCTGCTTACGAGCGTTACCTCGCAAGATAACGAAATCTTCTTCCCATCCTATATATCCGGCACGGCCGGACTTTTGGGCGCAGACAAATTTCCGTCTGCGCCCTCTTTCTTTTTTCATAAGGTGCTTCCCGATGCTTGCTATTTGTCCGTGAGATATGATATACTAAAAAATACGGAACACCGAAATCGGATCGGCTGTTTCGGCTGCTGACCGAATCTTTTTTACGGGGGAACGATTTTGCACCTTACCTTTGAGGGACAGCTTCTGCTGACCTATCTTGCGATACTGAATCTGCTCGCCTTTTTGATGTGCGGGCTGGATAAATGGAAAGCGCGCCGCGGCTTCTGGCGGGTACCGGAGCGGGTGCTTTTCGGCCTTTCTTTTCTTGGCGGGGGAGCGGCATTTTTCATGGGAATGCATCTCTTCCATCACAAGACCCGCCACTGGTCGTTTCGGATACTGATCCCGCTGTCCATCCTTCTCTGGCTGGGCGCGGTTATCTACACACAATGGAAATGGGGGTTATGGATCGTATGGGCACGCTGAAAACCATACCGGTCACGGACGAGCTTTTCCCGCTTCTGGGAAAGGTTTATGCACAGGCTTGGCGCGGAGCCAACAGTTCCTTTTCAACGCCGGCGCATCTGAAAAAACAGACGGCAGAAAAAAAGGCCGAGCGGTTCAAAAAGCAGTATAAACGGGAGAAAAACTTAAACTTTTACCTGATCGATCTGGATGATGAACCGATCGGAATGTATTCGATCAGCCGCTATCCGGATGGGAGCGGGGAATTAAGAAAGCTCTATCTTCTGCCCGCTTACTGCGGAAAGGGCTATGGGATGGAGGTCCTGCTTCAGATCCTCTGGGAGAACCGGGAACTGGAAAAGCTGTTTTTGTGGGTGCTGGGGCCGAATGAACGGGCGATCCGTTTTTACTCTAAATGCGGGTTTGTCGCGACTGGTGAGAAGCAGGAGGTCGATTCCTCGATCGACCTTTTCGAGTACAAGATGGTGCTCGAGGGGCCGTTGGACGTAAAGGCCGCTGTGATCCGGAGCCTTTTGCGCAAGAGTCGCAAAGAACACGAAGCGGTTCTTCCTTCGATGCTTTCTCAGCGGGAGCCGCTTTCCGATGAAAAGGCAGAGGAAGCCGTTCCGTTTGCGGATAAGGAACTCGAGGAGAAGATCGCGGACTGGCTGAAAACCCTCTGCCTTTCAGATGGTATCCCCGGTGAGGAGGACGCTCCCTGCGCGGCGGCGGCCGGGATTTTGCGGAACTATACAGAAGACATCGAGATCAATACCGGAAGAAGTGTGATCGCCCGCGTTCAGAAAGCACCTGCCGGTGCGCCGGAGGTTTTACTGGATGCGCATATCGACGAGATCGGTATGATGGTCAAGAAGGTCGATGAAAACGGCTTTGTCCATGCAGTCAGGAACGGCGGGATCGATGCGCGTCTGCTTGCGGGCCAGGAGGTCGTGATCCACGGCGCACGCAGGCTTTCCGGCGTGGTCGTACCGCCCTCCGACCCGGAAAAGCTGGTCGATGTAAACGATGTCGTGATCGATACCGGATACGGCAAAGACGAGTTGGAAACGCTTGTTTCGCCCGGAGATATGGTTACCAGCCGCGGGGTGTTCCTGCGCCTTTCAGACGGAAAGATCAGCTGTAAGGCGCTGGACGACCGTTCCTGCATGGCGGCGATCCTGACCGCGCTTGAACTGACCCATGGAGAAACGCTTCCCTGCGGGGTGACGGTGCTCTTTTCTTCTCAGGAGGAGATCGGAGGACATGGCGCTGCGACTTCTTCCTTTGCGGTTTGCCCGGATCAGGCGCTCGTTTCGGATGTCAGCTTCGCATGGACGCCGGACGCCGACAGAAACGAGTGCGGTCTGATGGATAAGGGCGGGATGATCGGATTTGCGCCGATCCTGGATAAGGAGATGACCGCGCGGCTCAAGACGCTCGCCGCCGAAAAGAATATCCCGTCCCAGTATGAGGTTATGAGCGGCTCGACCGGAACCAATGCCGATAATATCTTCCGTTCGGGGAAGGGCGTGCGCACGGCGATGATCTCCCTCCCGCAGAAATATATGCACACGCCGGTCGAGATCGTTTCGATCGCGGATATTCTTTCGGTCGGCCGGCTGATGGCAGAATATCTGCGCCATCCGGTCATGGAACATGGGGAGGAGGAAAAAGCATGAAACTGTCTCACCTGGATAAGCTCTCGGCGATTCCTGCTCTCTCCGGAGACGAGAAAAAGCTGGCCGAAGCCATTGTGAAAAAAATCGACGGATATGCCCGGTGGGCGTTTGATTCGATCGGAACGCTTTATGTTTACAAAGAGGGAAAAAAGCGGAGAGAAAATCCGTTTTTGGTGATGACCCATATGGACGAAGCCGGGCTTTTGATCTCCGGCGCGTCCGATGAAGGGTATCTCCGCTTTCAGACCTGCGGAGCGATCGATCCGCGTTTCCTTCTGGGGCGCAGAGTCACTGTCGGCAGTGAGAACATTCCCGGCGTCATCGGCTGCAAAGCCATCCACCAGACCGGTGCCGAAGAACGGAAAAAACCGGTTGGAGCGGAAAAGCTGCTGATCGATATCGGCGCTTCCACAAAGGAACAGGCGGAAAAGGCGGCAGCTCCGGGAGACAGCGCCGTGTTTATGACCGGCTTTGAACGGATGGGCGGCCGCCGGATCCGGGGAAGGGCGCTCGGCGACCGGATCGGCTGCGCGGTCATGATCAGCCTCATCCGCACCGAACTTCCGTATGACACCGTTTTTGCCTTTACGACCCGGTATCATTCCGGCGGAAGCGAGCCGATTGCCGTCTACCATACCCGCCCCGAACGGACGCTGATCCTTGGAGCGGCGGCAGCGGACGATATTCCCGGAGGAAAAGGGGAGTGCGCCCTTGGAAAAGGCGTGGTTCTGCCGCTTTCCGAGCAGAGAACGGTCTACGAAAAGAACTTCCGCCGTCAGGCTGGCTGCTGCGCTCTTGAAAAGGAGATCCCGATTCAGCAGCCGGTTCTTTCGGAAAATTCCGGTGCCGGACGCGCTCAGTATGCCATAGACGGCGTTCCTACGGTTTTTCTGGGCGTGCCCTGCCGGTATCTGAACAGCCCGGCGGTTGTGGCTGATGAAGCGGATATCGAAAATATGGAAGCCATTGCTCTGGAACTGATCAGTACCGGAGCAGAAGATAAGGAGGAAAACCATGATTGAATACAAATACGACACTCAGCTTCTGATCGACGGTGAAAATCTCGATGAGGACGCGGTTCACGACTACATCATCTCTCACTTCAAGGGCGACTGCCTGATCGCAGTCGGCGATGAAGAAACCATCAAGATCCATTTCCATACCAACGAGCCGTGGGACGTGCTGCGCTACTGCGCGACCGTCGGCGAGATTTACGACATCGTTGTTGAGGATATGGACCGGCAGGCACGCGGACTGCGCGGCTGAACAAACATAAAGGCAGGTAACAAAAATAAAATGAACCAGTATCTTTCTCAGCTTTTTCCTCTTTCTCCCGAACTGCTTACCCTTGCAGATCAATGCGAAGAAAAGATCGCTCCTGTTTTTGCACGGATCGATGATATTGCCGCTTATAATGAAGCGAAGGTTCTCGCGGCCTTTAATCGCCATAAGATCTCTGCCGCTCATCTGACCGGAACCAACGGCTACGGCTATGATGATCTCGGGCGGGATACACTGGATCAGGTCTTTGCCGATGTACTGGGGGCAGAGGATGCGCTCGTCCGCCATACCTTTGTCTCGGGGACCCATGCGCTGACGGTTGCCCTTTTCGGCGTTCTGCGCACCGGCGACCGGATGGTGGCGGTGACCGGCGCTCCTTACGATACACTGGAAGAGGTCATCGGTCTGCGCGGGGAGGGAAACGGTTCTCTGCGCGATTTCGGCGTCTCCTACGATCAGGTCGATCTTCTCCCTGACGGGTCTCCGGACTACGAGGCGATCAAAAAAGCGGTCAAGGGCGCCAAGCTCGCGCATATTCAGCGCAGCCGCGGCTACGCGACCCGTCCCTCTCTTTCGGTCGGGACGATCGGAGCCATTATTTCCGCGATCCGTGAAGCAAGCCCCGAGACGATCGTCTTTGTCGATAACTGTTACGGAGAGTTTGTTGAGAAGCAGGAGCCGACCGCAGTCGGAGCCGATCTGATCGTCGGTTCGCTCATTAAAAACGCCGGCGGCGGAATTGCCGAGACCGGCGGATATATTGCCGGCCGGCATGATCTGGTCGAGCTTTGCGGCTATCGGCTGACTTCTCCCGGAATCGGCCGGGAAGCGGGCTGCTCGCTGAACCAGAACCGTCCGATGTACATGGGACTTTTCTACGCTCCGTCGGTCGTGGCAAGCGCCATCAAGACCTCGGTTTTCGCATCGGCGCTTTTTGAACAGCTGGGCTACGACGTCAGCCCCCGGTACGACGAGCCTCGCACCGACCTGATCCTTCAGCTTACCCTCGGAAGCCGGGAAAAGATGTGCGCCTTCTGCACCGGCATTCAGCATGGCTCGCCGATCGATTCCCATGTTACGCCCGTTCCGTGGGCGATGCCCGGCTATAATGATGAGGTCATTATGGCGGCAGGGGCGTTTACCCTCGGCGCTTCGATCGAGCTTTCGGCAGACGGCCCGATGCGGGAGCCGTATGCTGTCTGGATGCAGGGCGGGCTTACCTGGAACACCGGTAAGATCGGCGTTCTTCTGGCGGCGGAGGAATGTGGAAAAGCGGAAAAGAGGGAAGCGTAATGGTACAGGACATCTGGCCGCATAAGTTGGACAATGGTTACCATGACCTTTCTCCCGAACCTGATGACACCGTCTTTCTCTTTTCCGAAGGAAAGATGATGACGCGTCTGGACGAAAACGGGCTGTCCTTTCCGAAGCTTTCGGATTTTGACAGCCTTTCGGCCGTTTTTCACTATCTTTTCCGTCTGGATGAAAGCCGCTGCTTTTTAGCGGTTCCGGACGCGGAGAGCCGCTTTGCGGCAAAGGGGTACGAGATGCTCGAAACGTCCTGTCTCCGCGGCGCGATGCCGCATGAAGCGGCGTTTGCCGGGATCACGGCCGCTCAGCTTGACCGCTGGTATCGGGATAATGTATTCTGCGGCCGCTGCGGGGGAAAGCTGACGCCCGACCATGCCGAGCGGATGCTTCATTGCCCCTCCTGCGGGAATATGATCTACCCGAAGATTTCCCCCTGTGTCATCGTCGCGATTACCGACGGAAACCGTCTTTTACTGACCAAATACGCGCGGGGATACGCCCGGTACGCGTTGGTCGCGGGTTTTTGCGAGATAGGGGAGAGCTTTGAAGAGACGCTCCGCCGGGAGGTCATGGAAGAGGTCGGATTGGAAGTGGAGAATATCCGCTATTGGAAGAGTCAGCCCTGGTCGTTTTCGGATACCCTTCTGGCGGGCTTTTTCTGCGATGTGACGGGCGACCGCACGCCGAAGCTCAATGATGGCGAACTGAAAGAAGCGACATGGTTTGAGCGGGAGGAGATTCCCTGTACCGATGACGGCGTGAGCCTGACCAGAGCCTTGATCGAAGCTTTTAAGAATCATCAGGAA
>JALEHK010000039.1 GCA_022770625.1 Oscillospiraceae bacterium | reverse complement strand
TGTTAGCTGGCGTCCCAAAGAGGACTTGAACCTCCGACCCCACGCTTAGGAGGCGTGTGCTCTATCCAACTGAGCTATTGGGACGTATTTAATTTTTTGTAAGCCTCCGTAATTATCGAACTCAGCTCCCAACTAAGGTTTTTCCAAGGTGAGCGTTGTAACGTAACCTTAGGAGGCGGTCGCTCTATCCAACTGAGCTACGGAAACATATGCAATCAATATTCGATTTTTAGTTCTCGTTGCAATCGAACCGTCTGCCGCTTAACCAGTGGTCGATCGATTCGAAAAAATCGGAAAAAGATGAGCAGAAAAGAACATCTATCTAAATTTATTATATACGAAAAGAAGAAAAAAAGCAATCTCTTTTCACAATTTTATATTCATGGCCGGCTTCTTATATTGAACGGAATTTCTTTTCCCACCTTTCTTCGAGTGATTCTGCATTCGGTACAAGGTACAATAAATGCTGCGAAGCAAAGCTTCGCGGCCGCTTCCGTATTTGCCCTTAGCGGACAAATACGATAAGGTACAATAAAATGCTGCGAAGCAAGTCCCACGGCCGCTTCCGTATGGCAGAATGAAATCGCTGGTAAAAAAAGCAGGGAAAATGGCAGTCATACCGGCTTTTTCAGAAGAAATTCGATTGAAACAGCAAGAAGAAAAGCGAAAATTACTAGGAATTTACACTTGATATTTCTTACTTTTTGGCAAAATAGTCAAAAAAGTAAGAAATGTTTCTACGTCTGCGTTTCCTTTTTCCATTCGGTAATTATTTACAAATGACATAAACTGTGATAATATGGATTTAGGCAAAAGAGATGAAGTATGCTGCCTGTTTAATAAGTTCGAAGTGAAATGGGGCGTACTTCTTTTAGTGGCTTTTTACAGGCTCCGCCGGGATGAAGCCGCCTATATCCGCAGAAAGGAAGCTAATCATGATGTCCGAAACGAAGATGGTTCCCGATAAAACAACACCTGCTTCGGAACAGCCGAATTCGATGGCGGTTTACCTGTTTCATCAGGGATCTAATTATAAAGCGTATGAATATTTGGGGTGCACGTCGTCGGAGCATGGACACACCTTCCGTACCTGGGCTCCTCATGCCCGCTGTGTATATCTGACCGGAGATTTCTGCGGGTGGGATCCGAAAGCCCGCCCGATGAAAAAGATCAGCGAAGAGGGAATTTGGGAACTGGAAATCGACGATGCCAAGCAGTATGATCTGTATAAATTTGTGATTGAAACCCCCGACGGGGAGCTTCTCTACCGGGCGGATCCGTATGCGGCTCACTGTGAGACGCGCCCCGGCACCGCTTCTAAAGTATATGATCTTCCGGATTATCCATGGGCAGACAGCGAATGGATGGAGAAGCGCCGCACCGAAAAAGCGGTTGAGCGTCCGATGAACATCTATGAGATGCATGCTGGAAGCTGGAAGCTTGGAAAAGACGGAGAGACTCTTGACTATACGATGCTGGCAGATCAGCTGATCCCGTATATCAAGGAGATGGGATATACCCATATCGAACTGATGCCGCTGTCGGAGTATCCGTTTGACGGCTCTTGGGGCTATCAGGTCACCGGCTATTTTGCACCGACCTCCCGCTATGGAACGCCGGATATGCTGATGCAGTTTATCGACCGCTGTCATCAGGCAGGGATCGGAGTGCTGATGGATTGGGTTCCGGCACATTTTCCCCGCGATGAACATGGGCTGCGCCGGTTTGACGGAGCACCCTGTTACGAATATGCCGACCCGCGTAAGGGCGAGCATCCCGACTGGGGGACGATGATCTTTGACTACGGACGTCCGGAGGTCGTCTCTTTCTTAGTCTCATCAGCAGTGAACTGGATCGACCGGTACCATATCGATGGACTGAGAGTGGATGCAGTCGCGTCGATGCTCTATCTGGACTATGGAAAGAAGGATGGGGAATGGCTGCCCAATAAGGACGGCGGCAACTGGAATCTGGAAGCGATCGAGTTCCTTAAAAAGCTCAACCATTATATCCATACTGCTTTTCCCGGCGCGCTTACGATCGCCGAGGAATCGACCGCCTTTCCGAAGGTCACCCATCCGGTCGAAGAGGACGGGCTGGGCTTTGACTTCAAGTGGAACATGGGCTGGATGAATGATTCGATCCGATATATGGAGACTGATCCTTTCTTCCGGAAGGGAGTCCACAACAACCTCACTTTCAGCCTGACCTACGCTTTCTCGGAAAAATACATCCTTCCGCTTTCGCACGACGAGGTTGTGCACGGAAAAGGCGCGTTGATTAACAAGATGCCGGGGAAATATGAGGAAAAGTTTGCCAACCTGCGCGCATATATTGCCTATATGTACTCCCACCCCGGCAAGAAGCTGATCTTTATGGGCGGCGAATTGGCGCAGTTTGATGAGTGGAGCGAGGAACGCGAGATCGGCTGGAACCTTCTCAGCTTTGATAAGCACCGCCGCTACTGGGAGTTTTTCAAAGCGCTCGGGCTTTTCTACCGCGAGACACCCGCCATGTGGGAACTCGACGGGGGATGGGAAGGGTTCGACTGGCTGTCCTGCGATAACGCCGAACAAAACATCATCTCCTTCCTGCGAAAGGATAAAAAAGGAAACGAACTCATCACCGTCTGCAACTTCTCGTCGGTCACTCGGGAGCATTACCGGATCGGCGTTCCGAGAAGGGGACGGTATGACGAGATCTTCTCGACCGATGAAAAGCGTTTTGGCGGCGAAGGCCGGCTCAATCCCCATATCTACACCAAACAGGCTTCGATGCATGGACGCCCCTGCTGCGTAGAGCTGACGCTTCCGGCGTTTTCAACGATCTTTTTGTACAAGAAATCCTCTGCGCCGAGCAAGCCTTCTGTGACCTCAAAACCGGCCGCCAAAAAGACGGCAGGGAAGCGGGGAAGCGGAAACAGCAAACGGCTTTCTTCGGTAAAGGCCGCTTCTGCTGAAGCGAAGCCCGTGAAGAAACCCGTGGAGAAGCCCGTGGAGAAGCCCGTGGAAAAGGCGGCGGAGAAACCCGTGCGCAGGAAAAAGAAAAAGACATAAAAGTGTTTTTCCTGAATTTGCTCGAAAATCATTTCGATTATCTGCCGGCTTTACATAAGGCCGTTAGGATATACATATTAAAAAACAGCACCGGTTTTGCCGTTTGAAATGGCGTCCGGTAAAAATCATGAAGAGGTGCACCGGTATGACACAGAAAAAAGACATGATTGCAATGCTCCTGGCTGGCGGACAGGGTTCCCGCCTGTACGTCCTGACCAAAGAAGTTGCAAAGCCCGCGGTTGCGTTCGGAGGAAAGTATAAGATCATCGACTTCCCGCTGTCCAACTGCATCAACTCCGGCATTGACACCGTCGGCGTTTTGACCCAGTATCGTCCGCTGGAACTTAACTCTTATATCGGAAACGGACAGCCCTGGGATCTCGACCGGATGAACGGCGGCGTTTACATCCTTCCTCCTTACCAGACCGATAAGGGAAGCGAATGGTATAAAGGTACGGCGAACGCGATCTATCAGAACATCAACTTTATCGACCGCTATAACCCTGAAAACGTACTGATCCTTTCGGGCGACCATATCTATAAGATGGATTACGGCAAAATGCTGGCCTATCATAAGGAAAACGGTGCCGATGCGACCATCGCGGTTTTAAACGTTCCGATGGCGGAGGCCTCCCGCTTCGGCATTATGAACTGCAATGCTGACCATACGATCTATGAGTTTGAGGAAAAGCCGAAACACCCCAAGTCCACGCTGGCTTCGATGGGTATCTATATCTTCAACTGGAAGAAGCTCCGCGCGGCGCTGATCGCCGACGAGGCCGACCCCAACTCCTCCAACGACTTCGGTAAGAACATCATCCCGATGATGCTCGGAAACGGCGATAAGCTGATGGCGTGGGAGTTTGACGGATACTGGAAAGACGTCGGGACCATCTCTTCGCTGTGGGATGCCAATATGGATTTGCTCAATCCCGAGAGCGGGCTGAAGCTGGACGAGGAGAACTGGAAAATCTATTCCAGAAGTGAGGCGCATCCGCCGCACTACATCGATGAGCACGCAGAAATCGCTGAATCGATCGTGACCGAAGGCTGCGAGATCGACGGCAAACTCTGGTACTCGGTCCTCTTCTCCAATGTAACCGTTGAAGAAGGCGCAGAGCTGAACTCGGCGGTTGTCATGAGCAACACGGTTATCAAGAAGGGTGCAAAGGTCAAATACGCGATCATTGCTGAAGACGCCATTATCGAAGAGGGCGCGATCGTCGGCGACGATCCCTGCAACTATCCCGATGCATCCGAATGGGGCATTGCCGTTGTCGGACGCGGCGCCATCATCAAGAAGGGACAAGTCGTCCGTCCCAAGGAAATGATCGAACCTGATGCCAATCGTTTTTGACCGCACCGTGCAAAGCGATTGATTCTCCTTATCCGGAAAGGCCGGAACCCTTATAGATTGTGGAGGTATCCTAAATGATTTCGAAAACAATGTGTGTGCTCTTTTCCGAGAGCTATTCGGCGGTCAACAATGAACTGGCAGCGGAAAGAACGCTGGCGACCGTTCCCTTTGCAGGACGCTACCGCCTGATCGACTTTGTCCTTTCATCCCTTGTAAAAGCGGGCGTCAACGATATCGGTATCCTGACTAAGGAGCACTACGGCTCGCTGGTCGATCATCTGGGCGCAGGCAAGGACTGGGATCTGGATCGGAAAAACGGCGGCTTAAAGATTCTGACGCCGTTTGCGCGGGCAGATTCCGCCGCGACCCGCTCCCGTTCCAAGACGGATGCGCTGCTTTCCTGCCGCACCTATCTGGAAAAATGCAACGAGGAATATGTGATCCTTGCCGATACCAATATCGTCATGAATATCGATTTCTATGATCTCGTAAAATATCATATCAACAAGGACGCCGATATCACGGTCGTTTATCAGAAATGCAGCGATGCCGTGTACAGCGGGCTTGTCATTGACGAGGATCGCGACGGTCGGGTCATCGATGCTTATTACACCGCCGGACAGATGAACGACTGCCAGAATCAGGTACTGAAAGTCTTTGTCTTTAACAAGAAGCTGCTGCTCAGCCTTCTGGATCGTGCGTACACCTTCGGCTGGACGGATTTCGAGCGCGATTTTATCACCAAAAACATCAACAAACTCAAGATCTGCGGCTATGAGCACAAGGGCTACTGCGCAGTCATTAATACCGTCGCCGATCTGTATCAGGCAAGCATGGAAATGCTGACTCCCGCCCGCCGCAAGGAAGTCTTTGAGTCGGATACCACCATTCTGACCCGCGTAAAGAACAGCCCGCCCACCATCTACGGCTTTGAATGCAAGGCGAAAAACAGCCTGATCGCAGACGGCTGCGTGATCGAGGGCACGATCGAGGACTGCGTGATCTTCCGCGGCGTCCGTATCGAGAAGGGCGCGGTGCTGAAAGGCTGCGTCATCGGTCAGAATTCGGTGATTCACAGCGGTGCAAAACTTGAATGCGTCATTACCGATAAAGAGGTTGAAATCGGAGCCGACCGTGAACTGAGCGGACATCCGACCTTCCCGTATGTCATCTCCAAGGGTGCAAAAGTCTGATTGAGAATTGCGCCGCCCGGCTGTTTATCAAAAGCGTCCGGGCGGGGCAGGAAAGGAAAAATCGATGAAAATACTGTTTGCAGCGGCTGAGGCGCTTCCTTTTATCAAGGTTGGCGGACTTGGCGATGTAGCTTCCGCACTTCCGAAAGCGCTTGCGGAAAAAGGACACGACGTGCGCGTTGTCCTGCCGCTTTATTCCTCAATTAAACCCGAAATGCGTGAAAAATGCCATTATCTGAAATATTTTTACTTTATGCACGGCTGGCGCAACAGCTACTGCGGGATCTTTGAGGCGGAAATCGACGGCGTGACCTATTATCTGATCGATAATGAGTATTATTTTAAGCGCCGCGCTCCTTACGGCGAGTATGATGACGGCGAACGGTTCGCCTATTTTTCCAGAGCGGTTCTGGAAATTCTGCCGCAGGTCGATTTCTTCCCCGATATTATCCATGCAAACGACTGGCATACCGCTGCGGTTCCGGTTTATCTGGACGCGCAGTACCGCGGGCGCGAAGGATATGAGTATATCAAGACCGTTTTCTCGATCCACAATATCGAGTTCCAGGGAAAATACGGGATGGAGACCCTCGAGAGCGTTTTTGCACTTCCGTCTGACTGGGCGCCGGTCGTTGAGCATGACGGCTGCATGAACCTGATGAAAGGTGCGATCGAACGCGCGAACGCTGTTACGACCGTTTCCGAGACGTACGCGTCTGAGATCCTTGATCCCTATTTCTCGTTCGGACTGGATTCGATCCTTCGTCCGAGACAGTTCAAACTCTCCGGTATCATCAATGGTATCGATATGAAGACGTTCGATCCGGCTTCCGATCCGGCGATCCCTGTCCACTATTCGCTCAAAACCCGCAAAGACAAGGTCAAGAATAAGCTGGCGCTTCAGAAAGAACTGGGTCTGAGAGAGGATAAGGATGTTCCGATGATCGGTATGGTCGGCCGTCTGACCTCTCAAAAGGGGATCGACCTTCTTTATCCGATCATGGAAGAGCTGATGAAGAAGGACGTTCAGCTGGTTATTCTCGGTACCGGTTATCCCGAGATCGAGGATTTCTTCCGGTTCTGCGACGCGGCTTATCACGATAAGGTTCGGGCAATGATTACCTTCTCTGCTTCGATGGCGCAGAAGATTTACGCCGGCGCGGATCTTTTCCTGATGCCGAGCAAATCCGAGCCCTGCGGACTGGCGCAGATGATCTCGATGCGTTACGGCACCATCCCGGTCGTACACGCGGTCGGCGGATTGAAAGATACCGTTATCCCGTATAATCCCGAGGCGGGCACTGGAACCGGCGTCAACTTCCAGTCGTATAACGCGTGGGATATGTATAACGCGATTGAACGGGCGCTGGATATCTGGTATGATCCGGTTTCCCGCGACAAGATTATGGTCAATGCGATGAGCGGAGACTATTCGTGGAAAAAGTCTGCGGAAAAATATATCCGGCTTTACCAGTCGGTATAAATGGTAGGTACTGTCCGGTCGGGGACAAAGTTCCCTGACCGGCGTTTTATGTTTATTTATCACCGAAAACGCCGGCCTTTGCAGGCAAAAAGAGGTAGAAATGCGGATTTTGCGGCAAAAGCGGTTTCTCCTTGGTAAACCGGCTTGCCATGAAAGAAAAATTGTGGTATGGTATTTGTTGGAATCTGGTACCCTTGCGGTACAGACGGCAAAATTCCCGGTTTTCCCTTTTCCCGGGCAGAAGGCTTCTGCCCAACATCAGCAGAGTGAAAGAGAGGAATATTAATGTCATATTCTGTAAAAGAGCTGAAAGACGAGCTGGTTAAAACCCTGCGCGCCGACTACGGATACGACGCTGACGACGCGACCATCCTTCAGATGTATGGTTCGGTTCTGAACGTTGTCCGCGAAAAGCTGCTTGATAAGCGCGGCGATTATAACGAGTCGCTCAAACATTCCGATAAGAAACGGATCTACTATATGTCGATGGAGTTCCTTGTCGGCCGTTCTCTCCAGAACAATCTCTATAACCTCAATATGGAGAAAGAGATGAGACAGGCGGTCAAGGAGCTTGGCTTTGATCTCGATAAGATCTATGAGATGGAACCGGACGCAGGTCTTGGAAACGGCGGCCTGGGGCGTCTCGCTTCCTGCTATATGGACGCGGCCACCACGATGGGCTATCCGATCACCGGCTTCTCGATCCGTTATGAGTTCGGTATCTTCCGTCAGAAGATCGTTGACGGCTGGCAGATGGAGCTTCCCGATAACTGGCTGGAACTGGGCGGATACTGGCTCGTTCCGCGGCGTGATGAAGCCAAGGAAGTCCACTTTGACGGTGAAGTTACCGAAGAGTGGGGCGAAAACGGCCTGAAAACGATCCACAAAAACTACTACTCGGTTCTTGCGGTCCCTTATGATTTCCTGATTTCCGGTAAGGATTCCGACGCGGTCAACTCTCTGCGTCTCTGGAGCGCCGAGTCGATGGATTCGTTTGATATGAGCACCTTCGCAAGAGGCGAGTATGTCAAGTCGATGGAAGGCGGCAACCGCGCTGAAGCGATCTCCAAGGTCCTTTATCCGGCCGATGACCATATCGAAGGAAAGAGCCTGCGGTTAAAGCAACAGTATTTCTTTGTCTCCGCCTCTCTTCAGAATATCGTCCAGATCCATCTCCGCACCAATCCTTCGCTGGATAACCTCGCGGAAAAAGCGGTCATCCACATCAACGATACCCATCCGTCCCTCTGCGTACCCGAGCTGATGCGTATCCTGCTGGATGAGTACGGCTACTCCTGGGATAAGGCATGGGATATTACCTGCCATACTCTCGCGTATACCAACCATACCGTTATGAGCGAAGCACTCGAAAGATGGGACTTAGGTCTGTTCCGTCATCACCTTCCCCGCATCACCTCGATCGTCGAAGAGATCAACCGTCGTTTTTGCAGCTATGTTTATGACAACTTCCCTGAAAAACGCGGCGCGATCGGTAATATGGCCGCGATCGGCGACAACCAGGTTCGTATGGCCAATCTCTGCCTGATCGCCTGCTTCTCGGTCAACGGCGTTTCCAAGCTCCACTCCGAGATCCTGAAAAACGATCTGTTCAAGGACTTCAACGATATCTATCCCGGTAAGCTGACCAATGTCACCAACGGTATTACGGCTCGTCTCTGGCTGAATCAGGGCAACCCGCTGCTGTCGGATATGATCACTGGGCTGATCGGCGACGGATATGTTCACGATCTTTCTCAGCTTTCTCAGCTGAAGAAATACATGAACGACGATTCCGTTCTGGAACAGCTGGGTAAGATCAAACTTGCCAACAAAGAGCGCCTCGCCGCTTATATTGCCGCCCATAACGGCATCAAGGTCAATCCGAACTCGATCTTTGACGTTCAGGTCAAGCGTCTGCATGAGTATAAACGTCAGTTGATGAATGCGCTTGAGATCCTTCATCTCTACCTTTCGATCAAGAACGGCGCGACGATTACCCCCCGCACCTTTATCTTTGGCGCAAAGGCATCTGCCGGCTATTATATGGCCAAGGAGATCATCCGCTTTATCTGCGCGATCGCCGATGTGGTTAACCGCGATGCTTCCCTTGGCGGACAGCTCAAGGTCATCTTCCTCGAGAACTATCGTGTTTCGCTGGCTGAGATCATCTATCCGGCGGCGGAAATTTCTGAACAGATCTCGCAGGCCGGTAAAGAAGCGTCCGGTACCGGCAACATGAAGATGATGCTCAACGGCGCACTGACGCTTGGTACTGAGGACGGTGCCAACGTCGAGATTCATCAGGTCGTCGGCGATGATAATATCTTTATCTTCGGTATGAACGAGCAGGAGGTCATTAACTGCCGCAACAATGGCTACAATCCTTTGGCTGTTTACAACAACAACCAGTATCTGAAAGATATCATCGAGTTTGTCCGCCGCGGCGGTCTCGATGGAAAGAACTTTGATACCATCATCAACTACCTCCTCCAGAACGACCAGTATATGTCGCTGGCTGACTTTGACAGCTACCGTCTGGAACAGGAGAAGGTTGGTCAGGCGTATCTCGATCAGAAGCACTGGAACCAGATGAGCCTGCGCAATATTTCCGAAGCGGGCATCTTCTCGGCTGACCGCGCGATCAGAGAGTATGTCCAGAATATCTGGTACAAAAACGTAAAATAAGCGATCTTTAATATAGAAAAATGCCTGTCGGCTTCCATGTTTCGGGAACCGGCAGGCATTTTCTGTTTTCAGTCAAGGGATCCAAACTCGATCGTTCCGTCGCGGAATACGGCTTTGGGTGTATAGTCTTCTTTCAGCACCACCAGATCTGCGAGCTTTCCTTTCTCGATCGACCCGAGGCTCTTTTCCTCTCCGATGATTCGCGCCGGTGTGATCGTGGAGCAGCGGATGGCTTGGGCTTCATCGATCCCGAATGAGATCAGCCGCCGGATCTCTTCCAGTATATTGACGATGCTTCCGGCGATCGTTCCGTCCGGAAGGACGGCTTTTCCACCCCTGACTACAACTGCTTCATCTCCGAGTACACACTCGGTTCCTTCCGGCATTCCCGCCGCCATCAGCGAGTCGGAGATAACCGCGATCCGGTCGCCGAACATCGAAAACGCCGCCCGCAGAACCGGCGGAAGGACGTGTTCGCCGTCACAGATCAGCTCGGCATAGGCTCCGCTGTCAAAAGCAGCGCCGACCGTTCCGGGAGCGCGGTGGGCAAGCCCGTTCATCGCGTTGAAAAGGTGGGTCGTGCTTGTCGCCCCGGCGTGATACCCGGCAATCGCCCCGTCATAATCAGCCGCCGTATGTGCGACTGAGACGGTGCAGAAGGCTTTGGCGTATCGGATAAAATCAAGATTTCCGCTTATTTCCGGCGCAACATCACAAAGCCGTATCCGACCGCCGCTCGCTTTCCATAACCGGTCAAAAATCTCTTCCGAAGCCGGGATGACATATTCCGCCCGGTGTGCGCCCCGTTTTTTGACGCTCAGAAAGGGTCCTTCCATATTGATCCCGATGAGCCGGCTTCCACGGTGGGGACGCTCCGACCAGTGCGCAAACGCCGTATAAATCGTTTCCAACTGCTCCGGGGGAAGGGTCATAGATGTCGGGCAGACGGTCGTGATGCCGTTTTTGATGTAGTTTTCGGCGAGAATGTCAAAGGATTCCTCGCTTCCGTCACAAAAATCCCGCATGGCACAGCCGTGGGTATGAATATCGATCAGTCCGGGGATGACCTTTGCGCCGTCAAGATCATACACGGATTCACCGGCTTTCGGGCGGATCTCTTTTTCCACCTGAACCAGTTGATCCGCGTCGATCTGGATATCCAGCAAAGAGAAACCGCTTCCGGTAAAAACGCTTCCGTTTTTTAATAGCATGGGTATCGCTGCCGCCTTTCCTGTCAAAATCTTTTCTTTCAGTATAGCATTTTTGATGAAGGAAAACAACCGGCCTATACTGGAAAATCAGTGGACAATCGCCGCCGGATATGGTACAATCAAATATATAGCTTTATAAACGACGGAGAAAGAAGGAAACACCTTTGCAGCATATATTTCTGGACTTTGAAATGAACCCGATCCCGCGCGAAAATCGGGAAGCCCGTGCAGTTGTTCTGAGTGAGATTATTCAGATCGGCGCGGTCAAACTCGACAGCAATTATCAACTGACCGACCGCTTTTCGCTCAATGTCCGCCCGGAACTGAACCAGATCATGCCCCATATCACCAACCTGACCGGTATCCGTCAGGAGGACGTGAATGATGCGCCGCTTTTGAAGGAAGCGATCGATATTTTCGCCCGCTGGATCGAAGAGGGCGCGGAAAAGGAAGGCAGAAAGATTCGGATCTATGCTTGGAGCAACTCCGACTGGCGGCAGTTTTCGGGCGAGTGCCGGTTGAAGGGGCTGGAGATTCCGTCCTGCTTTAACCGTTGGATGGATTTTCAGCGGGTGTATACCCGGCTGATGGGACTTTCCCGCCGCAGTCCGCTTTCGCTGACCAACGCGCTCGGAGCCTCGGAAGAAACCTTTTCCGGAAGCCAGCATTCGGCGGTGGCCGATGCGGAAAACTCCGCTTCACTTTTAACCTTGGTCAAGGATAAGGAAGCGTTTGCCGAACGGACAAAGATCGTGCGGGAACTGATGGGGAAAGGGGAGACGCCTGCAGGCGCGACGCTGGGCGATCTTTTTGATCTCAGCAGTATTCCGCAGAAAAAACCGCGCGTCAAGAGCGACAAAAAGAAAAAACGCCGATAAAAAGAAAAGCCTGCCGGTTCCTCTTCAAAGAGAAATCGGCAGGCTTTTTTGGCAAAATAAG
The DNA here is from genome assembly GCA_022770625.1 of Oscillospiraceae bacterium. Classification (GTDB taxonomy): domain Bacteria; phylum Bacillota; class Clostridia; order Oscillospirales; family Ruminococcaceae; genus Faecivivens. Next base: position 68,846 of record JALEHK010000039.1, on the reverse strand, counting down.
GAACGATCAGATCGGGCGGGTCTCGTTTTTCAGCCAGACCTTTTCCTCCTCGCTTAAATAGGGGGAGATCTTTTCGTAGACCTGCGCCATATAGTCGTTATAAAGCGCACGTTCTTTTTCGGTCATCTCTTCCGGCAGAACCGCTTCTGGTTCGTAGGGAATATAGGTCAGGTTATCAAACGCCATAAACTGACCGTATTCGTTCTTGACGTCCTTCCGGCAGACGATCATGTTCTCGATACGGATGCCGTATTTGCCTTCCAGATAAAGACCCGGTTCGTTGGAGGTAATCATACCTTCCTCCATCACGGCGTTGTGATCGGGAACGATCCGGTAGCGGAAGGAGTTCGGGCCTTCGTGGACGTTTAAGAGGTAACCGACACCGTGCCCGGTGCCGTGGTTATAGTCAAGCGCTTCATCCCACAGAGGTGCGCGGCAGGCGTAATCGAGCGCAACGCCGGTGCAGCCGTAAAGGAACCGCGCCGCCGCCAGATGAAGGTGTCCGCGCAGAACCAGCGTGTAATGGTGCTTCTGTTCGTAGCTTAAAGGGCCGACCGCAAAGGTGCGGGTAATATCGGTCGTTCCTTCGTAGTACTGTCCGCCGGTATCGGCCAGTGCAAAGCCGTGCGGCTCGATCTCAATATCGCTTTCAGCCGAAGGAGAATAGTGGCACATCGCCGCGTGCGCACCGTAGGAGACGATCGGCGCAAAGCTCTGTCCGAGATAGTTTTCGCCCATCTGGCGGAACGACTCGATCTTTGCGGCAGCAGACATCTCGGTGATTTTTTCCTTGCCGATATGAGTTTTCAGCCAGTAGATGAACCGGGTCATAGCGACGCCGTCTTTGATGTGAGCCAGCTTTTCGTTTTCAACCTCGGTCGGGTTTTTGATCGACTTGGGAAGATAGGTGGGATTGATCCGGTTGATCAGCGTTACCCCTTCGGGAACATTTCCGACGATCGCGTAGTTGGTGCGGCTCTTGTCCGCCATCAGCGTACTTCCGGCGGGAATGGCGGCGATATCGGTGTAGATATTGTTATAAGGGCGGATGGTCACGCCGTCTTTTTCCAGTGCGTGTACGACCGCTTCGGGGAAGCAGCTGCTGTTTGCATACAGATAGACCGTATGATCTTTTTTGGCGAGCAGATAGGAGAGGACGACCGGATTATAGGCGACGTCGCCGCCGCGGATGTTTAACAGCCATGCGATATCGTCCAGCGAGGTCAGCACCAGCGCGTCTGCGCCTTCCTTGTCCATAGCGTCGAAAAGGTTATGGAGTTTTTCGCTTCGTTCCTGTCCGGCGTAGCGCACGTCCAGTTCAAAGACCGGCTCTGCGGAAAGCGCGGGACGATCCTGCCAGATCTCACCGACCAGATCTCTTCCGGAAGCGACCTTTGCGCCCTTTTTCGCAAGCAGGCGGGCATATTTTTCTCCTTCGGCCGCAGGTACGGTACGTCCGTCAAAACCGAGCGTCTCGCCCGACCGGATCCGGTCAAGAATAAATTCTTCAACGGTCGGAATGCCGTCCTGTCCCATCTTCTGAAGAGTGACCGTCGTACCGCTGAGCTGAGCAGCTGCCTGAATGAAGTACCGTCCGTCCGTCCAGAGCCATGCGCCGTCCTGCGTAATAACAGCGGTTCCGGCGGAGCCGGTGAAGCCGGTGATATACGCACGCGCCTTAAAATAGTCGCCGACATATTCGGATGCGTGGAAATCGGCGGAGGTGACCATATAGAGATCAACATTCGCTTCCTTCATCTTTTCCCGCAGGCGGGAGAGTCTTTCTGGAATCATATATTCGCGTCCTTTCGCTCAGCTGTTTCCTTAGGATGTTTTTGGATCCGGAACAGCTGTCTTTACTATGTATTATATCAAATTGACTGGAAGTGTCAAGCGTGATAAAATAAACCTGATATTGTTTGGAGAAAAGGAGTCTGACTTTATGGATAAAAACAGTTCGGTTCGTCTGGTGGCCAGTGATATTGACGGAACCCTTCTCCGCGGCGAAAGCAAGACCATTTCCGATCAGCTTTTTGAGCAGGTATATCGGCTGAAAGAACAGGGGATTCGGTTCTGCGCCGCGTCCGGCCGTCAGCATAAGAGTCTTCGCGGGCTTTTTGAACCGGTCGAAAAGGATATCCTTTTTTTGTGCGAAAACGGAGCGATCTGTTTTGATGAGAAGGGGAACGTCCTTTCTAAAACACCGGTCGATCGGGAAACAGCGCTTGGGATCGCTCATGAGATTTTGGAGGTTCCGCAGTTTGAGGTGCTGATCTCGGGCGCCGAGACCAGTTATCTGATTCCGAAATCGCACGATTTTATCGATCATATCCGGTATTTTGTCGGAAACCATGTGACGCTGATCGATCGTCCGGAGGATATCAGGGAGGACATCCTCAAGGTATCTGCCTATTGTCCGGACGGGGCGTTGCAGTATCAACAGCCGTGGAGGGAAAAATGGGGAAAAAAGGTGCAGATCGCGCTCGGAGGAAGTCTTTGGCTTGATTGCGGCGTTGCATCCAAACGGGAAGGAATCAATGGGATCTGTGCTGCGCTCGGGATCAGCCCCAAAGAGGTCATGGCGTTTGGGGATAACTATAACGACCTGCCGATGCTGGAGACGATCGGACATCCCTATCTGATGGAGAGCGCATCGGACGAGCTGAAGGGAAGGGGATTTCCGCTCGCGCCTTCGCCGGAAGCAGTGATCGAAAAGCTGTTATCGGAAAGATGATCCTCAGGGTCGGTCATTTTTTGAAAAAGCCTTGTACAAATGGAAAAACAGGTTTATACTGTAACTTGGGTTTACAGCAGTTTTACCCTTATTTTACCGCTTTTGAAGAAAGGATGAGTGTATGGCTTCAAAAAGTTATGAGATGGATATGTGCAGTGGCCCGCTTCCCGGAAAGATTATCCGGTTTGCGATTCCGCTGATGCTTTCCAGTATTCTTCAGCTTTTGTTCAATGCCGCCGATGTTATCGTTGTAGGACAGTTCGCCGGCAGCACTTCGCTTGCAGCGGTCGGCTCCACAGGCGCGCTGATTAACCTTCTGACCAATATCTTCCTCGGTCTTTCGATCGGTACGAATGTCTTAGTCGCCCGCTATTACGGCGCGCATCAGGATCAGAATATTCAGGATACGATCCACACGTCGATGATGATCGCGATTCTCGGTGGACTGATTTTGATCCTTGTCGGCTGTACGCTGACCCGTCCGCTGCTCGAGCTGATGGGAACGCCGCTCGACGTCATTGATAAATCCGTCATTTATATGCGCATCCTCTTTATCGGCTGCCCGTTTATGATGGTGTACAACTTCGGCTCGGCGATTCTCCGTGCGGTCGGAGATACCAAACGTCCGCTTTACTATCTGTCGTTTGCCGGCGTTTTAAACGTTTTGATGAACCTCTTCTTCGTTATCGTCTGCAAGCTCGACGTTGCGGGCGTCGCCATTGCGACCATCCTTTCCCAGAGCGTTTCGATGGCGCTTGTGGTTCGCTGCCTGTTCAAAGAAGAGGGCGCGCTCCGCTTCCATCCGAAGAAGATGAAGATTCATATGAGCAAGTTCAAGGCGATTCTCGAAATCGGCCTTCCCGCCGGACTTCAGGGCGCGGTTTTCTCGATCTCCAACGTCCTGATCCAGTCAACGGTCAACTCGTTCGGTTCGACCGTCATGGCTGGAAACACCGCCGCCTCCAATATCGAGGGCTTTGTCTACGTGGCGATGAACGCGATGTATCAGTCGTCGATCTCCTTTACCGGACAGAATATGGGCGCGCAGAAATACGCCCGCGTCAATAAGATCCTGCTGACCTGCGTCGGTTATGTCTGTATTTTCGGTCTGGGTCTCGGTATGCTGGCCTACCTTTTCGGCACCAACCTCCTCGGCTTCTACACCTCGGACCCGGAAGTTGTGAAGTACGGGCTTTTGCGTATGTCGATCATCTGCCCGACCTATTTTATCTGCGGCATCATGGATACGATGGTCGGTTCGCTTCGTGGAATGGGTTATTCGATTATCCCGATGATCGTTTCGCTGACCGGTGCCTGCGGCCTGCGGATCCTGTGGATTTTCACCGTCTTTAAATACGTCTCTCCGACCCTCCAGACCCTGTACATCTCCTACCCGATCACTTGGACGGTTACAGCGCTGGGACATATCATCACCTTCCTGATCGTCCGCCGGAAGTACCCGAAGAACGATGTGGTGCTACAGACCTGACAAAAAAGTTTAGGTTAAGCCTTTTTAAAGGCTTGCGGGACTCAAAGGGGCGGAACCCCTTTGCTTGCACCAGAAACCGGTATTCACACTTTTTCACAGCTTCCCAACCGTTCCGGTTTCGATTGTTCTGCGCAGCAGAACCCAAAATATAATCCAAAGAAAAACCTCCTGCCGATTCTTTGATCGACAGGAGGTTTTTTATGCCTGCTGAACCTTTCGCTTCCCAAAAGAAAAGAGAACCTCCGATCAGTGCGGTTTCGGAAACGGCAAACGGAATACAGCTTTCCTCAGCAGGATTATCAGAACGCCCATACTCAGCAGAGCCAGAAACGCCGCGAAAGGTTATTTAACCTCTTCCGCCGTCGGGATAGAAGCCTGTGCGCCTTTGCGGGAAACGGCGATTGCGGCCGCTGCTGTTGCAAACTGGAGCGCTTTTTCGGTATCGCCTTCATACGCGCGTACAAACGCTGCCGTGAAGCAGTCTCCCGCCGCCGTCGTATCGACCGCTTTGACTTTACGGGCGGGGATATGAACAGTTCCTTTCCGGCTGACCGCTAAAACGCCTTTGCTCCCAAGAGATACCATGACGGTTCCGGTACCTTTCTGAAGAAGAAGCTCTGCCGCTTCCCGACAATCCTCGATCGTTTCGGACGGGCGGCCGGTCAGGATCGCAAGCTCGGTTTCATTGGGCTTGATAAAATCGGCGCATCCGATCAGTTCATCGGGAAGATCGCTGCGGGCGGGCGCGGGATCGAGAACGACGGTTTTTCCAAGACTTTTGGCGAGCTTTGCCGCGTAAAGAACCGTTTCGATCGGGATCTCAAGCTGCATTACCACACAGTCCGCCTGTTCGATCCGTGCTTTTTCCCGGTCAATGTCCCTCGGCGTTACAAGTGCGTTTGCTCCCGAAAGGACGATGATCGAATTCTGACCGGAAGCATCGACCGGAATAAACGCCTGTCCGGAAGGAACGTCGGGAAGCCGTTTGATGCCGGAAGTATCAACGCCGACGCTTTCCAGATTTCCGCAAAGGAGCGCACCGGCGTTATCGGTTCCGACCGAGCCGATCATGCTGGTCTCACAGCCCAGCTTTCCGAGCGCGTAGGCCTGATTGGCGCCTTTTCCGCCCGGGTTCATCGTAAGACCCTGAGCGAGGATCGTTTCTCCCGGAAGCGGGAGATGTGCGACAGCTAACGAATAATCGAGGTTTAAGCTGCCAATGACAACGGCTTTTTTCATTCGGATCAACGCCTTTCTGATCAAGTTTTTTCTTTCTTTTATATTAACACATTTTCGGGGAAAAATCATCTTTTTTCTGAACCATATCATACGTCGGACAACCATTCATTGACAAGAAATTCCGCATCTGCTACAATAAAAGCAAACGTAAAAAGATGATCGCAGTTTTGGGATAACTCCGGCTGCATAAGAAGGGAACGGTCAACTCATGAAACGGGAAATCACCGGACATACCGCGCTTTACTGTCTGCTCGGCAGCCCTGTTGCGCACAGCATTTCGCCGCAGATGCACAATGCATCCTTCCTTTATCACGGGATCGATGCGCGCTATCTTTCCTTTGACGTAAAACCAGAGGATCTGAAAAAAGCGATCGACGGACTTCGAGTACTCGGCGTGAAAGGATTTAATCTGACAATGCCGCTCAAGCGGGAGATGATCCCATATTGCGACCGGCTGTCTCCTGCGGCGGAGATCTGCGGCGCGGTCAATACCGTTGTCAACGAAAACGGCGTTCTGACCGGACATACGACCGATGGGATCGGCTATATCGGCGCGGCTAAAGATGCCGGCGTCGATATTCGGGATAAAAAGATCGTTCAGCTCGGTGCGGGCGGCGCCGGTGTTTCGTCGCTGGTTCAGTGCGCGCTAGACGGAGCGCGGCAGATCGACCTGTTCAATGCCCATCCCCGTCCGGAACTGATCCGGATCGTTCATCAGCTTTGCGACCGGACGCGCTGTGATGTTCGGTTCCATCCGCTTTCCGATAAAGACGCGCTGAAGAAAGCGGTCGGTGAAGCGGATCTTCTGGTGAATACTACGCCGGTCGGAATGGCTCCCGATCATGCCGGTCAAAGCCTGATTACCGATCCGAGTTGGTTCCATCCGGGTTTGGTCGTCAGCGATATGATCTATGAGCCGATGGAAACCGAACTTCTGCGGCTGGCCAGAGAAGCGGGCTGCCACACCTTTAACGGGATCTATATGCTTTTGTATCAGGGAGTTGAAGCTTTCCGGATCTGGACAGGGAAGGATATGCCGGTCGAAGAGATCAAGCGCAAGTACTTCGATAAACCGGTCAAAAGATAAAAAAGCCTGCTGATTGTTTTGATCTGCAATCAGCAGGCTTTTCTATTGCTTATCCGCGGTATTTGGCGATCGCTTTTCGGATCTCGTCCAAAACTTCCTCGTCCTCTTCTTCCTCAAGCCGCCTTGAAAGGAAGGTGACTGCGGTCGAATACCGCATTTCTCCAAGCGCATAGGCCGCCGCCAGCCGTTTTTCACGGTCGGGAGAGGATAAAAGTTCACAGAGTTTCGGAAGATATCCGTCCATCTGCTCTTCGCCGAGGATCCGTACTGTTATGATCAGCGACGCTTTTCCTTTTTTCATGGCCTTATCGATATATTTCTCGTCCCGTTCGTTACACGCCCGGCGAAGTCTTTCTTCGGCCGATTCGGCGTTTTTTTTGAATAGCGGCATGATTGGTTCTCCTTTTTATTGGTTTTCTGATGATCAGTGTAATGGACGGGAGCGGGAAAATCAAGAGAGAAAGTGTAAATCTTTTCCCACTCCGGCGCTACAGGAGATCTTAAGAAGCCTCCGCAAACTGTGCGTTATACAGTCCGGCGTAGAAGCCGCCCTTTGCCATAAGGGCTTCGTGGGTGCCGCTTTCGATAATGTCGCCGTCTTTCATGACGAGGATGACATCGGCATTTTTGATGGTCGAGAGACGGTGGGCGATTACGAACGAGGTACGCCCCTTAGTGAGCGTATCCATGGCCTGCTGGATCAGCAGTTCGGTACGGGTATCGACCGAGCTGGTCGCTTCGTCGAGGATCAGCATCGGTGCGTTTTCGATCATCGCTCTTGCGATGGTGATCAGCTGTTTCTGACCTTCCGAGATGTTGACCGCACTGGTCAAGACGGTGTCGTATTCATTGGGAAGCGTATGGATCAAATGATACAGTCCGACTGCTTTCGCGACCTGATCGAGCTGCTGATCGGTGATGCCTTTTTTCCCGTAAACGATGTTTTCCCGAATGGTTCCTTCAAACAGCCAGGTGTCCTGCAAAACCATTCCGAAGAGGGCGTGGACATTTTCGCGCGTCACGTCTTTCAGGTCAACGCCGTCCATCAAGATACTGCCGCTGTCGATTTCATAAAACCGCATCAGCAGGTTTACAAGTGTCGTCTTACCGGCTCCGGTAGGGCCGACGATTGCGACCTTCTGGCCGGGGGAAACGGTTTCGTTAAAATCGTGAATGATCGTCTTTTCGGGCGTATAGCCGAAACGGACGTGGCTGAAGGTGATCTGACCGGTCGGATTTTCCAGTCTGGCTGTTTTCTCCGACTCATCCGCCATCTCTTCCGCGCCGAGAAAGTCGAAGACCCGTCCGACAGCAGCCGAAGCCGACTGGAGGTTAGTCATCGCCTGTGCGATCTGAGAGAGGGGACTGGTGAACAGCCGGACGTAGACCATAAACGCGACAATTACGCCGAAGGTGATTTTTCCGTTGATCGCGAGCGCCGCGCCCGAGACGCAGACGCTTACATAGCCGAGGTTCCCGATAAAGCCCATGATCGGCATCATCAGACCCGAGAGAAACTGAGATTTCCAGCTGGCGTTATAGAGGCTGTCGTTCAATCCGGTAAAGGTATCGGAAAATTCCTTTTCTGCATTGGAGACTCTTAAAACAGTGTGACCTGAAAAGGCTTCTTCGATATGACCGTTGAGCGCGCCAAGCTGCTGCTGGCGGGCAATAAAGTATTTTTGAGAGCGTCCCATAATCAGCGTCATCAATCCGAAGCCGATCAGTGTCGCCGCAATTGCTGCCAGCGTCATCATCCAGTTGGTCTTGAACATCATAAACAGACATCCTACCAAAAGAACAACGGCCGAAACAAAGCTGATGATGCTCGACTGGAAGGCCTGTGAGCAGGTGTCAACGTCATTGGTGACGCGGGAAAGGATATCGCCGAAGGTCGTTTTGTTGAAATAATCGATCGGGAGACGGTTGATCTTATGGCTGATCTCTTCCCGCATATTCTGCGAGATCCGCTGGGTGGTCGTGGTCATCAGCTGGCTTTGGATCAGCGAAAGGATCACCGAAATACCGTACATGACAGCAAGAGTGAGTGCGATCCGCGTTACCTCGTCGAAGTTGATCCCGGTCACGATCCCGGAGGTAATAACATCGGTCAGTTCCGAGAGCTTATCCGGGCCGATGATGGTGAAGATGGTGCCGCCGACCGCACAGACCAGTGCGATAACAACGGCGGGCATATATTTCCGGCAGAAGTTATAAAGCTGAGTAAGTCCTTTGACCGACATTTTTTCTCCCTTTGCGGGAGCGCCGGGGCCGCGCATATGTCTGTTCATCGTGCCAGTTCCTCCTTTGAAAGCTGAGATTCGGCGATCTGCCGGTATACGGGGCAGCTGTTAAGCAGCTGTGCGTGGGTTCCGATTCCGACTGCCTTTCCGTCATCCAGAACAACGATCCGGTCGGCATCCATGATGGTGCCGATCCGCTGGGCAACGATCAGCGTGGTTGTGCCGGACGCTTCCTTCTTCAGGCGGGTGCGGAGCGCACGGTCGGTTTTATAGTCGAGCGCTGAGAAGGAATCGTCGAAGATATAGATTTCCGGATCTCTCGCGACAGCGCGGGCAATGGAGAGCCGCTGTTTCTGTCCGCCGGAGAAGTTTGTGCCGCCCTGCGTCACATCGGAAGACGTTCCGTCGGGGAGATTATCGATAAATTCCGAAGCCTGTGCAATATCAAGCGCTTTTTGAATCGCGGCCTGATCCGGATCGGTTTTTCCGTTGTCGCCGAGGGTGATATTTCCTTTGATGTTTCCGGCGAAGAGGGTCGCTTTCTGGGAAACATATCCCAGCTTATTTCGGAGAGCGTGCATATCGTAATCTTTGACATCGACCCCATCGACCAGAACTTTTCCTTCGGTCGCGTCATAGAGCCGGGGGATCAGATTGACAAGGGTGGTTTTTCCGGAGCCGGTCGCGCCGATAAAGGCGACCGTTTCGCCGGCGTGTGCGGTAAAGCTGATATCCGAAAGGACGTTTTCCTCTCCGCCGGGGTAGCGGAAGGAAACATGGTCGAAAACGATCTCGCCCTTTTTCTGCTCATCAGAAGTCGTAACACTGCCGTTTTTCTGAGTCGGTTCAGTGTTCAGAACCTCAAGGATACGTCCGGCCGCGACCTGTGCGCGGGGAAGCATGACAAAGATGACCGCGAGCATCATAAACGACATGATGACCTGCATCGAATAGGACGAAAAGACGACCATGTTCGAGAAGATGGTGAGTTTATCCTGCATTCCGGCCGCATCGATCAGATAGGCACCGATCCAGTAGATGCCAAGAGAGATCCCGTTCATGACCAGACTCATCAGCGGACTCATGATCGCGAGCGCGCGGTTGGCGGAAAGGTTGTTCCGGGTCAGTTCGTTATTGGCATCGGTAAATTTCGATTCCTGATATTTTTCTGCGTTGTAAGCACGGACGACCCGCAGACCGGTCAGATTTTCGCGGGTGATCCGGTTTAAGTTATCGGTCAGCCGCTGCATCTTCTTAAACCGCGGAAGGGCGAAAAGAACGAGAAAGAGAACGACGCAAAGGAGGATCACGACTGCTCCGGCGGTTAAGGCCGTCCACTGCCAGTTTCCTTTGTTCTGAATCTTCATGATCGCCATGACAGCGGTGATCGGCGCTTTGATAATCAGCTGAAGTCCCATCGCAAAGACCATCTGGATCTGGGAGACATCGTTGGTGGTGCGGGTGATCAGGCTGGCGGTCGAGAAGCGTCCGACCTCTTCGCTCGAAAAGGAGAGGACTTTGTGGTAAAGCTTATCCTGAAGCGTCCGGCTGATCGAAGCGGCGATTATGGCCGAGAAAAAGCCGGTTGCGATCGCCAGCAGCATACTGGCCAGTGCACATACAAGCATCTTTCCGCCCGCCGAGAGAATGTCCGACATGACGCTTCCTTCGGTTTGTACGAGTATGGTGATCTCGCTCATGTATTCGGGAAGCCGAAGGTCGAGCCAGATCTGCGCAACGATAAAAACGAGAGATACGGCAGCCATTGCCCACTCCCGCTTTTTCAGATAGCGAAAAAGTTTTGTCATCTTTGTGATTCCTTTCTGTCTGGATTTTATTTCCAACCCGTGAATTTTATGAACTAATTTAGCTAAAAGGGTTAGCTATTTATTCTTGAAAAAGCGGCTGGCCGGTAAAGGCTGCTGCCGCTTAATGCTGTTCACAGTCCAATTTGGAAAATTTACGGAGAATTCGGATAAAATTTTCTGCGTCTTCTTCTCCGAGATATTCAAGCATTTCCTTTACTCTGTTATGAATAAAGGATATATCCTGTTTGCTTTTTTCTCTGCCTTTTTCAGTCAGTGTAATCAGCGTTCTTCTCCGGTCGGAAGGATCGGTTGTTCGGATCAGGAGTCCTTTTTCTTCCATATTGCGGAGAAGTTTGGCAATGTATGCAGTTGATGCATTCATTTTTACCGCAAGCTCACCGGGTGCGATTCCTTCGCTGTGATAGACAAGACCCAGAATCATGTGTTCGCCGTGAATGGCATCGTTAATGTGACGGTTAAGATCGTTGGCACGGTATTTGGCGGCAAGCGTCAGCAGTTCATCGGCCATTTTGTCGTAATCCAATAGGAGACCTCCTTTCCTAATATCTTTCCAGAATAGCTATCCGAATTAGCTAACTTGAGTTTATTATATCGCACGATTTTTGAATTGTCAAGGGGAAAATAAACTTTTGAAAAAGAAAAAACGGAAGAAGAATCCGTTTTTCAGATTCTTCTTCCGTTGAGCGTATCAATTAATAACGCTTTCTTGCAACATAAGAAGTGTGCAGGATATGATGTGCTTTTTCGCTGCCGGGCTGGCCGAGGAACTCGGTGTACAGCTGCTGAACATCGGGATTCTGATGAGATTTCCGCAGTGTCATAGCTTCGTCCTCAGAGTAGAGGCCCTTTGCACGAACCGCACGAACGTCCACAAAGTTCTTGACCGATGCGGGAACAAAAGGCTGTCCGCCGCCGTTGACACAGCCGCCGGGGCAAGCCATGATTTCGATGAACTGGTAATCGGCTTCACCGTTTCTGATCGCGGTAAGGAGCTTCTTGGCGTTTGCCAGACCGGAGCAGATCGCAACCTTCAGGGTAACGCCGCCGACGGTATAGGTCGCTTCCTTGATGCCTTCGGTACCGCGTACCGCCGAGAAGTCCATCTTCTCAGCAGGAGTGTCGGTGCCGGTCAGCCAGTCGTTCGCCGTTCTCAGCGCCGCTTCCATAACGCCGCCGGTTGCGCCAAAGATAACGCCTGCGCCTGCGCCCAGACCCAGAGGCTTATCGAACTCTTCGTCGGGCAGGAGATTGAAATCAAGACCGGAAGCCTTGATCATCTTCGCCAGTTCTCTCGTGGTCAGTGCAATATCGACGTCAGGAACGCCTGCGGCTGCCTGATCGTCACGGCCGATTTCGAATTTCTTCGCGGTGCAGGGCATGATCGAAACGACAACGAGGTTCTTGGGGTCGATGCCCATCTTTTCGGCGTACCAGGTCTTGGCGACTGCGCCGAACATCTGCTGGGGTGATTTGCAGGTCGAGAGGTTGGGGATAAAATCGGGGAAGTAATGCTCACAATACTTGACCCAGCCGGGGCTGCAGGAGGTGATCATCGGCAGCGTACCGCCGTTCTTGATCCGTTCAACCAGCTCGTTGGCTTCTTCCATAATGGTAAGGTCGGCACCGAAAACGGTGTCGAATACCTTTGCAAAGCCGATTCTGCGGAGAGCCGCGACCATCTTGCCTTCAACATTCGTGCCCATCGGCAGACCAAAGGATTCGCCGAGACCAACGCGGACAGCGGGAGCGGTCTCAACGATGACTGTCTTTTCGGGATCGGACAGAGCCGCCCATACTTCATCGGTCATATCCTTTTCCTGGAGAGCGCCGGTCGGGCAGGCAGCGATGCACTGACCGCAGGAGACACAGGCGACTTCGCCCAGATCTCTTTCAAACGCCGAGCCGATATGCGTCTTAAAGCCGCGGTCGATCGGGCCGATAACGCCGCAGTCCTGATACTTGCGGCAGACAGCGACACATCTGCGGCAGAGAACGCACTTGGAGTTGTCGCGGATCATATGCGCAGCGGTATCATCGATCTCGTATTTGTTTTTCTCGCCTTCATAAACGTGCTCGTCCGAAATGCCGTAGTCGTTGCACAGCTTCTGGAATTCGCAGCTGCCGCTTCTGGGGCAGGAAAGACATTCCTTGTGGTGAACCGAGAGAAGAAGCTCCAGGTTTTTCTTACGGGCGTCGAGGACTTTTTTGGTGTTGGTGAAAACTTCCATGCCTTCGTTTACGGGGTAAACACAGGCAGGAAGAAGACCCTTGGCGTTCTTGACTTCAACGGTGCAGATACGGCAGGCACCGATCTCGTTGATGTCCTTTAAGTAACAAAGGGTAGGAATATTGATCCCGAGCTGTCTGGCGGCTTCCAGAATGGTTGTGCCTGGCTCGACAGAGACCGGGATGTTGTTAATTTTCAAATTGATCATCTCAGATATCCCTTTCTGACTCCGGATTAGGCGGGAAAATGGATTCCCGTACCATAAAAAGTGATCCTTATCGCTTGTTTACGCAGCTTTACTTTCTGCTGATTGCGCCGAAACGGCATTTTTCCATGCAGGCGCCGCACTTGATGCACTTGGCGGAGTCGATGACATGGGGCTGTTTGACAGTGCCGCTGATTGCGCCGACCGGGCAGTTGCGCGCACACAGAGTACAGCCTTTGCACTTATCAGGATCGATTGTGTACTTCATCAGGTGCTTGCAGACGCCGGCAGGGCAGGTCTTGTCCTTGATGTGAGCGACATACTCGTCTCTGAAGTAACGAAGGGTGGAAAGGATCGGGTTGGGAGCCGTCTGGCCGAGGCCGCACAGCGAGTTGTTCTTGATGTAGTAGCAGAGCTCTTCGAGCTTGTCGAGATCTTCCATCGTCGCTTCGCCGCGGGTGATCTTGTCGAGGATCTCATACAGGCGCTTGGTACCGACACGGCAGGGGGTGCACTTGCCGCAGGACTCATCGACCGTGAACTCGAGGAAGAACTTGGCGATATCGACCATACAGGTGTCTTCGTCCATGACGATCAGACCGCCCGAACCCATCATCGAACCGATAGAGATAAGGTTATCGTAGTCGATCGGGATATCGAGATACTGAGCGGGGATACATCCGCCGGAAGGACCGCCGGTCTGAGCTGCTTTGAACTTCTTGCCGTTGGGGATACCGCCGCCGATCTCTTCGACGATTTCGCGCAGGGTCGTGCCCATCGGGACTTCGACCAGACCGGTGTTGTTGATCTTGCCGCCGAGTGCGAACACCTTAGTGCCTTTGCTCTTCTCGGTACCCATCGAAGAGAACCATTCGGCGCCCTTGAGGATGATCTGAGGAACGTTTGCGTAGGTTTCTACGTTATTGAGGATGGTCGGTTTCTGGAACAGACCTTTGACAGCGGGGAAAGGAGGACGGGGTCTGGGCTCGCCGCGGTGGCCTTCGATTGAGGTCATCAGTGCGGTTTCCTCGCCGCAGACGAATGCGCCGGCGCCGAGACGAAGGTCGATGTCAAAGCTGAAATCGGTGCCGAAGATATTTTTGCCCAGCAGACCGTATTCACGCGCCTGTTTGATGGCGATCTGAAGACGATGAACGGCGATCGGGTATTCTGCGCGGACGTAGATATAGCCCTGAGTTGCGCCGATTGCGTAACCGGCAATCGTCATAGCTTCCAGAACAACGTGGGGGTCGCCTTCGAGAACCGAGCGATCCATGAATGCGCCGGGGTCGCCTTCGTCGGCGTTGCAGCAGACATATTTCTGATCGGCCTGGTTTGCAGCCGCAAAGCTCCACTTTCTTCCGGTGGGGAAGCCTGCGCCGCCGCGTCCGCGTAAACCGGATGCGAGGATCACGTCAATAACCTGCTGAGGGGTCATTTCGGTCAGAACCTTGCCCAGTGCAGCATAGCCGTCCACTGCGATATATTCATCGATATTTTCGGGGTTGATAACGCCGCAGTTTCTGAGCGCGACACGATGCTGCTTGGCGTAGAAGTTGGTTTCATTAAGAGATTTGACGGTATTGTCTTCCTGAACGGTTTCTTTATAGAGGAGACGTTTGACGATACGGCCTTTGAGCAGATGCTCCTCAACGATTTCGGGAACGTCGGAGGGCTTGACTTCCGAGTAGAAAGAACCTTCCGGATAAACGATCATGATGGGGCCGAGGGCGCACAGACCGAAACATCCGGTCTTAACGACTTTAACTTCCTCGGACAGACCCTTTGCCGCGATTTCGGTTTCGAGCGCGTCGATGATTTGCTGGCTGTTAGAGGAACTGCATCCGGTGCCTCCGCAGACCAGAACATGAGAACGATACATGAAGCTGCCTCCTTATTTCAGATTGCCGATACTGCCGATGGTGTATTCATCGACTACGCTGCCGTTGACAAGATGCTCGGTAACGATCCGTCCGACCTTATCGGGAGTCATCTTAACGTAGGTCGTAACCTTGCCGTCGGGCTGATAGACTTCAACGATCGGTTCATACTGGCAAAGGCCGATGCAGCCGGTCTGGGTGACCATAACATTCTGGAGGCCGCGTTTATTGACTTCTTCGGTAAACGCCGCAAGAACAGGTCTTGCTCCGGCTGCAATGCCGCAGGTAGCCATACCAACGACTACGCGGATGCTGTCGGGAGAGTTTTCCTTGCGCAGGTGAACGCTTACCCGTGCACGATCCCGGATCGCTTTGAGTTCTTCCAGGCTCTTCATAAAACAATCAATCCTTTCATTTGGCTTTACAAAGCCGCTTCTCCTTCTGCAAGCGTCTCTTTAATGAAAGACGCGACTTCGGGAGAATTGATCGGGACATCCTCGAGAACCGCTTTGATTTCTCTTGTGTCCAGCGTAAATTGCTCGTTTCCGACCGAATGGACATATAAAAAGTCCATATCCGGATTCATCGTGATCAGCATCTCGACTGTTTCCGCCATATTTCCGACCGGGAGCATATCGATATGCCCGGTATGGAAAAAGGCGCGGGTCTCGGTGCCTTTTCCGGGGGTCGAATGGATGGTCAGGCTTCCGCCGGTCGCTTCTGCCGCCATCTTAAAAAAAGGAATCCCAAGCCCTACCTTCCGGGTAGTGCGGGTGGTGAAAAAGGGATTGGTCACGCTTTTTACCTGTTCCTCGGTCATTCCGCAGCCATCATCGGCAACAGAAATCATAAGCGTTTCCTTTTCTCTATCTTCATCAAGGGTGATCCGAACGAGGCTTGCACCCGCCCGGACAGAATTCTGGGCAATGTCCAGAACGTTGAGAGAAAGCTCCTGCATCGGCGCACCTCTCTTTACAGGATAATAAAATGTAAGTAACGAATCGGGCGTTTATAACCTGATAGAACTGTTAAGCAGAAAATCCGAATTTTTCAAGAATACCCTGAACGTCATCGGCTGTCAGTTTTCCGAAAACTTCATCGTTGACGGTCATGACCGGAGCCAGTCCGCAGGCGCCTACACAGCGGCAGGCATCCAGAGAGAACTTTCCGTCGGGCGTACATTCGCCGCCGCCGATGCCGAGAAGCTGCTGGAGCTTGTCATAGATCGAGCCGGAGCCCTTGACATAGCAGGCGGTGCCGAGACATACAGAAATCTTGTACTGTCCTTTGGGATAGAGGGAGAACTGGGCGTAGAAAGTAACAACGCCGTAGACCTCTTCCAGCGGAATATCCAGTGCCTGCGCGATCGTGGTCTGAACCTCGATAGGAAGATAGCCGTAGATTTCCTGAGCCTGCTGAAGGATTGGCATCAGCGCACCGGGCTGATCCTTGCGCTCAGCGATGACGGCTTGCAGCCGCTTGCTCTGTTCCGGCGTGTCCTTAAAAAGGATACCGGCTTTTTTGTTAGCCATAAGGGAAAACCTCCTTGAGATACATATATGCGTTAAAGGAATACTGAAGAAGAAAAAATCCTTTTCAGTTAGCCTTGTGCAATGCCTTTTGGGAATTGCATACCATGCTTTTTACTAAGTATACCATTTTTTTTTGCAAAATACCAGTGCTGTTCCTATACAACCTTTTTGATTTTTTTTAGAAGAATATCACAAAAATCTCTTTAACAAATCAGACAGTCTTGCATATTGCCAAAATATACACTATAATAGAAACATCAAAAATCCGCGTTTTAGTGAAAGGAAGCCATATATACGCGGACATATATTTTTCGACCTGTAAAAACAAAATGATCGATTTGGGAGGGACTGCGATGAATGTAAACGACGTTATGCGGCTTTTGGATGCAAAGCTGATCTGCGGCGAAGAAAATCTGGAAACCGAGGTGCATGAGGCCTGCGGTTCGGATATGATGAGCGATGTGCTGGCCTATGTCAAAGATCAGGCCGTACTTCTGACCGGTCTGGTTAATATCCAGACGGTTCGCACGGCCGATATGATGGATATGGTCTGTATCGTTTTTGTCCGGGGGAAAGAGCCGGATGAGGACATGATCGCGCTGGCACAGCGGCGCGGAATGGTGCTGCTTTCGACCGCCCACCGGATGTTCACCGCCTGCGGGCTGTTGTGGGAAGGCGGCTTGCGGGGAGGAAAAGCGGATGAGTGCGCTTCATTGGACATATGACGTAGACGGGAGCGATTTCACCCGTGCGGGTGAAGCATCCTCCAATTTAAAGAAAAAGCTCCGTGCGCTGGGCGTTTCGCCGGATGTCATCCGGCGGGTTTCGATCGCGCTTTATGAAGGGGAGATCAACATGGTCATTCACGCCGACGGCGGAAAGATCGACGTTGAGATGACGCCCGACCGGATCGAAATGGTGCTGCGCGATACGGGAAAAGGCATACCCGACATCGAACAGGCGATGCAGGCCGGATGGTCTACCGCCGCGGATGAGGTGCGGGCGCTTGGATTCGGCGCGGGAATGGGGCTGCCGAATATGAAGAAAAACACCGACGAGATGAAAATCGAATCGACGGTCGGAGTCGGTACGACCGTTTATATGACCGTGCGGATCTGACCGCCGGAAAATCCTTGGGGCAGGGAGGTAAGGCAAGATGCAGGAGTTTTTTCACTCGGTCACGCTCGATCGGGATAAATGCCGGGGATGCATCAACTGTATAAAACGATGTCCGACTGAAGCCATTCGGGTGCGGAATAAAAAAGCTCAGATCATCGCCGAGCGCTGCATCGACTGCGGCGAATGCATCCGCGTATGTCCGCACCATGCGAAAAGAGCGACCTCCGATAAGCTTTCGATCCTCTCGAAATTTGAGTATACCATCGCCCTTCCCGCCCCCTCTTTTGTCGCACAGTTCAATAATCTCGAGGACGTTGACATTGTTCTGAACGCGCTGATTGATTTCGGATTTGATGAGGTGTACGAGGTAGCAAGGGCGGCGGAGATCGTTTCCGCTGCAACTCGAAAGCTGATGGAGGAGGGTGCGCTTCCGCGTCCGGTCATCAGCTCTGCCTGCCCGGCGGTCACAAGACTGATCCGCGTCCGTTTCCCGAGCCTGATCGATCACATCCTTCCGCTCAACGCTCCGCTTGAGGTTGCCGCCCGTCTCGCAAAACGCGCAGCGGCAGAAAAAACGGGCCTTCCGCCTGAAAAGATCGGCGCGATCTTTTTAAGCCCCTGTCCGGCAAAGGTCACGGCTATCCGGATGCCACTCGGCACAGAGAAAAGCGCGGTTGATGGAGCGATTGCCGTCAGCAGCATCTATCCCCGGCTTCTTTCCTATATGAAAGAGGCGGCGGAGAAAAATTTGCGCTTTCTTTCGGAAGCGGGAAGAATCGGCATCTCCTGGGGAAGCAGCGGCGGCGAGTCGGCCGGTCTGATCGGAGACAATTACCTTGCGGCAGACGGGATCGAAAACGTGATCCGGGTGCTTGAGGATCTGGAAGACGAGAAATTCCGGGATGTCAATTTTATCGAACTGGACGCCTGCGCCGGCGGATGTGTCGGCGGGGTATTAAATGTAGAAAACCCGTATGTCGCCAAAACCAAGCTCTACCGGATCCGGAAAAACCTTCCGGTCAGTCTCAACCATCTGGAGGACGCCGACCTGATCTCCAACGGACATTCGGAAGAAGCGCTCTGCTGGGATGTGCCGCTTGAATTTGTACCGGTGCTCAAACTGGATGACGACGTTTTTGAAGCGATGCGGAAGATGGAGCAGGTCGAACAGATTACCGCTTCGCTGGAAGGGTTGGATTGCGGCTCCTGCGGCGCCCCGTCCTGCCGTGCGCTGGCGGAGGATGTTGTCCGGGGACTTGCGTCGGTCGATGACTGCGTATTCCGGAGCATTTCCGTACCGGCTCCGTTCAGAGAGCAGGACAATGAAGATAAATAAGGTATAAAAAGGAGGCGTCCTTTGTGACACCGATCGAATTTGCAGCTAAATATGATATTGAAGTCGCTGTTTTGGGAAACGGCGATACCCGGAAGATCAACGGCGGATACTGCGGGGATCTGCTCAGTATGGTCATGGGACGGGCGCAGGAGGATAACGCCTTTATTACCGTCATGGCCAACATCAATACGATCGCCGTTGCCGTTTTGGCGGATGTTTCCTGCATCATCCTCTGTGAGGGAATGCATTTTGATAAGCCGTCGCTCCTGAAAGCGAGAGAACAGGAGGTCTGCGTCCTTGAAACGAAAGAGACCTCTTTTTCGATCGCCGTGAAACTCGGAAAGGAGCTGGGGCTGTGTTAGCGTCCGGAACGGTTCCGGTTTCCGAATTTGTGACCGTTTCTTATGATCTGCACATTCATTCCTGCCTGTCTCCCTGCGGAGAAGAAGAAATGACTCCGAATAATATTGTCGGGATGGCGCAGATTCTGGAACTTCAGCTATTGGCGGTCGCCGATCATAATACCGCTCGTCAGCTTCCGGCTATCGCGGAACTTGCGGAGCAGGCAGGAATCCTTTTGGTTCCCGCGATTGAGATCACAACGGCCGAGGAAGCGCATATTCTTTCGCTTTTTCCGGATCTTCCGTCGGCTCTCGCGGTCAGCGATATCCTCTATGATGCGCTTCCGCCGGTCAAAAACCGTCCCGATATTTTCGGACGCCAGATCATCATGGATGCGGAAGATCATCCTGTCGGCGAGCTGGAAAAACTGCTTATCAACGCGACCCGTCTCTCGATCGGAGAAGTTTTTTCGCTTGTCCGGAGTTACGGCGGGCTTCCGATCCCGGCTCATATCGATAAAAACGCTTATTCGGTCATTTCCAGTCTCGGTATGATCCCGCCGGAATTAGAGGTGCGTACCGTTGAGATCAGTCCGGCCGGGATAAAAAAAGGCTATCGTCCGCCGGAAAAAGGGTATCGGATCATTTCCGACTCGGACGCTCATTCGCTCGATATTTTTTCCGGTCATCAGGCCGGAATGCTTGAACTGAAAGAGCGGACAGCCAGAGCTGTGATCGATGCACTGGCTGAGTAAAAGTGAAAAGAAAAAGTAAAAACGGTGAAAACATTCCGAAAGATGGATTTTTTCACCGCTTCTTTTTTTCAGAGATCAAACCAGCAGATAGAGATGCCTGCCGGTTTGATCTTTTTATATGAACGAAAGCGCCTTTTGCAGGAATGAGATGGGCTTTTCGCGGCAGAAATTCTGCACCCGGCTCCTTTCGTGTGGCACTTTCGGTCGGTACACGCGCTGTATCCTTATTCTATGCGGAGGAACAGCGGTTTGTCACCGTACAGAAAAGCGGCATAAAGCCTATGAAATATGTATGAAAAAGGATTGCGGAGACTTTAGACTGCTTTTTTCTACGGCTATATTTTGCAAACGGAGAAGGAGACTGCTAAATTTCCCGAATACCGGCAATTTATGACAGTTGCTTTTTTTATAGCAATCATGTATAATAGACACTGAATAGCTTTATCCGTCGTTATCCGAGAGGAAACGACAGAAAGGCGTTTCAAACGTACAAAATCGTTTATGGAACGGCAGCCAGCCGCTCCTTCTTAGAGATAGAACAGAAGGGATATTTTATGGAAAACGAAGGAAGAGAACAGATGAAGGTCCTCCCGGCGCTTGCCATGCGCGGAATCGTCATGTTTCCGGGTATGACGCTCCATTTTGATGTCGGAAGAGAACAGTCGATCAAGGCCATCCGTCAGGCGATGGAGGGCGACCGGCAGATCTTTCTTGCCGCACAGAAGGATTTTACGGTAGAAACACCGAAGGAGGACGATCTTTACACAGTCGGCGTTGTCGCGAGGATCGTTCAGCTTCTGAATTCCGGTAAGGATTCGGTTCGCGTGATGGTCGAAGGACTTTATAAGGCGGAAGCCATTCATTATACCATGGACGGAGAATACTATACCGCTGAAGTCCGCCGCCTTTATGATAACGACGAGCTGGATGTGTCGGATGAGAAAAAGGAAGGCATGATGCGGGCGTTGCTCCACTGCTTTGACGATTACGCCGACATGGTACCCAAGATGCCGGGCGACTTGATCGCTTCGATCATCAGTCAAAAGACGATCAAGGGGCTTTACGACAAGCTTGTCCAGAACCTCTTTTTACAGGTCGAGGACAAGCAGGCGCTTCTGGAAGAGCCGGATCTTGCGACCCGAGTCGGAATGCTGGTCGGCATCATTGACCGGGAAGTCTCGGTCATGGGCTGGGAGCGGGATATTTACGATCAGGTCAAGGATTCGATGGATAAAAACCAGAGAGATTATTTCCTGCGTGAACAGCTCCGGGTCATCTCGGACGAACTGGGCGAAGGGGATAACCCGATGGAAGATTCGGCTGAATTTTCCGAAAAGATTCAGAAGATTCAGCACCTCTCTGATTCCGCGAAGGAAAAGCTCCTTCGGGAATGCGATCGGCTGTACCGTACGCCGCCTCAGTCCCAGGAAGGTCAGGTGATCCGTACCTATCTGGAAACGGTCACTGAACTTCCTTGGGACGAAGCGACTGAGGATCACAATGATGTGGCGCACGCCGCAAAGATCCTTGACCGCGACCATTACGGAATGGAAAAGGTCAAGAAGCGTATCCTTGAAACGATCGCCGTCCGTCAGCTTGCCCCGGAGATCCGTGGGCAGATCCTTTGCCTTGCAGGCCCTCCCGGCGTCGGTAAGACTTCGATCGCCCGTTCGGTCGCCGAAGCACTCGGCCGCAAGTACGTTCGGATCTCGCTGGGCGGCGTGCGGGATGAGGCGGAAATCCGCGGCCACAGAAAAACCTACTTGGGTTCGATGCCAGGACGGATCATTGACGCCATCCGTCAGGCCGGAAGCCGCAACCCGCTGATCCTTCTGGACGAGATCGATAAGATGAGCGCCGATTATAAGGGAGATCCTTCGTCGGCGATGCTCGAAGTTCTCGATCCGGAGCAGAATGCGAACTTCCGCGACCATTATCTAGAAGTTCCGTTCGACCTTTCGGATGTCCTCTTTATCACGACTGCCAATAACGTCTCCGAAATTCCTCAGCCGCTTCTCGACCGTATGGAACTGATCGAGATGAGCAGCTATACCCGCGAGGAAAAGTGGCATATTGCCAAAAAGCATCTTCTCCCCAAGCAGATCCAAAAGCACGGTCTGACCGCGTCGCAGATGAAGCTGACCAAGGCGGGACTGTATGCGCTGATCGATGGGTACACCCGCGAATCGGGCGTCCGTCAGCTGGAACGTGAGATCGCTTCTCTCTGCCGAAAGACGGCGGCAAAGATCGTTTCGGGAGAGGCAGAGTCAGTCTCGATCACCCCGAAGGTTCTGCATCAGATGCTCGGTGTTGAACGGTTTACCGATTCGGCGATGGAAAAGAATCCGCAGATCGGCGTTGTCAACGGACTCGCGTGGACGTCGGTCGGCGGCGAGACGATGGAGCTGGAAGCGATTGTTCTCCCCGGAAGCGGGAAGATCCAGACGACCGGTTCTCTCGGAAACGTCATGACTGAGTCGGCACAGATCGCGGTCAGCCTTGTTCGGAGTTTTGCCGAAAAATACGGGATCGATCCTGATTTCTACAAGAAGAATGATATCCATATCCACGCGCCCGAAGGGGCCGTTCCGAAAGACGGCCCGTCGGCCGGTGTCACGATGACCACCTGCCTTGTATCGGCACTTTCGGGCACTCCCGTTCGGGCGGATGTCGCGATGACCGGCGAGATCACCCTTCACGGCCGGGTCTTGCCGATCGGAGGACTGCGTGAAAAGTCGATGGCCGCCTACCGCCGGGGCTTAAAGACCGTCTTTATCCCTTGGGACAACCAGAAAGACCTTGAAGAGATCGATGCGGTCGTAAAGGAGCACATCGAGTTCGTTCCGGTCAAACGGGTGGAAGAGATCCTTGACCGGGTACTGATTCCGAAAAAGAGTGTTTCCGTTCCGCATAAACCTTCCCTCCCCGAACCGGAGATCGGAAGTGGTGCGACGATCCCGTCTTCGGTCGGCGGCGGAACGATCCGGGCATAAGCGGCGTTTATTCCGCTGCCAGAGAAAGGAAAGTCCATGAATTATCATAACGTCGAGTTTGAGGCGGCATATGGTCTGCATCAGCAGATCCCGCTCTCAAGACTCCCTGAGGTCGCATTTTCCGGCCGTTCCAATGTCGGAAAATCCTCTCTGATCAACCGTCTGTTGGGGAGAAAGGCACTGGCGCGCGTCAGTTCCGAGCCGGGCAAGACGGTGACGATCAACTTTTATAACCTTGACGGACAGCTCCATGTCGTTGACCTTCCCGGCTACGGCTATGCGAAGGTCGGCCACAGCGAGAAAGAACGCTGGGCAGGTCTGATCGAAGGCTATCTGAAGGAAGACGAGCGCTTTCTCGGAATGGTCGTTCAGCTGATCGATATCCGTCATCCGGCTTCTGCGCTGGATCTCGATATGATCCATTTCCTTGTCGAGATGGAAATCCCGTTTGTGATCGCGCTCACTAAGGTCGATAAACTGAATAAGACCGAGCGGGAAAAACGTCTGAGCCTGATCCGGGATGAAATTCCCGAACTTCCCGAAGATGTCGCGCTGATCCCGTTTTCGGCAAAGACCGGGGAAGGGGTCGATACCCTTCGGGCACTTTTGGAGCAGCTGGTCGATTTCTGTCGGGATCATCCCGAACTTTTGCCGGAGCAGCCAGGACAGGAAGATTCTGAAGAGAATGAAGAAGAGGCATCTGAGATTCTTCCCGAATCTTCCGCAGAAGAAATGGAAGAGGTTCAGGTCGAGTATATCGGCTTTGATGAACCGTAAAGATGTGTGTCGTTTTTTCACATAAATAAACAGAAAAGGAAAGGGATTTGAAAATGGAAAGAAACATCACCGTAAATGAAGCAGGTCATCTCGTCCTCGGCGGAGTCGATGCGACCGTTCTCGCCGAAAAGTACGGTACGCCGCTCTACGTTATGGAAGAGGACAAGATCCGCGGAGCCATGCGCGCCTATCGCTCGTCGATCGAGAAGTTCTACGGTGGAAACGGCCGGATCTGCTTTGCATCCAAGGCTTTCTGCTGCAAGGAGATGTACCGGATCGCCGATGAAGAGGGACTGGGCGCAGACGTTGTTTCGGGCGGCGAGATGTTTACCGCTCTTTCGGTCGGCTTCCCGATGGAAAAGGTCTGCTTCCACGGCAACAACAAGTCGGATAAAGAGATCCGGATGGCGCTTGAGAACCACGTCGGACGGATCGTTGTGGACAACATGGAGGAACTGGATCGGATCAGCCATTTCGCGGATGAGCTGAATGTTATTGCAAACGTACAGCTTCGTGTCAAACCCGGCATCGACGCTCATACCCATAACTTCATCATGACCGGCCAGATCGATTCCAAGTTCGGATTTGCGCTGGAGACCGGAGAAGCCATGGCGGCGGTCAAAAAGGCAATCGAAACGCCCTCTGTCCGTCTGTGCGGCGTAGACTGCCATATCGGTTCCCAGATCCATGAGGTCACTCCTTTCGTAAAAGCGGGCGAGGTCATGATGGACTTTATCGCTTCCATCAAAGAGGAGACCGGCTATGAAATCGACGAACTGGATCTCGGCGGCGGTTACGGTATCCGCTATACCTCTGAGGACGATCCGGTTCCGTATGCGGAGTATATGGAGGCGGTTTCTGCGGCGATCCACGCCAAAGCAGAAAAGCATGGCGTAAAGGTTCCGTTTATTCTGATGGAGCCGGGAAGAAGCATTGTCGGCGAAGCAGGCACGACTCTTTATACGGTCGGTGCAGTGAAGCATATCCCGAATGTGCGCACCTATGTTTCGGTTGACGGCGGCATGGGCGATAACCCCCGCTATATCCTCTACCAGTCCAAGTACGATTTTCTCCTCGCCAACCGGGCGGACGCTCCGGCAGATACGACGGTAACGGTCGCGGGCAAGTGCTGTGAATCGGGAGATCTGCTGGGCGAGAACGTTCCGCTTCCCGAAACGAAGGCGGGCGATATCATGGCGGTGCTTTCCACCGGCGCGTATAACTATTCGATGGCTTCCTGCTATAACCGCAATCCGATCCCTCCGGTCGTTATGGTCAAGGACGGCGCCGACCGCGTAATCGTCAAAGGACAGACCTATGAGGACGTTTGCAGAAACGACGTTTAAAATCCGGGAGCAGGCATAAGAGCCGCTTCCACTGATCTTGCATAATAAAAAGCCTGCCGCTTTCTGAAAAGGGAAGCGGCAGGCTTCGTTTTTATGGCGGTTATAATCATGATGCCTTAAATTTATGACTGGACTCATTGAAAATATGTGCAGAAAATGCTATACTGTTTCCAACGTCATTCTTGACTGAAAGGAGTCTTTTTATGAACCGGCGCCCCGATATTATTATCTTCAACCCCGATCAGATGCGCGCGGACGCGCTTGCCCATCTGGGCAATCCGGCGTCCATAACCCCAAACCTTGATGCTTTTGCCGCTTCAGAGGCGGTTTCTTTCCGGAACGCATTCTGCCAGAATCCCGTCTGCGTTCCGAGCCGGTGCAGCTTTGCAACCGGGCTTTATCCCCATGTCCGCGGACACCGGACGATGGCCTATCTCCTTGAGGAGGGCGAGAGCAGTATCTTCAGCGAACTGAAGGACGCGGGTTATTATGTCTGGATGAACGCCCGAAACGATCTGGTCGCGGGTCAGGTCAAAGGGCTTTGCGAACGGCACGCCAGCGAGATTTTTTACGGCGGAACGGTTCCGGCGGCTCCCGGTACCGTGAATCCGAATCCCCGCGGAGAGCGCGGCAGCAAAAATTTCTACTCCTTTTATCAGGGAGAGATGAAACGGGACGAAAACGGGAAAAATTACTCTTCCGATGATGAAGCGGTCGATGCGGCTGCTGCTCAGCTCAAAGCCGCTCCGGAGGATGAGCCTCAGTGCATTTTTTTAGGGCTGATGTATCCGCATCCTCCGTATCATGTGGAAGAGCCGTATTTTTCCGCGATCGACCGGAAAAAGCTCCGCGCGCGGGCGAAAAATCTTCCGGACGCGCAAAAGGCGTATATCGAGACCCTCTGCCGGAAAAACATGATCGGTCTGGAGCAGTATACCGAAGAGGACTGGAACGAACTGCGGGCGGTCTATCTCGGAATGTGCATGAAGGTAGACGAACAGTTCGGAAGGATCATCCGGGCTTTAAAGGAGTCCGGGCGGTATGATAACGCCGCCATCTTCTTTTTCTCCGATCACGGTGATTATACCGGAGACTATGATCTTCCGGAAAAGAATCAGAACGCCTTTTCCAATGATCTGGTCAACGTTCCGCTGCTGATTAAGCCGCCGAAAGGCGTTCCGATCGATCCGGGCGTTTCGGACAGCCTTGCGGAACTGGTCGATTTTTATGCAACGGCGATGGATTTTGCAGGGGTATCACCCGAGCACACCCATTTCGGGCATTCGCTTCGTCCGATACTGGCCGATAGAAGCGCGGCGCTTCGGGAATATGTTTTCTGCGAAGGCGGGAGAAATGCCGGGGAGACGCACTGCGATGAATACCATGACGCTCATAAACACGGTGAGAATGTAAACGGCGAATACTGGCCGCGCCAGAAGGCTATGTCCGATGACGCGGGACACTGCAAAGGGACGATGATCTTCGACGGCCGGTATAAGCTCGTTTACCGCGCACACGGAAATCTGGAATTTTACGATCTCCGTGAAGATCCGCTTGAAGAGAGAAACAAGGCGCTCGACGGAAGATATTTTTCCGAGATTGCGCGGCTTCAGACGGCGATGCTTTCGTGGTATCAGGATACCTGCGACATCGTGCCCTTTAAGCCGGACGCCCGATTCAGCGCCGAAATGCTCTGGAACAGGGTAAAAGGGATCATTCCACCCGGAAGAGTGGCAGAGATGAAGGCGTTTCTGGAAAAGGAAACGGATATTTCTCTTGTCTATCAGAAAGCGTATCAGCTGAAGAACGAAAACGGTATTACATCGCGATCTTTAGGGATCAGACCTTTCTGAGATCCATCTGGAATACCGTATACTATTCGCTGCTGACGATCCTTCCGACAATTGTGCTGGCTCTGCTTCTGGCGCTTCTGCTGAATCGGAAGATTCGCGGACGGGGATTTTTCCGGACACTTTTTTACCTGCCGAATATCCTTTCGATGATAGCGGTATCCATGGCGTGGAGCTATCTCTACAACGCGCAGGCGGGTATCCTTAACCGGATGCTGAACGCGGTCGGACTTCCGTCGATCGGATGGGTGACCGATACGCGATGGGCAATGATCTCCGTTGCCATTATGGCGATCTGGCAGTCGCTCGGATACAATGCCGTTTTATACCTTTCCGGACTTCAGGGCATTCCCGACTACCTTTATGAAGCGGCGACGATTGACGGGGCAAACGGCCGTCCAGCAGTTTTTCAGCATCACCATTCCTTCGCTCAAACCTACGACCTTCTTTATCTTTGTCATGGCCTGCATCCATTCGTTTGAGGTATTCGGCCAGGTATACATCCTGACGCAGGGCGGGCCGATGAACTCGACGACCACCATCGCTCATCAGGTCTACTTAAACGGCTTTGAGTATTACAAGATGGGCTATGCTTCGGCGGAAACAATATTTTCGGTTAAGGCGGAACCGGGTTTTTGGACAGCTACGCCTCGTTGATTCTTCCTTTTCTGTCAGGCCCGATGGGAATCTTTCTCTGCCGTCAGTTCTATTCCACCTTCCCGAAATCGCTGGATGAGGCGGAAAAGATCGACGGATGCGGGAGCTTCAAGATCTATTATTCGATTTACATTCCGATGTCGGTAACGATTCTGGCAACGTTGACCATCCTAAAGACGGTTGCAACATGGAACGACTTCTTCTATCCGCTGATTATGACGACGTCTGATTCGATGAAGACGGTGCAGCTGGGGCTTCAGAACTTTAAGGGCTCAACGACTACCCACTATAACTGGCTGATGGCGGGGACTCTTTTCACCTCTCTTCCGATCGTGATCGTGTATCTCTGTGCGCAGAAATATTTTGTTGCGGGAATTGCGACCTCCGGTATGAAAAACTGAATCAGCGCTTTGCATACATTCTATTCTCCATGAAAGGAGCCTTGTCTTTATGAAAGTTATTATGGTTACCTACGATTCGCTCAATACCCGCTTTCTCCCGAATTATGGGTGCGATTGGGTAAAAGCGCCGAACTTTGAACGCTTGGGGCGGCGGGCGGTTACGTTTGACCATTCCTACTGCGGAAGTATGCCCTGTATGCCGGCGAGAAGGGAACTGCATACCGGGCGGTATAATTTCCTTCACCGCTCATGGGGGCCGATTGAGCCTTATGACGACTCGATGCCGGAAATCCTTGTCAAAAACGGCTACCATACCCATCTTGTTTCCGACCATGGGCATTACTGGGAGGACGGCGGATGTACCTACCATACCCGTTATTCAACATGGGAGTGCAACCGCGGTCAGGAAGGCGATCCGTGGAAGCCAATGATGAAAACCCCGCCGATGCCGGAGCATCTCGGCTCTCTCTGGCCGCAGGACTGGGCGAACCGGCAGTTTATGAAACAGCTTTCCGATCTGCCGCAGACCAAGACCTTTAACGGAGGCGTTGAATTTCTTGACTTAAACCACGGTGAGGACAACTGGTTTTTGCATGTCGAGACATTTGACCCGCACGAGCCGTTTTATACCCTTCCCGAGTTTCAGGAAATTTACGAGAAAGAATATGATGGACCGCTTTTTGATTGGCCGTCCTATGCGCCGGTAAAAGATGAAGAGCGGCCGTTTATTGAGCACGTCCGAAAGACTTATGCCGCGCTTGTGACGATGTGCGACCGTTGTCTGGGACGGATACTGGATAAAATGGATCAGTATAATCTCTGGGAGGATACCCTCCTGATCGTCAATACCGACCACGGATTTTTCCTTGGGGAGCATGACTGGTGGGCCAAGAGCGGGTATGTCCTGAATTTGGAAGAGGTTGCGCATACGCCCTGCTTTGTATACGATCCCGTTTCCAAAGCCACCGGCCACCGTCAGGCGCTGACCCAGACGATTGATTATGCGCCGACCGTCCTTGATTTCTGCGGACTTCCGATCCCGAAGGATATGAACGGAAAATCCCTTCTTCCGGCGGTAAGAGAGAATCAGCCAGTGCATGATACAATCATCTACGGCGCGTTCGGCGCACAGATCACGGTTACCGACGGACGGTATAAATACATCCTCTCTCCAAAAGAGGATAACTGGCCGCTTTATAACTATACGCTGATGCCGACGCATATGCGCGCCCGCTTCCATCCGGACGAGCTTCAGGAGATGGAACTTTCCGAACCGTTTTCGTTTACTAAGGGAGTTCGTCTTTTGAAGATCCCGGACAAGAATTATTTTGGCGGCAACATCCCGGTAGGGAATAAGATGGGGCATCCGGAGCTGGAAACAGTCTTGCCGCACGCTCATACCCCGAAGGGCTGGAAAACCGAGCTGTTCGATCTGGAAAACGATCCTCATGAGATGCACCCGATCGAGGATGCGGATGTGATTCGGCGGCTGCGTCTGGAGATGGTCAAACGGATGATGGAAAACGACGCACCGGTCGAGCAGTACACCCGTATGGGACTGGAAAAGGAATGGGAGGAAGTTCGTTCATAAAGTCTGGGAGCAGGCTTAGGCACAGCTTCCCACTGTTTTACGCAGCATAAACCAAAAATAAGCCTGCTGATTTTACGAAAAGTGAAATCGGCAGGCTTATTTGCCTTTTTCCACAGACTTGCAAATAAACGGGTGATTGTGTATAATAAAGAAAAGTACCCGAAAGGAGAGCGTTTTATGACAGCTTTGATTCTTGAAGGCGGCGGGATGCGCGGCCTTTTTACTTCCGGCGTGTTGGATGCTTTTCTGGATGAAAAGATCGAGATCCCGACCTGTTACGGCGTTTCGGCCGGCGCCTGCAATGCGACTTCCTACTACTCTCATCAGCGGGGAAGAAGCCGGGCGGTCAACATCAATTACGTCAACGATAAGCGGTATATGAGCTGGGATAATTTTTTCTCGTCCGGAAGCCTGTTCAGTGAAAAGATGATGTTTCACGCGATTCCGGAGCGGCTGATCCCGTTCGATTATGAAGCCTATAAAAAACGCGACCCCGATTCGATCGCTGTCTGCACCAGTATGATTACTGGGCGTCCGGTTTATATCCGCGTTCCGAAGGATCTTCGGACACAGTATCAGCCGGTTCTCGCTTCCATGTCGCTGCCGCTGATCTCAAAGCCGGTTCCGTATAAGGGAGATCTGCTTCTGGACGGCGGAATCGCCGATCCGATCCCGGCAGAGAGAGCGATCCGGGACGGCGCGGATAAGCTGGTCGTTGTCCTGACCCGCCAGAAAGGGTACGTCAAAGAGCCTGAATCCACCCTCGCCCTTTCCAAGGTCTGGTATCATGAGTATCCGAGCTTTCTGCGGACGATCGCCCGAAGACATGAGGTCTATAACGCTTCGGTGCGGTATGTGGAGGCACTTGAAGAAGCCGGAAAAGCAGTCGTGATCCGCCCGGCACGCCCGGTCTTGATCGCCCGCACCGAAAAGGACGTCCGAAAGCTGAACGCTCTTTATCAGGAAGGTTATAACGAAGCGATTGCAAAGATGGATGCGCTGAAAAAGCTTCTGTCCTGTTGATAAGCAAAAAATAAGTACGTAAAAATATAAAGGAGAGGAATAAAAGTGAGCAAAGTCATCATTCCGGAAGGATATACTCCGGTTTTGAATCTGTATGATACCCAGAAGGCAATCGGTTTGACCAAACGGCTGTTTGAGGATATGCTGTGCGGGGCGCTGAACCTGCGCCGTGTTTCTGCACCGCTCTTTCTTGAAGCTTCGACCGGCCTAAACGACGACTTAAACGGCGTCGAACGCCCGGTCTCTTTCGAAATCAAGGATACCGGAACCGAAGCGCAGGTCGTTCATTCGCTTGCCAAATGGAAGCGTCAGGCGCTTTCCGACTACGGCTTTGAGCCGGGCACCGGACTCTACACCGATATGAACGCTATCCGCAGAGACGAAGAACTGGATAATCTTCACTCGATCTATGTGGATCAGTGGGACTGGGAAAAGGTCATCACCAAAGGCGAACGGACGCCCGAATATCTCTGCCGGACGGTGCGCAGTATCATCCATGCCATCTGTGAGACGGAAAAGACCCTTCGTGCGATTTTCCCTCAGCTTTCCGGCCGCAAGCCTCTTTCGGAAGAGATCACCTTTATCACGACACAGGCGCTTGAGGACCGCTATCCCGATTTAACGCCCAAGGAGCGGGAAAACGCGATCACTAAAGAGGTCGGAACTGTTTTCCTGATGCAGATCGGCGGAAAACTCCGCAGCGGAAAGCCGCATGACGGGCGTGCTCCCGACTATGATGACTGGGCGCTCAACGGAGATATCCTTTTCTGGAACGAAACCCTCTCCCAAAGCTTTGAAGTCTCGTCGATGGGCATCCGCGTCAGCCCCGAGAGCCTTGACCGGCAGCTGACCCTTGCCGGATGCGACGACAGAAGATCTCTTCCGTTCCATAAGGCGCTGCTGGAAGGAAAACTTCCCTATACGATCGGCGGCGGTATCGGCCAGTCCAGACTCTGTATGCTGCTGCTCGGAAGCGCACATATCGGCGAGGTTCAGTCCTCGGTCTGGGATAAGGAAACAAAGGAAAAATGCCGGGAAGCGGGCATTCCGATCCTGTAATAGAATGCACAAACTCCAAAAATTATCATAAATGAAAGAGGTGGCCACAATCATGGCAATGCCTGAAAATATGCTGGAAGCGGGGAAGATCGTCGCCGTTCACGCCTTAAAGGGCGAGGTGAGGGTCGAACCGTGGTGCGATTCGGCGGAACTTCTGGCGGATTTTGAAGAGCTGTTTCTGGATGGGGAATGGGTCACGATCGAGCGCGCCCGCGTCCAGAAACGGATGGTCATTATGAAGATCGAGGGGTACAATACCCCCGAGGAAGCGCATAAACTGATCGGGAAGATTCTCTATCTTGACCGCGATCAGCTTGAACTGGAAGAGGGGACTTACTTTATCGCCGACCTGATCGGGATGAAGGTAGTCGATGCCGATGATCCTGAAAAGGTATACGGAACGCTGACCGAGGTTTCCCAGACGGGTGCAAACGACATCTACCATGTTCGTTTTGCTGACGGCGTGACACGCTATGTTCCCGCCATTCCTCAGGTCGTCGTGAAAACCGACGTTGAGGGAAAAACGATGGTGATCCGTCCGCTCAAGGGGCTTTTTGAATGATGCGGATCGATATTGCGACCCTTTTCCCCGAGATGTGCGAAGCCGTCCTTTCGACGAGCATCATCGGCCGCGCGCGAAAGGCGGGAAAGGTAGAGATCTACTGTCATAACATCCGCGACTACTCTCCTGACCCGAAGCATCACCGGGTGGATGATACCCCGTACGGCGGCGGAAAGGGAATGGTCATGCAGCCGGAGCCGATCTATCGCTGCTATCTTGACATCATCCGCCAGAGTCAGTCGATCCCGCACGTTATCTATCTTTCTCCGCAGGGAAGCGTTCTGACCGAAGGAAAGGCGCTCGAACTACGGGAAATTCCCCATCTGATGCTTCTGTGCGGGCATTACGAAGGGGTGGACGAACGGATTCTGGAGCGGATCGTGGACGAAGAGGTTTCGATCGGAGATTATGTGCTGACCGGCGGGGAACTGGGCGCACTGGTGCTGGTCGATTCGGTCGTTCGGCTGTGCGACGGCGTTCTATCGGCGGATATCTGTTATGAGGACGAAAGCCATATGAACGGGCTTCTTGAATATCCGCAGTATACCCGCCCCGAGGTCTGGGAAGGAGACGCCGTACCGGAGGTTCTGCGCAGTGGTCATCATGCACGGATCGAAGCCTGGCGTTATCAGCAGTCTTTGGATAGAACAGCCAAAAAGCGTCCGGATATGATGAAAAAATATAGCAAGCAGAAGGTAAAAAAGCGCTGATATTCGTTCGCACGGTGGAAAATATGGGCAAAAAATGTGTACAGAATGCACAACGATGTGAAAAAATCTTGGACGATGTTATAACGCTCGGACGAAAATTTCGTGATTTTTGTAGAATCGAGGGAAAATCCGTTGACCTTTTTCCAATCCGTGGTATAATAAATTCAAATCCTCACACAGGGCAAGAGCAAAACGGTATATGCCGGCTGGATATGGTGTATATTTTTGTTTCCGTCTCAGGGGAGTAAGCGTACTTCCGGCGCGGAGATCCTGCGCCATGGACAATTCTTTGATTAGGAGAGTTTGGTATGTATTTGAAAGATGTTACCGTCAAAAATCAGGTTGGTCTGCACGCACGTCCTGCTACGTTTTTCATCCAGAAGGCCAATGAGTTCAAGTCTTCCGTATGGGTCGAGAAGGAAGAGCGCAGAGTAAACGCGAAGTCCCTTCTGGGCGTTCTCTCCCTCGGGATTGTCGGCGGCACCAATATCCGCATCATCGCGGACGGTGTCGATGAACAGGCTGCTGTTGACAGCCTCGTTAAGCTGGTCGAATCCGCATTTGCTGAATAATTTCTGTTTCATTTGAAAGAAGTGCAGCGTGTCTGCACTTCTTTTTTCATGCCGTTTTGTCAAGCGGTTGAAATTAATGGCGAAAATTGGTATAATCTAAAAATAGGATATAAAATTAGATTGTTCAACATCGTATAATCCGTTTATCAAGGAGGTGATCCGGTGCTTCGGTATTCGTTTCCGGGGGGTTCAAAAAAACGCCCGGAGGTAAAAAAGATGGCGGCGTTTGCCGGTGCGTGTCTGGCGGCGCTTTCGGTCGGAGCCGGGATCTATCTTCTGAGCGCCTCGCCTGTAAGTCCTGTTATGGCGGTCGAAACCGTTTCCAACGAAGAAAAAACGCTTTCCGGCTGGTCGGAGGACGCAGACGGAAGGCTTTATCTGGATGAAGAGGGAGATCCGGCGGAAGGGCTGATGATCCTTTCTGAAGCGGATGGAGAGAACATCTACTATTTTGAAAACGGCCGCCCACAGACCGGTTTTGTCCATACCGAAGCCGGAACCCGGTATTTTGATTCGGACAGAGTCATGGCAGAGGGACTTTTTGAAGCGGACGGAAAATGGTATTTTGCCGGAGAAAATGGGATTCTGGCGCACGGTTTTGCCGATACGCCGGAAGGACGGGAATACTTTTCCGCGGATGGAAGCCGCGCGTCCGGCTTGACGGTAGCAGAGGGAAAGTTTGCTTTGCTGGACGAAAAAGGGCGTCCGGTCACCGGTTGGGAAACGGCTTTTGACGGAATTTATTACCGGGACGGAAACGGCGTCGCGCTGACCGGAGAGCAGATGATCGACGGCGTTCCGTACAGCTTTAACAGCTTCGGTCGCCTTCAGACCGGTTTTGTCCGGACGGACGAAGGAACGCGCTATTATTCATCGGACGGAACGATGGCGGTGGGAACGGTAAACATTTCCGGCGCGGAATATACATTTACGGAGGATGGTCTTATGATCGGAAAGGTTTTGCTGCCGGTACCGGTGGTTATACAGAATCCCGAGCTTCCGAACGGCTGTGAGATTACGAGCCTTGCGGAAGTTTTGCAGTATCTCGGATTTGACGCGGAGCATACGCTTCTTGCAAAAGAATATCTGCCCTGCGAAGCGATTCGCTATGAGGATGGAAAGACACTTGTTCCCGATCCGGAAGAAGCGTATGTCGGGAATCCGGCGACCACCTCCGGCTGGTATTGCTTTGAAGAGCCGGTCATCAGAGCTGCCGATCAGTACCTTTCGGATCAGGGAAGCGTTCTGCGCGCTCAGAAGGTGAGCGGGGCGGATCTGGATGCGCTATCCGAATATCTTCAGAACGGTCAGCCGGTCATCGTCTGGATTACCCAGAAGCTCGCGGATGTAAGACGGACTGCGTTTACCTGGACGCTTCCCGACGGAAGCGAAACGCATCCTTACGGCGGACTGCATTGTGTCGTTTTATCGGGAATGGATGAGAATACCGTGACCTTTTCCGATCCGATCTATGGGGAATGGACGGCGGAAAAGGAACGTTTTTACGAGATTTATCAGGGAATGGGAAGCCGGGCGGTCGTGATCGGCTGACCGGAAATCCAGAAGGGGGAATAGGCATGAATATCGATGAGCTGCGTCATAAGGCGCTTCTGCTTCCGCTTGAGCCGGGATGCTACCTGATGAAGGACAGAAGCGGCGAGATCATTTATGTCGGCAAAGCCAAGGCGCTGAAGAACCGGGTCGTCAGCTATTTCCGCGAAAATTCCTCTCATAATGAAAAGACGAAAAAAATGGTCAGCTGCGTCAACGATTTCGATTTTATCGTGACCGGAAGTGAATTTGAAGCGCTGGTTCTCGAATGTTCGCTGATCAAGCATTACCGTCCCAAATATAACATCCTGCTGATGGACGATAAGGGCTATCATTATATTCATGTCACCGACGAACCCTATCCCCGGATCGAGGCGGTTCTGCAAAAGCCGCAGGATAACGGACTGCTGATCGGACCGTACATGAGCGCCTATGTGGTTCGGGAGACGGCCGAACAGGTCAATCAGGTGTTCATGCTTCCGACCTGTGGGAGAAAATTCCCTCAGGATTTCCGGAAAGCGCGTCCCTGTCTGAATTTTCACATCAAACGCTGTATGGGGCTTTGTCAGGGAAAAGTGAGCCGGGAAGCCTATCAGAAGATCATTGATGAAGCGGTCAATTATATCCGGAGCGGAAACGTCGCGTCGGTCGAAGAACTGGAAAGCCAGATGTATGCGGCCTCTGATGCGCTGGATTTTGAGCGCGCCGCCCGCCTCCGCGACCAGATCTCCGCGATCCGAAAGATTACCGAACGCCAGACGGTCATTCTCGGCGAGGATCGTCAGATGGACGCGTGGGGGTTTGCACAGAATGGGACGCTCGTTTCCTGCGTGCTCCTCAAGATCCGGGAAGGCCGGATCGCCGATAAGGAAAACTTCACCTTCGATGGGGAAGGGAATGTCCCGGAGGTGCGGGAAGAGTTTATCTACCGCTACTATACCGGAAGAAAAGATATTCCCAAGGCGGTCGTCCTGGATGCCCCGGCGGAGGATATGGAGATGTTCAGGGAATTTCTGGCGCTTCAATGCGGTCATGCGGTGGAGACGGTCGTTCCCCAGAGGGGCGAACGGAAAAAGCTCTCCGATATGGCGGTCAATAACGCCGGCGAACAGCTTGCCCATAAGATCCGACGCACCGGCCGGGAGATCGCGGCGCTTGAAGAACTGCAAAAGCTGCTGGGGCTTGCGGCAACACCGGTCTATATCGAAGCCTACGACATCAGTAACTGGGGGGAGACCGGACGGGTTGGCGGGATGATCGTTTTTGAGAACGGACGTCCGCTGAAAAAAGACTATAAACGGTTTGCTATCCGCGATGTGATCGGTCAGGACGATTACGGCTCGATGCGGGAGGTGCTTCGGCGGCGTTTTACCCGCTATCTGGACGGGGACCCCGCTTTCTCCCGGCTGCCGGATCTGGTTCTGCTCGACGGCGGCAAGGGCCACGTCAACGCCGTTCAGCCGCTTCTGGATGAAATGGGAATCGACGTCCCGCTTTTCGGCATGGTCAAGGATAACCGCCACCGTACCCGCGGCCTGACGACCGGGGAAGGGGAGTTGGCGCTTTCGATGATGAAGTCGGCCTTTACCCTTGTTACCAATATTCAGGACGAGGTGCACCGCTATGCGATCGCCTACCAGCGGATTCTCCATAAAAAAGCCGATACCGCTTCCCGGTTGAAATCGGTTAAGGGGATCGGCGACGTCAAGCTCAAAAAGCTGCTGTCCCGCTGGCCGACCAAGCCGAAGATGAAGGCCGCGTCCGCTGAGGAACTGATGGAAGAACTCAAGATCAATGAGGAAACGGCGAAGGCGCTGATGCAGGCGATTGCGGATCTGTAAGCGGATTTAACCGGACTTGATTTTAGATTATTCATTCAAATGCAAGTCTGCTCGCCGCTTTTTTCGGGAAAGAACGGAGCTTTTTCGCCGGATTCGGCTTAAAATGCAGGATAAAACTTGCAAATGCAAGGTTTTGCAGGATTTTTTGGAAGAAATGGACGAAAAAAGTACCGAAAATCCTCTGTTATAAATAGATACGTTTGTAAAATATCCGTATTGAAAAATCCGGAGCGCTCATGTAGAATAAGAATAGAGATGAATTTGTTGTCATGGCAAGGGCGCCCGATTTCATTGTGACGGCGCTCATACGGCGCCGGCTGAGAAGAGCTGTTCCCGATCCATGGGGACGCTCCCGCCGCGAACTTTTTTGGGAAAGCGTTGATGCTTTTTCAGTTTGCGGCTTTTTCGTTTGTACGGAGCCGAAAGCCGCTGGAAAGGATGGATTCTGATGAAAAAAGTTGCCGTTATCATGGGAAGCGACTCCGATTGGAGCGTTGTGAAAAAAGCAGTTGCGACCCTCAAGGAATATGGTGTTCCGGTCGAGGTGCATGTCTGTTCTGCCCATCGCACGCCCGGAGAAGCCGCTGAGTTTGCGAAAAACGCGAAGGAAAACGGTTTCGGCGTGATTATTGCCGCAGCCGGTATGGCAGCGCATCTCGCAGGCGTTCTGGCCGCTCACACCACCCTTCCGGTCATCGGGATCCCGATCCAGTCGGCCGGTCTCGGCGGGCTGGACGCGCTTTTGGCCACCGTACAGATGCCCTCCGGCATTCCGGTCGCGACGGTTGCAGTAAACGGCGCCGCGAACGCAGCTTTCCTCGCAATCCAGATGCTCGCCCTTTCGGACGAAACGCTTGCAGCTAAACTCGAGACCAATAAGGAAGCGATGAGAGCGGGCGTTGCCGAAAAGGATAAGCGGATCGCTGAGGAAGCCGCCGCTATGTAAAAAAGTCTATCCGGGAGGAGCGTTCTCCTCTTTGATCCATATCATGAACCCCGAATCTGAAAATCTGAAAGGATGTCTGATTACAATGGAAAAATTAGAGCAGCTTTATGAAGGAAAAGCAAAAAAGGTTTTCGCTACCGCTGACCCCGACCTCGTCATCGTTTCCTATAAAGACGATGCGACCGCACTGGACGGCAAAAAGAGAGGCACCATCGTCGGTAAGGGCGTCATCAATAACAAGATGTCCAACTTCATGATGCAGAAGCTCGAAAAAGTCGGTGTTCCGACCCATTTCGTCGAGCAGCTCTCCGATCGTGAAACCGTTGTCAAAAAGGTATCCATCGTTCCGCTGGAGGTTATTATCCGCAACATCGCTGCCGGTTCCTTCTCCAAGCGCTACGGCGTTGAGGAAGGCACCGACCTCAAGATCTCGACCATCGAGTTCTCCTACAAAAACGATGATCTCCATGACCCGCTGATCAACGACTACCATGCGATCGCTCTCGGCCTTGCTACTCCCGAAGAGATCGAGCAGATCAAGGAATACGCTTTCAAAGTAAACGATATGATGAAAGAGTACCTCTTGGGACTGGGCATCATCCTCGTTGACTTCAAGCTCGAGTTCGGCAAGACCTCCGACGGCACCCTTGTTCTGGCCGATGAGATCAGCCCCGACACCTGCCGCTTCTGGGACGTTAAGACCCATGCGCATCTGGACAAGGATCTCTTCCGCAGAGACCTCGGCGGCGCTGAAGAAGCTTATCAGGAAGTCATGAGAAGACTGATGGGCGAATAACCCGACGGAAAGGAATAAAATTGATGAAAAGCTACAGCGAAAGCTATAAAGCTGCGGGTGTTGACGTAACCGCAGGTTATAAATCCGTTGAACTGATGAAGGCGCACGTCGCCAGAACCAAGACCAGCGCCGGTATCGATGAGATCGGCGGCTTCGGCGGAATGCTTGCTCTTGACCTGACCGGGATCGAGCATCCGGTTCTCGTCTCCGGTACGGACGGCGTCGGCACCAAGCTCAAACTTGCCATGATGATGGACAAGCATGACACCATCGGTATCGACTGCGTTGCCATGTGCGTCAACGACATCATCTGCTGCGGCGCGAAGCCTCTTCTGTTCCTTGACTATATCGCCTGCGGCAAGAATTACCCCGAGAAGATCGCCGAGATCGTTTCGGGC
The DNA here is from genome assembly GCA_022770625.1 of Oscillospiraceae bacterium. Taxonomy (GTDB): domain Bacteria; phylum Bacillota; class Clostridia; order Oscillospirales; family Ruminococcaceae; genus Faecivivens. The sequence goes on along the minus strand of JALEHK010000039.1, from coordinate 29,757 downwards.
GTTGCGGAAGGTTGCGTTCAGGCCGGATGTGAGCTGGTCGGCGGCGAGACTGCTGAGCATCCCGGTCTGATGCCCGAGGATGAGTACGACCTTGCCGGTTATTCGACCGGTATCGTTGACCGCAGCAAAGTTCTCGATAAAAACACCGAGCAGGCGGGCGATGTGCTGATTGCTCTGCCCTCTACCGGCGTTCATTCCAACGGCTTCTCGCTGGTCAGAAAGGTTTTCGACATCGAAAACGCCGACCTTACCTCCGTTGTTCCCGAACTGGGCGCATCGCTGGGCGAGACGCTTCTGACCCCCACCAAGATCTATGTAAAACCGATGCTGAACCTGTTTGAGACGGTCAGCGTTAAAGCGGTCGCTCATATCACCGGCGGCGGCTTCTATGAGAATATCCCGCGGGCACTCAAAGACGGCCTTGCGGCGAAGATCGCGATCAAGGACGTAAAGGTTCTTCCGATCTTTGACCTGATCCAGAAAAAAGGCGGCATCTCCGAGCATGATATGTTCAACACCTTTAACATGGGTGTCGGCATGGTCGCTGTTGTTGCGCCCGAAAACGCTGAGAAAGCGATTGAAACGCTGAAGGCACAGGGCATCGAGGCTTACCGTCTGGGCGAACTGGTCGAAAGCGACGAGGGCGTTATTCTCGAATAATCGCGCTTAGAATCCAAAAGGAGTCTCTTTATTGCGGGGGACTCCTTTTTGCGTCATGATGACTCCCGGCAGCCGGAACTTTTTCTTGACGGGGCAGGAGACATTGATTATACTATAAATAGGGCTTTTTATGGAAAGGAACCTGTTCAGATGAAAAACATCGTTGTGCTGGTGTCGGGCGGCGGCACCAACCTTCAGGCACTGATCGACGCGGAAAAACGAGGCGAACTCGGCCCCGGAAAGATCAGTTGTGTGATTTCTTCTTCTCCGTCGGCTTATGCGCTGACCCGCGCGGCCGATAATGGCATCCGCACCGTCACCCTTCCGAAAAAGGGCGTCGGGAGAGAGGAATATACCCATCAGATGGTCGAGCTTCTGAAAGCGGAAAAGGCGGATCTTGTGATCCTTGCCGGATTTATGGTCATTCTGGGCGAAGAGATGGCGCAGGCATTTCCGAACGCGATTATGAACGTTCATCCGGCGCTGATCCCGTCCTTCTGCGGCCCGGGCTACTATGGGCTCCACGTCCATGAGGCGGTGCTCGCGGCAGGGGTAAAGGTGACCGGCGCGACCATCCATTTTGTCAACGAAGTCTGCGACGGCGGCCCGATCATCCTTCAGGGAACGGTTCCGGTCGAAAACGACGATACCCCCGAGGTGCTTCAGCGGCGGGTCATGGAAAATGTCGAATGGAAGCTGCTCCCGAAAGCGGCACGGCTTTTCTGTGAAGGCAAGATCCACGTTGAAGGAAACATAGCTAAAGTCTATTAAGCTTTGCTCTGCGCAAAGCTTACATACAGAATTTCGATTTGTCGGTTGGAGCGACCGATATTTTCAAGCACCCTCTGTGGGGCTTGAAAACCGTCAAAACTCTCGTGTGGGTGAAAACTCGGCTACACGCCGGTGAAAAAAGCGATAAAGAACCACCTTAAAAACCTAATGGCGAGAGAATCGCTCAGAAATTTTTAAAAATCCATACATAAGTGGGTCTACAAATCCGTTTGATCCGTCCTGCCCCGCAGGACTCAAAATATACTCGAAATAAACAGTGATCCAAAAAGGAGACGCAATCATGATCGATCTTGCAAAAGAGCTTAGAGAGAACAGCTATCCCGGGCGCGGCATCGTTATCGGCCGGAGCGAGGATGGGAAAAAGGCCGTTGTCGGCTACTTTATCATGGGCCGGAGCGAAAATTCCCGCAACCGCGTTTTTGTTGAAGAGCCGGACGGAATCCGCACCGAAGCGTTCGATCCTTCTAAAATGGTCGACCCCAGTCTCATCATCTACCACCCCGTCCGTAAGGTCGGCGACCGCCTGATCGTCACCAACGGCGACCAGACCGATACCGTTGCGGAGTTTATCCGCGAGGGAAAGAGCTTTGAGGACGCGCTCCGCACTCGCACTTTCGAGCCGGACGGCCCCAACTGGACGCCCCGCATTAGCGGTATGGTTGAGAGAAACGGCGATTACCGCCTCTCGATCCTCAAAAGCGCCGACGGCGACGAGTCGAGCACCCAGCGCTTCTTCTTTGAATACACCGATCCCCGTCCCGGCGTAGTTCACTTTATTCATACCTACGAGGGCGACGGAAATCCCATCCCTTCCTTTAAGGGTGAACCTGACGCGGCTAAGATCACCGGCTGCATTAACTGCTTTACCAAGCTCCTCTGGGATAACCTCAATCCCGATAATAAAGTTTCCCTCTATACCGCTTTCATCGACCTTGAAACCGGTGAAATGGAGACCCGGATCCTCAATAAAAACGCATAACGCACCCATTGACCAATGAAAGGACGTATCTTACGATGAACGAACTTGCGCTGAAATACGGATGTAAACCCAATCAAAAGCCTTCCCGCATTTATATGGCAGACGGAAGCGAGCTCCCGATCACGGTTTTGGGCGGAAAACCCGGCTATATCAACTTCCTGGACGCCTTCAACTCCTGGCAGCTGGTCAAGGAGCTGAAAGAGGCGACCGGCCTTCCCGCCGCCGCTTCCTTTAAGCACGTTTCTCCCGCTGGCGCAGCTCTCGCTATCCCGATGAGCGAGACGCTGAAAAAGATTTACTTCGTCGATGATATGGGTGAGCTTTCCCCGATCGCGACCGCTTACGCAAGAGCGCGCGGCGCCGACCGGATGTCCTCCTACGGCGACTGGATCGCCCTTTCCGACGTCTGCGACGAGTCCTGCGCAAAGCTGATCCATCGCGAGGTTTCCGACGGCATCATCGCTCCCGGCTATACCGATGAAGCGCTTGAGATCCTGCGCTCCAAGAAAAAAGGCAATTATAATATTGTCCAGATCGATCCCGCTTACCGCCCCGATCCGATCGAACGCAAACAGGTTTTCGGCATCACCTTTGAGCAGGGAAGAAACGAGTTCGTCATCAATAAAGAACTGCTTGAAAATGTCGTCACCGAAAATAAAGAGCTCCCCGAGGAAGCGGTTCGCGATCTGATCGTTTCGCTGATTACCCTCAAGTATACCCAGTCCAATTCGGTCTGCTATGTCAAAGACGGTCAGGCCATCGGTGTCGGCGCCGGTCAGCAGTCGCGTGTACACTGCACCCGTCTCGCCGGAAATAAAGCGGATAACTGGTATCTCCGTCAGAATCCCAAGGTTTTGGCGCTTCCCTTCAAGAAAGGCATCCGCCGCGCCGACCGCGACAACACGATCGACGTTTACATCTCGGATGATTATATGGACGTTTTGGCGGACGGAACTTGGGAAAACTTCTTTGAAGTCAAGCCCGAACCTCTGACCCGCGAGGAAAAACGCGCATGGCTGGATACGATGACCGGCGTTTCTCTCGGAAGCGACGCTTTCTTCCCCTTCGGCGACAACATCGAGCGCGCGCATAAATCGGGCGTTAACTATATCGCTCAGCCCGGCGGATCGATTCGTGACGACAACGTTATCGATACCTGCAACAAATACGGTATCGCGATGGCGTTTACCGGTATGCGCCTGTTCCATCACTGATTCTTTGTTCCAACAAAATATTTCGGAGGTAGCTTAACTGATATGAAAGTCCTTTTGATCGGTTCCGGCGGACGTGAACACGCGCTGGTACTGAAACTGCTCGAGAGTCCTCTTGTCGATGAGATCTGGTGCGCGCCCGGCAACGGCGGAATCGCCGCTGTCGCCCACTGCGTCCCGATCAAGGTTATGGATAAGGAAGGCATGGTCAATTTCGCGAAGGAAACCGGGATCGACTTTGTCGTTGTAGCGCCGGACGATCCGCTCGCCGCCGGTATGGTCGATGCCTTTGAAGAAGCGGGCATCCCTTCCTTCGGCCCCCGCGCCGATGCGGCCGTAATCGAAGCGAGCAAGGTTTTCTCCAAGAACCTGATGAAAAAATACGGCATCCCCACCGCCCGCTACGAAACGTTTGAGGACGAGGAAAAAGCGGTTGCCTATCTGAAGGAGCAGAACAGCTATCCCGCCGTCATCAAAGCCGACGGACTCGCGCTCGGTAAAGGTGTTATCATCGCACAGGACGAGGCGGAAGCGCTTGAAGCGGTTCATGAGATGATGAGTGAAGGAAAATTCGGCGCGTCCGGAAGAAGAGTCGTTATCGAAGAGTTCCTGACCGGCCCGGAGGTTTCGGTTCTCTCCTTTACCGACGGACATACGATCGTCCCGATGATCTCCTCCAAAGACCATAAGCGCGCAAACGATAACGACGAGGGTCTGAACACCGGCGGTATGGGCACGATCGCCCCCAACCCCTACTACACCTCCCAAATTGCTGCCGAGTGCATGGAGAAAATCTTTATCCCGACGATGAACGCGATGAACGCCGAGGGTCGGACGTTTAAGGGCTGCCTCTACTTCGGACTGATGCTGACCCCGAACGGCCCCAAGGTCATCGAGTACAACTGCCGCTTCGGCGATCCCGAAACGCAGGTTGTCCTGCCGCTTCTGAAAACCGATCTGATGGAGATCATGCTTGCAATCTACGAGGATCGTCTGGGCGAACTGGACATCGAGTTCTCGAAGGAAGCCGCAGCTTGTGTCGTTCTTGCTTCCGGCGGCTATCCGGTCAGCTATAAGAGCGGCTACGAAATTCACGGCCTTGACGATAAGGGTCAGGCTGAGGGCGTGACCGTTTACCATGCCGGCACCAAGCTCGAAAACGGTACATTCTATACCGCCGGCGGACGGGTTCTCGGCGTCACCGCAGTCGGAACCGATCGCGAGGATTCTCTCCGCAAGGCTTACGCTGCCGCTGAGAAGATCACCTTTGAGGGCGTTCATTACCGCCACGACATCGGTAAGATCAAATAATATTTTATCGTAATTTTGCCAAAGCGCCCGGGGGAATACTCTCGGGCGCTTGCGGCATCGGAAAGGAAGATACTGTTTCATGTCATTATACGGAATTTATAAGACGGCCGCGCTTTCTCCCCGCGTAACGGTCGCCTCTCCCGAAAAAAACGCGCGCACGGCCTTTGAAATGCTGAAAAAAGCGGATGAAGAGGGCGTCGGACTGGCGGTTCTGCCCGAACTGCACCTCTCCGCTTATACCTGCGCCGACCTTTTTCATCAGGATGCGCTGATCCTCGGCTGTGAACGGGCACTTGCAGCGCTTCTGGAAAAGACCCGTGACATGAAGATGGTCTGGCTCTGCGGAATCCCGGTTCGGATTGGCGGCGCGCTTTATAACTGCGCGGCGGTCTGCCAGTCGGGAAAGATTCTGGGGGTTGTTCCGAAAACCTACCTTCCGAATTATCAGGAATATTATGAAAAGCGCTGGTTTGCTTCCGGGAAAAACGCCGGCGTCAAGACCGTCCGTCTCTGCGGACAGCAGACGCTGTTCGGCGAGATGCTGTTCCGTTTTGGCGAGATGGTGCTGGGAGTCGAGCTTTGCGAGGACGTATGGGTGCCGGTTCCGCCGTCCAGCCGTCTCTGCCTTGCGGGCGCAAATGTGATCGCAAACCTTTCCGCTTCCAATGAACTGGTCGCCAAGAGCGACTACCGCCGGAGCCTGATCGAGCGGCAGTCGGGCGGCTGTATCTCCGGATATATCTATGCGTCAGCGGGCGTCGGTGAATCCACGACCGATATGGTCTTTTCGGGCGCCTGCTTGATTGCCGAAAACGGCGGAATCCTTGCCGAGAACCGCCGCTTTGAAGAAGATGGCTCGATGATTACCGGCTGTATCGATGTGCAGAAGCTGATGGCGGAGCGGCGGAAGAACGGTTCTTTCCACGATAACGCCGTCTTTACCGGCGCTCTTTCGGAGGAGATCCCGGTCGTAGAAGGGGAAGAGCCGGGACTGCACGCCGAGCAGATCGACCGCCGCTGGAACCCGACTCCCTTTATTCCCGATACGCCCGAGACGATGGAAGTCCGCTGCCGGGAGATTTTCGCGATCCAGTCCTGCGGCCTTGCCAAGCGCCTTTCCCACACCGGTCTTACCCGTGCGGTGATCGGCATTTCCGGCGGACTTGATTCGACCCTTGCCCTTCTGGTCGCGGCGGAGGCGATGAAACGGCTTTCTCTCCCCGCTAAGAATATCCTCGCGGTGACGATGCCGGGCTTCGGAACGACCGACCGCACCTATCAGAACGCGCTTGAGCTGATCGATTCACTCGGAGCGGAGCTGAAGGAAGTGGATATCCGCCCCGCCTGCATCCAGCACATGAAAGACATCGGGCAGGATCCCGATCTTCACGACATCACCTATGAAAATACACAGGCTCGTCAGCGTACCTATATTCTGATGGATCTTGCCAACAAAAACGGCGGGATCTTAGTCGGAACAGGCGACCTTTCGGAACTGGCGATGGGGTGGTGCACCTATAACGGCGACCACATGAGTATGTACGGGGTCAACGCTTCGGTTCCCAAGACGCTGGTTCGGCATCTGGTTTCGTATGTCGCTTCGATTTCGGACAAGCGGACGCGGGCGGTTTTGGAGGACGTACTGGATACGCCGGTTTCGCCCGAACTGCTTCCGCCGGACGAGAAGGGGCAGATCCAGCAGAAAACCGAGGATACGATTGGCCCTTACGAACTGCACGATTTCTTCCTGTATCATTTTATGCGGTTCGGATTTGAACGGGAAAAGCTGAAGTTTTTAGCGCTTCGGGCGTTTGAGGGAAAATATGATGAAGCGGTCATCGATAAGTGGCTGTCCGCTTTCTACCGCCGGTTTTTCAACAGCCAGTTCAAGCGCAGCTGCGTTCCCGATTCTCCGAAGGTCGGTTCGGTCAGCGTTTCTCCGCGCGGGGACTGGAGAATGCCATCGGATGCGGATAGAAGTGCATGGTTATATTAAACTCTATTTAACCTCGGAACCGTTTCAAAAAGTGTAAAAGCAAAATGTGCAATTGTTTTTCCCTCATCTGTTGTATCCTTGTTTTGACAAAAGAAATAAGGAGAATCGTCAATGAACCGAAAACTTTCTGCGAGCGCTACGGTTTACGCCTGTTTTGCAGGGTATATCGTATAGGCGATCGTCAACAATTTTGCTCCGCTGCTTTTCTTGACCTTTCAGTCCTCGTTCGGGATCAGTCTGGAGAAAATCGCACTTTTGACAACGCTCAATTTCGGAATACAGCTTCTTGTGGACGCGGCTTCCGCCGGTTTTGTCGATCGGATCGGTTACCGTGCGTCCATTGTGATTGCACATGCGATGGCGGCTGTCGGGATCGCTATGATGGCGGTGCTTCCGGAAATCATGCCGCCTTTTGCCGGACTTCTGGCGGCCTCCGAGATCCCGCTGCTTGGAATGATCGGCTGCGGACTCTGCGGTTTTTCGGTCGGCGTTCTCTGGCCCGGCTCTTTCTCAACAGCGGCAAAAGCGCTTCCTGCGGGGGGCACGGTCATGTACGCGATGCTGGCGCTTGCGGGAGACGTCGGATGCGGTGCAGGCCCGACCTTTGTCGGGACGCTTGCGGGCGTATTCGGTGAAGATCTTCGTCCGGCATTTATCTGCGCGGTCATTTTCCCGATTCTGATGCTTCTGGCGTTGGTTTTGTACAAAAAATCGGCGGTTTCCAAATAAAAGATCCGTAAGATGCGGGCGTTTCCTTTTCCGGAAGCACCCGCATTTTTTATTTCCGTTCGTTTTTATTTCCGCGCGCATATACTGTTCCTGAAAGGGGGCGGAAGCGATGAGAAAACGGTCAAGGCGGAAAGTGGACGATAAAAAGCGGGGCATTTTTGCCGTTATCCTGGCGGCGGGAATTTTATTTTCCGCTTTTTTCTTTCGGCTGCGGAGAGCGGAAGCAAAGATCCTTGAAACGAGCGCGAAAAGCTGGGGCATATCGCTGTTGGCCAGAAGCGCGGGGGAGGGGATGCGGAAATCGTCTCCGCTTCTGAGCGCCGAACGGGATGAGGATGGAAAGATCGCTCTGCTCAGCGTCGATGCCGCTGCCCTTCAGGCGCTGACCGAACAGGCAGTCCTTTCAGCGGAAAGGCTTGCGCGGACGGAAAAGTTGGAGGCAGAGGTATCGGTCTTTGATCTTTTGGCGGGAGAGATCTTTTCGGGAATGGGTCCGAAGCTGTGCTTTTCCTTTGCTCCCGCAGGAGCCGTGAGTGTTTCGGCGCGGAGCGAGACGGTTTCTTCCGGAATGAACCAGACCGCCTACCGGGTGGTCCTGGAGATGAAAATGGAGGTAACGGCAGCGGTCAATTTTCACATCCGCACGGTTGAGGTCTGCTATGAGGTGGTTGCGGCGGAAACTCTGGTCGTTGGAGACGTGCCCTTTGGAAAGCTGTCGGGTTCTTGACAGACAGGGAAAAATATAGGATAATAATAATGCTGCGGAGCGAAGCTCCGCGGACGCTTCTGAGTTTTGCTTTGCAAAACTCAACAAGGTAGGATTTGATGCTGCGGAGCGAAGCTCCGCGGGCGCTTCCGAGTTTTGCTTTGCAAAACTCAACAAGGTAGGATTTGATGCTGCGGAGCGAAGCTCTGCGGGCGCTTCCGAGTTTTGCTTTGCAAAACTCAACAAGGTAGGATTTGATGCTGCGGAGCGAAGCTCCGCGAATACGATCGTAATTGTCTTTTTTGAGCAAATACAAGTTCATGCCAACTATACCATAAAGTAGACGTAAATCATAACAAATTGCCGTCAAGTGCGGCGAAAGGACAGATTTTTATGACAAAGCAGCTTGGCAAGCGGGCGGCGTGGATCGCTCTCATAGCGGTGAGCGGACTCTTTTTCCTATTCGCACTGCTGACCGGCGTGCTCGAACGGACGTCGGGAGACCGGGTGTGCAGCCTGTTTGGAAGCCGTTTTGCGGCGGTTGAGATCACGGCGGATCCGGATTATCCGCGCGGCAGTCTTGTCCGGCTTCAGCAGGGATCGATTCCGGAAAATACGCCGGTCGCCGTATATGCGGACGGCGTTCTCGTCCTTTCCGACAGCCGCCTTTCGGACTCTGAGGTCGGCGGAAAGGTCATTTCCCGCGAACAGATCCTCGGAAGCGTCGATCTGCAGATTCCGGGCGCGGGATGGCTGTTTATTCTGACCGGGACGGATATCGGATGGATCCTTTCGCTCGTTTTTTCGTTTCTTTTCTGTGCGGCCGGAACGATCGGCCTTGTGCGGGTGCGCGGTGAGGCGGCGGAGACTCCCGATCCGGTGATAGAAAACAGCGATCCTTTTCCCGAACTGGATTATAAGCTGGGCAGCCGGCCGGCTGTTTCGGAAAGCTTTGACGTCAAGACGCTGGTCATTACCCAGACCCGTGCGGCGTCCTCTGCGATCCGCTCTCAGAAAGGAGAGGTTCGGATCTATGCTTCCGGTCAGGAAAAGGTGCTTCCGCTCAATATCGGCCGCCGGGTCGTGACGATCGGCGGATATATGATTACCGTCGATATCACCAAAGCGCCTGAACGAACGACCGAGGATATCACCAAAGAGCTTCCGGTGATTCGGAGCGGCAGTACCGGAGCTTCCTCTGCTCAGCAGACTTCTCCGGAAGACCGTCAGGAAGACCGTCAGGAAAAAGAGCGGACGGAAGATTCGGAAGAATAATCGGTTAAAATCTTCAGGCATAAATCTTAAATATAAAAACTTTTTTATTCATGCAACATTTGCGGCTCTTTTTGACACTTATCTATTAGAAGAGATTTCTCCGGCCGTAAAATGCCCGGAGTTTCTTGCAGAGCCATTGGCGGGTGCGCGAAGTTGGGGCAGTGCCTGTGCGGCTCTGATAAAGGAGTGAACCATACATGAAACTGAAAAAGCTGCTTCGTGTCCTGTCCGCATGGACGGCGGCAGCAATAGCGGCGGGATCGATCGCCGTTTCATCGGCGGCGGCCGCTGATGAGGCGGATACGGCGCTGGGAAGCCTGGGGAGCGTTTCCTCTGTTTCCTCAACAGCCGCTGCGACCAATATTGCTCAGCAGGACGAGGTCAACGCGGTCTGGATCGCCTTTTTTGACCTTCAGACGGCGCTGAAAGGGCAGGACAAAGCGGGCTTTACCGCTAATGTCCGCCAGATGTATCAAAACTGTGCCGATTCAGGGCTGAATACTGTCATCGTTCAGGTCAGACCCTATGGCGACAGCTTTTACCCGTCGGAATATTTCCCGTGGTCCAGCTACTGCTACGGTGCGATCGGAACCGATCCGGGCTTTGATCCGCTTGAGATTCTGGTTACCGAGGCGCATCGTCAGGGGCTTACCATCGAGGCATGGGTCAATCCGTTGCGGCTGGTCAGTGAAAAAGAGATCACCGAGGTTTCGCCTTCCTATCCCGTCCGGAAATGGTACGAGAATGCAGAAAAGAAGAGCGAGAATCTGATCTCCTACGGCGGACGGCTTTACTTAAACCCCGCTTCTGAGGAAGCGCGGCAGCTGATCTGCGACGGAGTGACCGAGATCATCGAAGGCTATGACGTCGACGGCATCCATATTGATGACTATTTCTATCCTTCCGGACTTCCGATGGAGTATGACGCCGCGTCTTATCAGGCGAGCAGAAGCTCTCTTTCGCAGGCCGACTGGAGAAGAGAAAACATCAATGAACTGGTTTCCGAGATGTATTCCGCCGTCAAAAAAGCCGATTCGGACTGTGTTTTCGGCATCAGCCCGCGCGGAGTCGTTTCGCAGGACTACAATCTGGTGTATGCAGATGTCGAATACTGGGCTTCGCATGAGGGGTATTGCGACTATCTCGCGCCTCAAATTTACTACGGGTTTGAGCATTCGACTGCCGACTATGCCAAGACCATTCGTCAGTGGAGCGAAATGACGACGGCGAAGGGCGTTTCCCTTCGGATCGGACTGGCTGCCTATAAAGCGGGAAACACCGACCGTTATGCCGGGAACGGCGCGAACGAGTGGGTGGAAAATAACAACATCATCGCCCGTCAGATCAACCTTTCCCGTCAATACGACAATGTCGAGGGGCTCATCCTCTTCGACTACAAACAGATCTTTTCTGAACCGAACGACGCGATGAAGATCGAAAAGAAAAACTTTACGGCTCTGCTCAAGTAAAGAATGATGAAGGCCCTCAGGATCCGTTTTCCGGGTCGCAAGGGCCTTTTTATTTTGACCGTAGACGCGCAATTTGTCGGAAACGATTGTTTTTACCCTCTCAGAAAAGGAGTGCATCGAATTTTGTCAACATCAACACCTTTTCGTGAAGGCCGAGGAAGCCGGGAAAAATTTACAGGGAAATTTTTCCGGATGACCGCTTTCCTTTTTGTACTGGTTTTTATCTTCGCGGGATTTACCGCTGCGGCGGCTGACGCGACGATGGATAATATCATCGAGGAGATTACCCCCCGTACCGAATCGACCGCTGTTGCCGGTTCCTATAAGACCATCCGGGTTTTGGCGGATCGCAGCGCCGAAGTCTCGGTCAAGGTCGGCGGAAATTCGGTGAAGATGAGCCGTACTTCTGAAAGCTCGAAAAGTGGACGGTACTGGTTTGAAGGGGATTACCAGATCCCATCAGGCGGGAAAAACCTCACGATCGTGGCGACCGCTTCGCTGAATGGGCGCACCCAGTCGAGAACCGGCGGCAGCTTTACCGCGATCGACGCACAGCGGCTTCCTACTGAAAGCGGCGGGGATACGGAGCCTGATACACCGTCCGGAGAAACGCTCACCGTAAGCGGGAACAGCTTTTCCGGTAAGCAGATCACTGTGACCGCACGCTATGCGGACGTGTACATACCTTCGGCCAACGATCGCGGCGAAGGGTATGCGGCGCCGTATTATTATCAGCTTCCCAAGGGAACGATCGATTATGTGACCTCCGGGCCGGACGGAAACGGCAACTATCTTCTCGCTTCCGGGCGAAAGGTCGCTTCCAGTAAGGTCAGCGTGACCGCCAAATCCGGTACGCAGGGGGATAATACGATCAGTGCGCTTTCTCTTTCGGCGGATTCGCAGTGCACCTATCTGACCGTTTCGGAAAAATGGAAGGTGCCGTTCAACATCGAGGTGGAGAATATCACCTACGCCGGAAGCAAGAGCAACACCGTCTCCGATTTCACGCCGAAAAAGATCAAGGTCGTGTTCGACTACACGACGTCGATCCCTGATACCGGCGTTTCGATCCCGTCCGGAAGCTGCTTCAGTTCGGTCAAGGTTTCGACCCGCAAGACGAACGGCATCGCGCAGTGCGTGGTGGAACTGACGCTTCAAAAGGGCGCCTATTACGGCGCGTATGCAAGTTATAGCGGCAATAAGCTCCAGCTTAAATTCTATAACCCCGTTTCCTCTCTGAGAGGCGCGCGAATCGTTATCGATTCCGGACACGGAAGCTATACCGGAGCGGGCAAGATCGACCCCGGCGCGATCGGCGTCAACTCGACGCAGGAAGCGTATGAGAATTACCGCAAGGCGACCGCGCTCCGGGATGAGCTGGTTTCCAGAGGGGCGGAGGTTTATCTGCTCGATACCTATAAGACCAGCGATCTGTACAGTCTGTACGCCCGGGTTAATGCGGCGATCGACTGGGAACCGATGGTGTATGTGTCCTGCCATCATAACTCTTCCGCAACGACTTCGAGTGCGCGCGGGATCGAGGTCTATTACAACAATCCCTGGTCGGTCTATCTGGCCAAGAATATCTGCAACAACATCTTCTCGGCGTATAAGAATATGAGCAACAGTGCGGGCGCGGTCAACCGCGGGCATAAGTTCTCAGAGTACGCCGTTACCCGTGTTAAGCAGTTCTCCGCCGTTCTGGTTGAGTACGGCTTTATCACGACTCCGACTGAAAACGCGCTGCTGACCGATGCCACCTGCATCCAGCAGTTCGCAGAGGCGACCGCCGATGGTCTGGAAGCGTATTTTGAAGGGGTAAAATAAATCGATCGAAAGAAAAAGTCCTGTTTCCCATATCATCATGGGAGACAGGGCTTTTGGCGTCTTTAGGAAAACTTAAAGAAACCTTAAAGCCCCGCCTCCTTGGTTTTTAAAAGGGAAAAGTTTACAATAAAACCATCAAGCAAAGCGAAAGGACGATCGATATGCAGGGAAGCAGCCACATCCGGCTCGGAAAATGGATCGGGGCGGAATACGGAATGACGGGGAGAAAACTTGCGGCGTTTATATGGGGGAATATTGAGCCGGATCTCGCAGTGCCCAGTCACCTCGGACACGCGGAAGGAATAGAGGGACGTCTGGAAGGGCACAGCTATCCCGCGGCCGCGAAAAAAGCGGTGCGGCTGTACCGGAAGCTGGAAAACGGATGCCGGACGGCAGAGGATTATTTCCTTCTCGGAAAGCTCTGTCACTATCTGGCCGATTCGTTTACCTGGGCGCATAACCCCGATTACCCCGGAACTCTTTCCGCCCACATCAGCTATGAACGGCAGATGGACAGGGTCATGATGGATGGAGTCATGCCGGTTCATTTTCCTGAAATAGAAGCGCAGAGCTTCCCGGAGGCGTTTGCATCGCTTCACGCGGTTTATGAAACGGTTTCGCCATCGATCGTTCGCGACCTGTCGTTTATCATGGCGGCGGCAGAGCTTGGCTGCCGGAAGGTGCTGGAAAAGGAACCGGCGAGAGGAACCCGTCGGAGAGCGCTTCAGAAAACGCTTGCGGCGGCTGTTTCGCTTCCCGTTTCCGGCCATCTTACCGGAGTGTAAGATTGGAGGGCAAAGTGTAAGCAGAATCGATAGCGGGAGAAAGCCGCGCGCGGTATACTGGTTACAGAAAGAAAAGGAGGCATTCATCATGCTGAGACTTTATACAATCGGAACCGAAAGCGCGGCGGCATCTGTTCTTTTGATCCCGCTTCTCTGGACAAGCTGGGAAATCTTCCGCCGGAATATGACGATGGTGAGAAAAGGACTTCTTACGGTTTTTGCGGGGTATCTGTGCGCAGTATGCTCGGCAACCGGGCTTCCGACTGCCGGAAACCTGCACTTTTCGCCCCGGCTGAACCTGATCCCGTTTATCGATATCGTCAATGAACCGGCGCTTTATCTTTTGGGAAGCTTTTTGAACATCGTCATGTTCATTCCGTTCGGGCTGCTGATCCCGCTTCTCTGGCGGCAGCTCAGAAGCCTTCGGAAAGCGGCCGCCGCCTCCATGCTCTTCTCGCTGTTTATTGAAATGGCTCAGATGTTTTCCGGGCGGCTGACCGATGTGGACGATCTGCTCTTCAATACGCTCGGCGGCGTGATCGGCTTTTTGAGCGCCCGCGCTGTTTACAGAAAAGTGGCAGTCGTACACGGCCTGCATGACTATAAAAACAGCTACAGCCTGATGGAACTGGTCGGTATGATCAGCCTGTGCGTGATGGCAATGTATGACCTTCGCCCGTTGATCGAGCAGATCTTTTAAGGAATTTTGGGGAAAGAGGAAAAGAAGATGGAAAGAATGGCAGGAAAAAAGCCGGGCTTTCAGCAGGTGATGCAGGTCATCTCGGGGCTGGGAATGATCGGATGTGTGGTACTGGTGATCGCCGGGTGGAAGGCCGGGCTTTTTACGAGCGCCGAAAAGATGAGCGGGTTCGTTTCAGGGTTTGGAAAGGCGGGGATCCTTGTCTTTATCGCTTTTCAGGCGGTACAGGTGGTGGTGCCGGTGCTTCCCGGAAACCTCGGATGTTTAGCCGGTGTGATGATGTACGGCGCGGGATGGGGCTTTGTCTATAACTACATCGGGATCTGTCTGGGTTCAATGGCGGCATTCGGGATCGCAAAAATGTACGGGCGTCCGCTGATCGACCGGCTCTTTTCCGAAAAACTGATTGCAAAGTATGAGCACTGGACGGGAGAGGGAAGCCCGTTTGCCAGACTTTTTGCCATTGCGATCTTTCTTCCGGTCGCGCCGGATGATTTTCTCTGCTACTTAGCCGGTACGACTTCGATGAGTTGGAAACGTTTTATCATCATTATCCTTCTCGGAAAACCGGCGGCGCTTGCGCTGTACAGTCTCGGACTGGTGACCGTCTGGCAGCAGATCGTGCGGCTCATTGGCGGATGATCCCCGATTCATATGGACAAAAGTTTACAGGAGGCAGCATATGCGCGTTCAGATTTATACCGGTTCCATGGGACTGGTGGCCAAAAGCGGTGTTGGACAGGCCATTCTTCATCAGCGGAAGATGCTTCGGGATGTTGGGATCGAAACGACCGGGAAGTGGGAGGCCGACGCGCCGATCCATCTCAATACTGTTTTCCCCGATTCGGTGATGACAGCGATTTTTGCCAGAATGACGGGAAGAAAGGTCGTTTATTATGGGCACTCGACCGAAGAGGATTTTAAGCGGTCGTTTATCGGCTCAACGTTTCTGGCGCCGCTTTTCAGGCGGTGGATCACCTTTTGCTATAATCTCGGGGATATCGTGATCACTCCGACCGAGTATTCAAAGACGCTTTTGGAGCGTTACGGCGTCCGCCGCCCGGTCTACAGCCTGACCAACGGGATCGACACTTCCTTTTTCCGCCCGTCCGCCGAAGCGGGGAAGCGGTTCAGGAAAAAATACCGGATCTCGGAAAACCAGAAGGTCGTTTTGTCGGTCGGACATTTTATTGAGCGCAAGGGACTTCCCGAGTTTGTCGAGATGGCGCGGGAGATGCCGGAGGTCCGGTTTATCTGGTTTGGTTCGACTCCGCTTTCGGCTGTTCCCGAAACCATTCGCACATCGATCAAAAACGCGCCCGAAAACGTTTCCTTTCCCGGCTTTGTCAGTCAGGCGGAGTTAAGAGACGCTTACTGCGGAGCCGATCTGTTCGCCTTTCTTTCTCATGAAGAAACGGAAGGGATCGTCGTTTTGGAAGCATTGGCCTGCGGGGCGTCGGTGCTTCTGCGTGAGATTCCGGTCTATGACGGATGGCTGAAGGACGGACGAGAGGTATATATGGCGAAGGATACAGAAGGGTTTATCGGGAAGGCAAAGAAGATCCTTTCCGGTGAACTTCCGGGGCTTGGAGACGCGGCACTTTTTACCGCACAGAGCCGGTCAATGGAAAAAGCGGGGGAAAGACTCCGGGAAATCTATCACCGTGAAAAGATCATGTAAATCAAAAGAGGCGACAGCCGGTGCAGATTGCAGCCGGCTTTTTCCTTTTTTATCAATAAGTTTTTCATAAAATGAAGGGACGAACTGCGCACTTTCCTCTACAAAATCCGGTCGGAATATGCTATACTGAAAAAAGATAAGGTTTTTTGGAGGGAAAGGCATGAAACTGAACACACTGGGGCTGGCTCATGAATTTTTGTCGCATAAGGTCCTGCGCGGCGGACTGTGCATCGACGCGACGATGGGACGGGGAAAGGATACCGCGTTTCTTTGTGAACTGGTCGGAGAAGAGGGAAAGGTCATTGCGTTTGATATTCAGCAGGAGGCGGTCGATTCGACCGAGAAGCTGCTGAATGAAAAAGGGCTTAGGAGCCGCGCGGAGCTTCATCTGGTCAGCCATACCGAGATGGATCGGTACGCCGCGCCCGGAACGGTAGACGCGGTCGTTTTCAACTTCGGCTATCTTCCCGGCGGCGATCACACCATCTTTACCCACCCGGACACCAGTATTATCGCGCTTGAAAAGGCGCTTGGGCTTTTGAAGGATAAAGGCGTAGTCTGCGCCTGTATCTACCACGGCGGCGATACCGGTTATGAAGAACGCGACCGGCTGCTTGCCTACTTAAAAACGTTGGATCCGGGGAAATATACCGTTCTTTTTACCGATTTCTGGAACAGACCGGGCGATCCACCGATTCCTGTGTTTATTTTGAAGGAGATATGAGATGAAATTTCCCGGGAAAGAGTTTTGGAAATGGCTCTTGCTGGCGGCGGTGATCCTTGCGGTCATCGTTGCGGGCATTTTTCTCCTGCGGGGAGCGGAAACGCTGTTTGACGGCTACCGGCAGGGGCTGACCGATGTGTATATCAACCAATAATCTAATATGAGGAAATATGATGAAAAGAATAACGTGGACGCAGGAAAAGTCGTCCTTTTATAAGTATGCCTGTCGGATCTCGATTCCGATCGCCGCACAAAACCTGATTTCAGCACTGGTCAGCTCGGTGGACGTCATCATGCTCGGGTACGTTTCGCAGGATGCGCTCGCGGCTTCTTCGCTGGCGAATCAGCTGCAATTTATCCTTGCGACCCTCTTTTACGGACTTTCGTCCGGCGTATCGATCATGGTCGCACAGTACTGGGGCAAAAGGGATACGAAAACGATCGAACAGATCATGGGACTGGCCTTCCGGTTTTTCTTCGGGCTGTCGGTGATCTTTGCGGCGGCATCCTTCTTTTTCCCGGGGCCGATCATGGCCTTCTTTACCAATGAACCGGCGCTGATCGAACTGGGAACAGATTATCTCCGGGTCGTTTCGGTCGCCTATCTGTTTATGGGTTTTTCGTCCTTTTACCTGAATACCATGCGGAGCATGGAGCGGGTCATGCTTTCGACTGTTACCTATTTTGTCTCCCTCTGTGTCAATATTACGCTGAATGCGACCTTTATTTTCGGACTTTTCGGGGCGCCGAAGCTGGGACTGGTCGGCGTTGCGATCGGCACGGCCGCCGCACGGGCAGTCGAAACGCTGATCTGTCTGGTTGATAACGCGCTTCGCCGTCATCCGGTCCACTTCCATCTGAGAAGTGTGTTCGGACATTATCAGCTGCTGATGCGCGATTTTATCAAACTCGTTTCGTTTTCCACGCTGAACGAGTGCATCTGGGGTATCGGAACGGCTATGTATTCGGTCGTGATCGGGCACCTCGGAACCGAAGCGGTCGCTGCCAACTCGGTCGCGTCAGTCATTAGAAACCTGACCTCGGTCGTCTGTCTCGGCTTTGCCAACGCAACGGCGATCGTCCTCGGAAAAGCAATGGGGCAGGGGGCGCTGGAGCTTGCGAAAACCTATTCCAAACGGATGCTGCTTTTGACCTTTATCAGCGGCGTGGCGAGCGGGATCATCATCCTTTGCGGTTCTCCGCTCCTGATCGGGATCATGGGAAGAGATCTGAGTGCGACAGCGCATGAGTATCTTCGGGTTATGATCGTGATCTGTTCGTACTATATGATCGGAATGGGACTCAATACCTGCTGGATCTGCGGCTGCTTCCGGGCCGGAGGAGATATGCGGTTCGGATTTCTTCTCGACATCTGGGCGATGTGGGGCTGGGGCGTGCCGATGGGATTTATCGCGGCGTTTATCTTAAAGCTCCCGGTCGAGGTGGTCTACTTTGTCCTGTGCACCGACGAGTTTATCAAGATGCCGATCGTTATTCATCATTACCGGAAGATGGGGTGGCTGAAAAACATCACCCGCAGCCGGGAAGAACTGGACGGTGCAGCCGTAAACGGCTGACAAAATAAAAACACGGAGGAATATGCGTCATGGTATTGTGGATCATTTTGATTCTCCTGCTGGTGTTAGCGGGCGGAGCCTGTTTTATGATCGCGCCGGGGAAACGGCGGGACACGCGCCGGTTTGAGGGACAGGCGTTTGCCCACCGCGGGCTTTTTGACAATGAACACGGAGTGCCCGAAAATTCGCTTGCGGCGTTTCGTCGGGCACGGGCGCACGGCTTCGGCGTCGAACTTGATGTTCAGCTCACGAAGGACGGACAGGTTGTCGTTTTCCACGATGATACCCTTGAAAGGGTATGTGGAAACGAGGGAACAATCGGCAGCTACACCTATCAGGAGCTTCAGCGCTTTCGGCTGTACCGAACGCGGGAGCGGATTCCGCTCTTTTCGGAAGTGCTCAAAGAACTCGGCGGGATGCCGGTGATTTGCGAGATCAAGGTCGCGGCTGGTACGGATTATCAGGCGCTCTGTGAAAAGGCGGCGCCGCTGATCGACAGCTACCGGGGCGATATCTGCATCGAGTCGTTCAATCCGAAGGCGGTCGGCTGGTTTCGGAAAAACCGTCCCGAAATGATCCGGGGTCAGCTGACGATGAACTTTATGAAGGATCCGGGCGGACTTCCTTTCCCGGTGCGGCTTGCGATGAGCCACTGTCTGGTCAACGTGATCGGACGTCCGGATTTTATCGCCTACGGAGTGGACTGGGGCGAGACGCTCGGCTTTATGATCTGCCGGAGCTTTCATCCGATGCTTGCGGCGTGGACGATCACCTCGCAGGAACAGCAGGAAACCGTCCGCAAACGATACCACAGCGTGATTTTTGACCATTATATTGCCCAGTAAGGAGAAACCATGAAGATTCTGATTATAGACGGACAGGGTGGAAAGATCGGACGGAGCGTTGCCGAAGCGGTCATGCGGGAAAAACCGGACGCGGAAGTTTCGGTCATCGGCACCAACGCGATCGCAACGGCGAATATGCTTAAAAGCGGAGTCAGGGAAGCGGCGACCGGGGAAAATCCGGTGGTCGTGACCGCGCCAAAAGCGGATGTGATCATCGGTCCGATCGGGATTGCAATCGCCGATTCGATGATGGGGGAGGTCACGCCGAAGATGGCGGTCGCTGTCGGGCAAAGTCCCGCGCGCAAGATCCTGATCCCATTAAACCGATGCGACAATCTGATCGCCGGGGTTCAGGAAATCCCGCTTTCGGAAATGATCCGTCAGGTGGTCGCGTTGATCTGACGAAGAGGGCGCACCGAATAATGGCTTGAAGATTGTTCACGGGGTGGGAAGGTTTTGTGCGGAATGCTGAAACTCAAAAAAATCCGATAAAATCCTGAAAACCCCTTGCAATTTCTCTGAAGAAATGGTATTATGTATAGGCTGTCATAGTCTGTCGGACGTGTCTTTATGCGGCTCCACCGATCTGGTTCCGCTGCTGACAGGAACATGATGCCTATTCATTGGCCTGCCGGAAAACAGGCCTCGGGTGAGGAGGTGCAAATATGCCGAACATTAAATCTGCCAAGAAGAGAGTAAAAGTTACGAATACCAAGACTCTGCAGAACAGAATGCTCAAGGGTAAGCTGAAGGCTGCTCTGAAGGCTGTTGACGCTGCTGCTGCTAACGGTACTGCTGACGAAGCTGTCCTGAAGGCTGCATACAAGACCATTGACCAGTCTGCTGCAAAAGGTGTTATCCACAAGAACAAAGCTGCCAGAAAGAAAGCTCAGGTCGCTGCTAAGGTTGCTTCCAAGGCATAAGATCTGTCCGATTTCGGGCAACATAGCGTAAAATGAGACCGTCACTCCTCCAACCTCTGGGAGCGGCGGTTTTTTTGTTATATTGAGAAAGGGTGTCCTGCACTTGGATCATCGTTCAAAGAAAAAATCGGATAATCAGGCTGAGCAGGCGAAGACTGCCGCCTATATCGGCTTCCGCAAATATGCCTCCGATTATAAGAGCCGTCTCGTTTCGGCGGATAACGGGCGGAGAATGAAGGAAGAATTTGTCTATACCGGCGATTATTTTCACCATGGTCTTTCGTCCGAACGGGAAAAGCCGGTCAAGCGCCAGACGCTGATCCTTTCGCTTCTGGCCGTGATTGGGTACGTGGCGGCGGGCCTGATCGATCCGGATGCGATGCGTAGTTTTTTTACGGCGCTTCCCTATGCGGTCATGTTCCTTCCGATCGGATTTATGGCGGCAGGGGAGTACCGGGTGCTGAGAGAAAAGGCGCCCTATAAAAGAGAGGCTTTCGACCACAGCTGGAAACGGCTGCGCGCCACAAGTCTTGCCGCGGCGATCCTGGCGGCTGTCTCTCTGGTGAGTGCAGTTATTTTCATGGCAGTGACCGGCGCACACGGGCGTGACGACCTTCTTTTTCTTCTGCTGATGGCGGCTTCGGGCGGATGCAGTCTGGAAATATGGCGGGTCATTCGGAAGGAATGTGCGTTTGAAACGCTGGAAAAAGACGGAAAAGAAGGTAATATCCGTCAAAAATGAAGGAAAAAAGAAACTAAATTGCACTTCAAGATTTCAAAGTGACAATTTGGTAACAAAAGCACTCGTTTTTTTACATAAAAAATCTTCTGATAGTCAAGTGTAAGTTAAGGAAAAGGCTGAAAATTTTTGGAAAACCTGTAAATCGCCCCTTTCCGGAAACAATTACACTTGACTATTTCTTTCATATCTGGTAAAATAACAACATGTAACTGACTGGTGAACAGATGATGTCCGCATTTGGACACTTCTGCTGAAGGCCGTCGGAAGAAAAATATCATCCGCGGCATCCAGTCAAGACTGCCCCCTTTTGCGGGCTGACAAAACACAAGGAGAGGATCTATTGTGAAAACGAATCTGAAACGGCTTCTCGCGGTCGCCCTGATCGCAGCTATGAGCGCAACTGCTTTTGCTTCCTGCGGAAACAGCGGTTCTTCCGGCTCTGAGGCTTCCTCCGGCGAAGCTTCCAGTTCCGCTGAAGCGAGCGAAGAAACCGGCAGCAGCTCTGGTGTCCCGCTGGTCGTCGCTTATGACATCTTCAACCAGAAGTTCAACCCCTTCTTCTCGACCGTTCAGTACGACACGGACGTATCGACTATCTGTATGGAGTCTCTGTACGCTACCGACCGTACCGGCGCTGTCGTTTACAACGGCATTGATGGCGAGACGATCGCGTATAACGGCACCGATTATACCTACACCGGTCTGTCGGATGTTACCGTCGATCAGGGTGCAGACACCACCACTTATACCTTCAAACTGCGTGAAGGCGTCAAATTTGCAGACGGCGAAGAGCTGACCGCAGATGACGTTATCTTCTCCTACTATGTATATCTCGATCCTACCTATGACGGATCGACCACCCTCTACTCCGAAGACATCGTTGGTCTGAACGAGTACCGCACCCAGACTTCTTCTGCTGTTTATGAGAAGTACAACACCATGTACGATTACTTCTCTGCAAATGCAGACGCAGGCGAGTACGGCGACGATTTGCGTGCAGACTACGAGACGGCTGTTAAGACCGCCTGGACGGCCGACCTCCAGAACACCGTTGACTATGTTTACAGCAACTACGGCGCAGACGCTGCTTCTTATATGGAAGGCATCGACACCGCAAAACTCGATTCCGAAGACGGCATGAAGGTCGCATTCGGCATGGTTATGTGGGGCTTCGCTTCTTATGACAGCGGCGTTGTTACCACCAACGATTCCGGCAAGTCCTTCGACATCGCAAACGGCACCTATCCCACCATCGAAGATTTCTACGATGAAGCTGTTGCTAAATACGGCAACGCTGCCGCTTATGATGACGCTGGCGAAACCGCTGTAAGCGCTTCTGTTGTTGACAACGCAAGAACCGACTTCATCTCCACCTACGGCTCTCAGGACGAAGAGATGGCTGGCGAAGGCGTTCCGAACATCGAAGGCATCAAGAAACTGGATGATTACACCGTTTCCGTTACCACCAACGGCTACTCTGCAACCACCATCTATAACCTCGGCATCAAAGTTGCTCCCATGCACTACTACGGCGATGCTTCCAAGTACGACTACGACAACAACCAGTTCGGTTTCGATTACGGCGATCTGTCCGGCGTCAAGGCGAACCTCTCGCCCATGGGCTCTGGTCCTTACGTCTTCGACAAGTACGAGAACCGTACCGTTTACTTCAAAGCAAACGAGAACTACTGGAAGGGCGCTCCCAAGATCAAGGAGATGCAGTGGAAAGAGACTCAGGAGTCCGATAAGGTCGCTTCTGTCGGTACCGGCACTTCTGACCTTGCGAACCCCTCCGGCTCCAAGGCTACTCTCGAAGAGATCGCTTCCTACAACTCCAACGGCGAAACCACCGGCGACGTCCTGATGACCGCTTCCTTCGACAACCTCGGTTACGGCTATATCGGCCTGTCCGCTCTGAACATGAAGGTTGGCACCTCTGAGGACGATATCGATACCCCCGAAAGCGTCAACCTCAGAAAAGGCTTCGCAACCGTACTCTCGGTCTACCGTGATCTGGTCTGCGACTCCTACTACGGTGAAGCTGCAAAGGTCATCAACTACTCGATCTCCAGCTGCTCCTGGGCTGCTCCTCAGGCAACCGACGCTGACTACGAAGTCGCTTTCTCGACCGACATAGACGGCAACCCGATCTACACCTCCGATATGACCGACGACGAGAAGTTTGACGCTGCTCTTCAGGCTGCGATCGGCTACTTCAAGGCTGCCGGTTATACCTGGGACGATGCTTCCGGCAAGTTCACCGCTGCTCCCGAAGGTGCGAAACTGAACTATGAGGTCATCATCCCCGGCGGCGGTACCGGCGACCATCCCACCTACCTGCTGCTCGAAAAGGCTCGTGACGCTCTGGATTCCATCGGCATCACGCTGACCATTAATGACCCGGCTGACTCCAATGTTCTGTGGAACGCACTTGATGCGAACACCGAAGAGATGTGGTGCGCTGCTTGGTCTTCGACCGTCGATCCCGATATGTATCAGACTTGGCACTCCAAGAACGTTGTTGGTGCTCCCGGCTCTACCGGCTCCAACCACGCTTACCTGATCGACTCCAACCTCGATACCCTGATTATGGATGCCCGTGCTTCCGCTGACCAGTCCTACAGAAAGGCTACCTACAAAGAATGCCTCGATATCATCAAGGATTGGGCTGTTGAGGTTCCCTTCTATCAGAGACAGCAGGTCTTCATCATGAGCGAAGAGAGAATCAACCTTGATACCCTCACTCCTGATATCACCACCTACTGGGATTGGATGAACGACATCGAAAAGCTCGAAATGAAAGGCTAAGCCTTTTATGACCTGCTGATTTGTTTCGAGGTCTTTTCTGCCGCAGAACTGGCCCATCGTTGTGTTTTGCGATGGGCCTTTTTTCTGGGGCAATTTGTCGGTTTATGGGCTAAATACAAAAGTTTTGTACTTAGCCCATAGACTGACGACTTTTTGTTCTGTTTTTCGACTCATTTTATTCATCTGTTTTGGAAGGAGGAAACGCTTTCATGCGCAAGTTTGTAGTAAGACGCCTAGTTATCAGCGTCTTTATCCTTTTCTTTGTCGCGCTGATCATGTACACCATCATGCGCTGTATTCCGACCAGCTTCGTAGAAGCACAGGCCAGACAGCTTTCTCAGCTGCCCGGTGCCAAAAGCTATGAAGAATGGCTTGCACAGTTAAACGCCAACTACCATCTGGATACCGGTATCTTCCAGGGCTATATCCAGTGGCTGGGCGATGCGCTCACCGGTCATTTCGGCGACAGCTGGTACTGGAACAAGCCGGTACTCGAAAAGTTCGGCAGCTCGATCTGGTATTCGTTCGCTCTGGGCGCACTTTCGTTCGTCCTTGAGGTCATCATCGCGATCCCGCTCGGTATCCTTGCCGCTCGTAAACAGTACGGCATGGCTGACTACGTGATCACCGTCGTCGCTCTGGTCGGTATCTCTCTTCCGACCTTCTTCTTTGCGACCATCCTCAAATATATCTTCTCGATCAAGCTCGGCTGGCTCGACCTGTACGGCATTGTCGGACGCTATTATAATCAGCTTTCCGGCATGGGCAAGTTCCTGGATATGGCCAAGCATATGATCCTTCCGACCGCAACGCTCGTTATCGTCAGTGTTGGTTCGCTGATGCGCTATACCCGCACCAATATGCTCGAGGTATTAAACGCCGATTATATCCGTACTGCCCGTGCAAAAGGTCTTTCGGAGAACGTCGTTATCAATAAGCACGCTTTCCGTAATACGCTGATCCCGATCGTTACCCTTCTCGGCGGCTCGCTCCCCGGACTTTTCTCGGGCGCTATGATTACTGAGACGCTGTTCCAGATCCCCGGTATCGGCTATGTTTCTTATCAGGCCATGACCAACGGTGATATTCCTTTCTATATGTTCTATTCCTGCTTTCTTGCGATTCTGACGCTTTTGGGTATGCTGATTTCGGATATTCTTTACGCAGTCGTTGACCCGCGCGTTCGTTTTGACTAAGCTCCTCCTATTATATAAGAAAGGAATCGTGATTCGTTTTGGCAACTGAAGAAAAGAAAAACGCTGCCGGCGGCGAAAAAGAGCTTGCTCTTGACGACGAACGGCGTGTTAAAGTACTTTCCCCCGGTGCGCTGGTCGCAAAGCGGTTCTTCCGTAACCGTCTGGCCATGGTGGGACTTATTATCCTCGTAGCGATGTTTGTATTCTCTTTCCTCGGCGGCGTCATCTCTCCTTACGGCGAGAGCCAGATCTTCGAGGATTACGAAGAGGTTGTAACTGATTTTGCAGGCGCGACCCGCAATACCGACTATCGTTTCTATGAAAAGGAATCGGGACTGATTCCCTCCGGCGCACGCACCAGCCTGATCCTTGCCGTCAACAACGGCGACAGCACCTACACCTCCGGCGACAACAGCTATTCCATCCAGCAGATTGGAAACGAAGATTCCTGGATCATCAGCGGCACGACGCCGGTTGCAACGGTCGATAAGCTGGCCGGAAAATATATCATCAAATCCGATGAGATCGAAGTCACCGAACAGCTGACGGCTGATTTCACCGCGGCGGCTGAAGCAGGGGAGACCTCCTTTGTTTCCGGCGGAGAGACCTATACCATCTCCGGTTCCAACCGTAACTACACCATCTCGTCGATGATGGAGCTCGGCATCGGTTCCAAGACCGTTCTGGAGACGGAAAACAACTCTTATGAATTTATGAAGGCGGCGCTGACCGCGATGGGTGAGGGACAGAAGTCCTTTACTGTCGATGGAACCAGCTATACGCTGAATGTTGAGGACAATAACGGCGCCGTTTACAACGGTTCCGATGAAGTCGCGACCCTCTCGGCTTATTCGATCAAGGGCGTTGAAAACGGTACGGTCATCTCGACCGAACTGAAGACCCGGATCCTCGAAGCGATTGCCGAGAATGAGAATACCTTTACCTTTGCCGACAGCGAAGGCAATGAGGTCGAGTATGAGATGAAGCGGGAAAACGACCGCTATACCATCCGTACCGCTTCTTCCTCTAAACTGATTCAGACCTATCTCGCTCCTTCTAAAACGCATCTGCTCGGTACCGACGGCGCCGGCATGGACATCATGACCCGTCTGATGTACGGCGGAAGAATCTCGCTGATTATCGGCTTCGTCGTTGTTATCCTTGAGACGATCATCGGCGTTATCCTGGGCGGTCTCGCAGGTTATTTCGGAAAATGGGTCGATATGGTCATCATGCGTATCGTTGATATCTTCTACTGCATCCCGACCTGGCCCATCCTGATTATCCTTGGCGCGATCATGGACTCCTATCAGATCGGCCCGAAGGTCAGAATTTACTTTATGATGATCGTCCTGGCTGTACTGGGCTGGCCCTTCATCACCCGTATCGTCCGCGGCCAGATCCTTTCGCTTCGTGAACAGGAATTCATGGTCGCTGCGGAAGCAACCGGTATTTCGGTTTCGAGACGTGTCTTTAAGCATCTCGTTCCCAACGTTATCCCGCAGCTGATTGTTCAGTGCACCATGGGTCTGGGCAACATCATTCTGACCGAATCGACGATGTCCTTCCTTGGTATCGGCGTTAAGTTCCCTTACGCATCCTGGGGCAACATCATTTCTTCCGTTTCTAACGTCTACGTCATGACCAACTACTGGTACTGCTGGATTCCGGCAGGCTTCCTGATCCTGATCACGGTACTCGGCTTTAACTTTGTCGGTGATGGTCTGCGCGACGCTTTCGACCCGAAGATGAAACGCTAAGGGGAAAGGAGAAAGTACGATGCTTCATAAGAAAAAAGACCAGAATTATATTTCTGCCAAAGAGTCGCGCAGAATTTCCCGTGAAAACCGGAAAATCACCCGCGAACTGGATAAAAAGCGCGACCGCAAGCACGTTGATCCCGCTGAATATACCACCGAGATGAAGAATCCGGAAAACGTCGTTGAGTTTGACAATCTGCACACCTATTTCTTTACCGACATCGGTACTGTTAAATCGGTTGACGGCGTTACTTTCGACGTTCCTCAGGGTAAGACGGTCGGTATCGTCGGTGAGTCGGGCTGCGGCAAGTCGGTCACCAGCCTTTCGCTGATGCAGCTTGTTCAGCGCCCCACCGGTCAGATCGTCGAAGGTGCGATCCGTTTTAACGACGGCGAGCGCGCGATCGACATCGCCAAGACGCCGACTAACGTCATGCAGAAGATCCGCGGCAACAAGATCGCGATGATCTTCCAGGAGCCGATGACCACCTTAAACCCGATCTTCCGGATCGGTATGCAGCTGGACGAGGTTCTGGAACTGCATTATCCCGACTGGGACAAGGCTAAGGTCAAGACGCGCACGATCGAGATGCTCGAAAAGGTCGGTATCGCCAATGCCGAGGGCGTCTATAAAATGTACCCGCATGAGCTTTCCGGCGGTATGCGTCAGAGAGTCTGCATCGCGATGGCACTGGCCTGCTCGCCCAAACTGATTATTGCGGACGAGCCGACGACCGCGTTGGACGTTACCATTCAGGCGCAGATCCTCGACCTGCTCCGTCACTTAAAAGATCAGATCAACTCTTCGATCATGCTCATTACCCATGACCTCGGCGTTATCGCAGAGATGGCAGATTACGTTGTCGTCATGTACTGCGGACGGATCGTTGAAAAAGGCACGGTTCACGATATCTTCAAGAATCCGAGCCATCCCTATACCATCGGCCTGATGAACTCCAAGCCGGTCGTCGGTAAGAAGGTTGACGAACTTTATTGCATTCCCGGTAAGGTTCCGAACCCGATTGCGATGCCCAACTACTGCTATTTCCGCGACCGCTGTGAAATGCGCAGACCGGAGTGCGACGGCGATTATCCGCCTGTTGTTCAGCTCTCTGAAACCCATCAGTGCAGCTGCTATCGTTATCTTGACTATCTTGATAAGAAGAAAGGGGAGTGAGCATCATGAGCGAAGTAAAAGCAGCTACCCCTCAGGATGATATCCTCCTTGAGGTCAAAGACTTAAAGAAATATTTCCCGATTAAGGGCGGTATGTTCAACTCGGTCGTCGGACAGGTCAAAGCAGTCGATGGCATCTCTTTCAAGATCAAGAGAGGCACGACGATGGGACTGGTCGGTGAGTCGGGCTGCGGTAAATCGACCGCCGGACGGACGATCCTGAGACTGCTGGAACGCACCTCGGGCGAGATCCTTTTCAACGGAACCGATATCGGTACGCTGACCAAAAAGCAGCTCCGTGCGATCCGTCCTCAGCTTCAGATCATCTTCCAGGATCCCTATTCCTCCCTTTCGCCCCGTATGCCGGTCGGCGAGATCATCGGTGAAGCGGTCCGTGAGCACGGTATCGTTCCAAAAGAGGAATATGACGAGTATATCGATAAGATCATGAGCGAGTGCGGCCTTCAGACCTTCCATAAAGACCGCTATCCGCATGAGTTCTCCGGCGGTCAGCGTCAGAGAATCTGTATCGCCCGTGCGCTTGCGCTTAACCCCTCGTTCGTTGTCTGTGACGAGCCGGTTTCGGCGTTGGACGTTTCGATTCAGGCGCAGATCATCAACTTGCTCAAGGGTCTTCAGACCGAGCATAACCTGACCTATCTCATTATCTCGCATGACCTTTCGGTCGTTGAGCATATCTCGGATACGATCGGCGTTATGTATCTGGGCAATCTGGTTGAGACCGGTTCTAAGGAAGATATCTTCCGCAATCCGCTCCATCCGTATACCAAGGCGCTGTTCAGTGCAATCCCGATGCCTGATCCGGACGTCAAGATGAACCGCGTAATCCTCGAAGGGTCGATCCCGTCTCCGGCGAATCCCCCGAAGGGCTGTAAGTTCCATACCCGCTGCCGTTACTGCATGAAGCGCTGCGGGGAAGAAGAGCCTGCGACTTATGAGGTTGAGCCGGGACATTATGTTACCTGCCACCTCTATGACGGCGGTCATACCTCGATCGATGAGGCGGCTGCTCATCAGGCTGAGAAATCCGCTGAATAATTGCTGCAAAGGCCGGCTGCTCCGTTTTCCGGGGCGGCCGGTTTTCACTACCGCTTGTAAGGGGAGGAGAAAAATGCCCGGAAAAAAGAAAAAGCCGCGCCCTGATTGGGACGACGGACGAACGATCGCCAATATGAACATCGACGGAATGCCGTGGTATGATCCGAGAAAGGACGTGCCCGAAGCGCCGTCTGAGCCGCTGATCGGAGAGGATGGGCAGGAACTGCGCCCCGAACGGGAAACAGAAGATACGCGGCCGTTTATTCTCCCGCAGCATGACGAGCTGACCGGTCGGGAGTTTCGTAAGGTCGTGGTTCGCGCGACACTGATCGGCGTTGGAATCGCGCTTATATTTGTGCTGGCAGCCTTTTTGCTGATCGAAGCGATGCTGCTGTTCTGGAAAGTATAGATTACGCTGCAAAAGACATACTTTTTGGATTTAGGACAATATTTTGGGTCTTGCTACGCAAGACAATTAAAATTGGAACATTTTTCAGCCGTGAAAAAGCGTGAAAATCGGTTGCCTGTGCAAGCAAAGGACTCTGTCCTTTTGAATCCTGCAAGCCCTTTTTTGAAGGGCTTGACCCCAAAATCTATACCTTTTTGAATTTTGCATAAAACTTGTTTCGTAGCGTTATTTATAATCAAACGAAAGAAAGCCCACGTCTGCATCAAACAGGCGCGGGCTTTCTTTCGTTTGGTTAGGATATGAAAAAGAATGAAGGCTGGTTTATTTGCCGTTTGCGGCTTTCCATTCGTCATACTGGCGCTGTTTCTCGTCGAGGATCTTCTGATAGCCGGCAGACGCTAGTTTGGCTTCCATCTC
>JALEHK010000016.1 GCA_022770625.1 Oscillospiraceae bacterium | reverse complement strand
CGATAGCGTCCGCGGAGCTTCGCTCCGCAGCATTAAATTTCAGAAAGGGAGTTTGAGGTCTTGACCATTATTCAAAACATCTGGAAGGTACTCCAGAGATATCCGAACCTCTTCCTTGTCGGTACCGGATACACCCTGCTGCTGAGTGCCATCACCGTCGTTTTCTCCTCCTTTTTCGGGTCGCTTCTCGCGATCATGAGGAGAAGCCGCCTGCACATCGGAAAATTTTATCCGCTCCGCTTTATCGGCACGATTTATGTCGAAATCGTCCGCGGCACCCCGATGCTTTTACAGCTGTACTTTTTCTACTTCCTGCTTCCGGCCGTTCTTCCTTTCCTTGAACTGACCGACTTCCAGAGCATCACCGTCGCCTGCATCGTCAACTCGACCGCGTATGTCGCCGAGATCATCCGCGCCGGTATCGACGCTGTTGACAAGGGGCAGACCGAAGCGGCGCGTTCGCTGGGTCTTAACGGCCGCCAGACGATGATCCGCGTCGTCCTTCCCCAGGCCGTCAAGAACATTCTCCCCGCGCTGTGCAACGAATTCGTCAGCGTCATCAAGGAGACCTCGCTGGCATCGACCTTCTTCGTCGGAGAGCTGATGACCCAGTACAAGACGATCTCGGGCGCGCTTTATCTGCCGATCGAGCCGCTGATTATCGTCGGTCTGATCTACTTCATCCTGACGTTCACCCTGTCTAAATTCATCGCCGTATTCGAGAGGAGGCTCAAGAGCAGTGAACGCTGATACTTTAATCCGTGTAGAGGATCTGCATAAAGATTTCGGGAGCCTGAAAGTCTTAAAGGGCATCACCGACCATGTTGACAAAGGCGAGGTCGTCTCGGTTATCGGACCTTCCGGCGGCGGAAAATCGACCTTCCTGCGCTGCTTAAACCTTCTGGAAACGCCGACCTCCGGCAAGATCTATTTTGAAGGGGTCGATATTACCGACAAAAAGGTAGACATCAACCTCCACCGTCAGAAGATGGGCATGGTTTTCCAGCACTTCAACGTTTTCCCGCATATGACCGTCGGACAGAACATCACGCTGGCGCCGGTTATGCTCGGCAAAAAGAGCAAGACGGAAGCCGCTGAACAGGCGCGCGAGCTGCTCGGGCGGATCGGCCTTCTCGACAAGATCGATGAGTACCCCGGAAAGCTCTCGGGCGGTCAGAAGCAG
The DNA here is from genome assembly GCA_022770625.1 of Oscillospiraceae bacterium. Taxonomy (GTDB): domain Bacteria; phylum Bacillota; class Clostridia; order Oscillospirales; family Ruminococcaceae; genus Faecivivens. The sequence continues at coordinate 22,549 of JALEHK010000016.1, read as the reverse complement.
CGTCTCGCGATCGTCCGCGCACTGGCTATGGAGCCGGACGTCATGCTGTTTGACGAACCGACCTCCGCACTCGACCCTGAAATGGTCGGCGAGGTTTTACAGGTTATCAAGGATCTGGTCAAGGAAGGCATGACCACCGTCATCGTTACCCATGAGATGGGCTTTGCAAGAGAAGTCTCCGACCGGGTATTCTTTATGGATGGCGGCGTCATCGCCGAACAGGGAACCCCCGCCGAGATCTTCGGCGCTCCTCAGAATCCCCGTACCAAAGAGTTCCTTTCCAAGGTGCTCTACTGATAAGATTTTCCCGCTCAGGAATGGGCGGGAGATTTTTTATCCAAAATATGCAAAGCCCCTTTACAGAGACGTGTTTTTCATCTATAATAATCACAGTAGCCTTGTGTATATTTATACCGATATAAGCGGTACAAAAGCATAAAACCTTCATTTTTTATCCCTTTTCGGGAATTCAGAAAGGAACTGGTTCATCATGGCAGATAAGACAAAATATCTTTCCTGGCTGGACGAAAACGCTTCCCTCTTTTCGGACGTCTCCGATAAGATCTGGGAATACGCCGAGCTTTCGCTGATGGAGTACAAGTCCTGCGCGCTCTATGTTGAGGAGCTGAAAAAACAGGGCTTTACCGTTGAAACACCGGTCGCGAACATCCAGACCGGGTTTAAGGCGACCTACGGTTCCGGACATCCGGTCATCGGCATCCTCGCCGAGTACGACGCCCTCTCCGGTTTGTCTCAGATCGCGGGCGCGACCCATCGGGAAGAACGGATCAAAAACGGCACCGGCCACGGCTGCGGACACAATATGCTGGGCGCGGGTTCAATGGCGGCGGCCTGTGCGGTCAAGAAGTACCTTGAGGACAAAGGCCCCGGACACGGAACGGTTATCTTCTTCGGCTGCCCCGGCGAGGAGGGCGGCGCTGCCAAGGCGTTCTATGCAAGAGATCACGTCTTTGACGGGGTGGACATCGCGCTGACCTGGCATCCGGGCGACATCAACGCTGTCCGCACCGGTTCCTGCAACTCCTGCATCCAGACCGAGTACCGCTTTACCGGCATCGCGTCCCATGCAGCGGGCTCTCCCGACAAGGGTCGTTCGGCGCTTGACGCGGTCGAACTGATGAACATCGGCGTACAGTTTTTACGGGAGCATATGCCCGACCATGATCGCATCCACTATGCGATCACCGACGCGGGCGGAAACTCTCCCAACGTCGTTCAGCCCCACGCGCGTGTCCTCTACATGGTGCGCTCGGAGCTTTCCAAAAACGTCCGCAAGCTTCAGGCGAGAGTCGATAAGATCGCCGAAGCGGCAGCCATGATGACCGAGACCAAGATGGAGAAGCGGTTCATCGACGGCTGCGGCAACACCGTTCCCAACCTCGTACTCGAAAAGCTGATGTACAAAAACTTCGAAGAAGTCGGCGTTCCGACCTATACCCCCGAAGAGATCGCTTATGCGCAGGCGATCGTGGACGGATATGAACTTCCCAGTGACGGACTTCCCGGACGCGGCGATTTCTATGAGGATCCCGAGTCCCAGAAGTACATTGCAGAGAAATCCAATAACGGCAAAAAGCCGCTCAACGACTTCCTGATGCCGTTCGTCCATTCCAACCAGATGAGCGCCGGTTCGACCGACGTTGGCGACGTTTCCTGGCTGGTTCCGACGGTACAGTGCTCGGCGGTCGGCTTTATCTCCGACGCACCCGGACACAGCTGGCAGAACGTCTCTTCCGGCTGCACCTCGATCGGACACAAGGCGGTTCTGACGGCGGGCAAGGTCATCGCTTCGACCGCGATCGATCTCTACGAAAGCCCCGAGACCGTCAAGGCGGCGAAGGACGAATTCGAGAGCATTGTTGTTCCGGCGGGCGGATACTGCTGTCTCGTTCCGGACGACGCCGTTCCGACCAAGATCGACGATCCGTGGGATTGACAGACCGCGTGAAAACGGTTATAATTTGATAAATGCCTTTCTTTCCCGGCAGAGAACCTGCCGGGAAAAATTTTAAGGGGCAGATCTTTTCTGATTTTAGGAGGTTTTTTCTTTGGACGACGGGCGAACGTGGCTTTTACCCATCATGATCCTGTTTTTACTGCTGAGCGGTTATATATCCGCCGTTTTATCTGCAATCACCCATCTTTCCGACGTTACCCTTCACGACAAGGCGGAGGACGGAGATAAAAAGGCAGTTGAACTTGAAAAGCTCTTGCACTACACCCACTATCTGGACAATGTACGCACCCTCAGCTCCTTTTTCGGCTGTGTATCGGTGCTGACCTCCGGCTGGTGGATGTACGGAACTTTTTACGAGCTGTTCAAGGGACTTTGGCCGGAACTGACGCTTGGGATTCTTCGGCTGATTACATGGCTCGCAAGCGGAGCGGTCATCTCGCTTCTGTTCGTGATCCTGATCCGAAAGCTTCCCGGAAAGCTCGGCAAAAAGCACGCCGATCCGCTCGCGTTTAGCAGCGCGGGAACGGTTCGGAGACTGACCCAGTTCTTTCTCCCGCTCTGCTGGCTGATCCGGACGCTGACGAGGCTGCTGTGCAAGCCGTTCGGGATTACTGGCGAGACGGCGGGTGAACAGGAAACCGTTACCGAAGAGGATATCCGGCTGATGGTGGACACCGGCGGGGAAATGGGCACGATCGAGAAAAGCCAGCGGGAGATGATTGAAAACATCTTCGAATTCGACGATGTGACCGCGGGAGACGTTATGACCCACCGCACCGACGTGGTTGCACTGGAAAAGGGCGCAAGCGTTGCCGAGGCGGCTTCGGTCGCGGTCGAAAGCGGATTCTCCCGGCTTCCGGTCTATGAGAAAAATCTCGACAACATCACCGGCGTTATCTACGTCAAGGATCTTCTGACCCTTCTGACCGGGAGCGAACGGCAGAAAAGCCTAAACGAGCTTCCGATCACTCCCTACATCCGTCCGGTCATCTATCTTCCCGAATCGGCAGGCTGCCGGGCGCTCTTTGCGCGGTTCAAGGCCACCAAGACACACATCGCCGTTATTGTCGATGAATACGGAGGAACCGCCGGAATCGTCTGCATGGAGGACATTCTCGAGTCGATCGTCGGCGATATTGAGGACGAGTACGATGAGCAGGAGGAAGAGATCAGCCGTCTGAAAGAGAACGAGTATCTGCTCGACGGAACGATCGACCTTTCCGACCTTGAGGATTTGACCGGAATCGAATTCCCGGAGGACGAGGATTTTGATACCCTCGGCGGATTTATCAGCCATATGCTCGGGTTTATCCCCGACGAAGGCACCACCCCCTCGATCGAGTACAAGGGATGGCGGTTCACGGTCGTGGAGATTGATGATCGACGCATAGAGAAGGTCAAGGCAGAACGGCTTTCGGCTGAATCTGAGCAGACTGAAAAGGAAGAAGAATAACGAAAATAAAAAAAACCGTTTCCAGTGTCTGAAAAGGCATCGGAAACGGTTTTTGGTTTATCGGGAGAATTTTTTCGACTCGGCCACCGCCATCTGGTCGCAGCGTTCATTCTGCGGATGACCGGCGTGGCCTTTGACCCACTGATAGTGCATCTCATGGCGGTCGATCTGGGTCAGAAGCTGTTCCCAGAGATCGGGATTGAGCGCCTTATCCTTATTGTTGCGCATCCAGCCGTTGGACTTCCACTTACGCGCCCAGCCTTTGGTGATCGCGTCGATCACGTATTTGGAGTCGCTGATAAGGGTGACATCGCAGCGGTATTTGAGCGCCGAAAGGCCGTTGATAACGCCGAGAAGCTCCATCCGGTTGTTGGTGGTATTCGCCTCCCCGCCGGACAGCTCTTTTTTATAGCCGTCACATTCGAGGATCGCGCCCCAGCCGCCGGGGCCGGGATTTCCCGAGCAGGCGCCGTCGGTATAGAGTTTTACTTTACGAAGCTGTTCCAATTGATGGCTCCCTTCTTTTGTTGCAGGCGCGGCGTCTTTCCTGCCGCGCGGAGTTTCCCCGCCAGATAACGCTGACGGTAAACGAGACTGCAAAGCCCGGTCAGCCGTTTCATCGCGGCGGTATTGAACAGTGATCCGGTAATCCCGATCATCGGAACGCTCTGGATCAGTTTTTGGAGGGCAAGACTTTTTGACAGGCGGGAAGCGGCTTCATCGATCCGGCGCATCCGCGCGACCTCCGGGATCTCGCCGCTTTCCAGTCCGTGCAGGACGCTTAAAAGCTCCCGCTCTTCCCTCCCCGCTTCTTTTCCGGAAGAAAAGGCCGCCGAAAGGGTCAAAAGCGCCAGTTCCTTTTCCCACGGGTGGTCGATGTTGACGCCGTAAAGGATCGCCGTTTCAAAGACCTCACGGAGCATCAGGACACAGAGGGCGGCGGCTTCTGGGCTTCCAATCCCGAGCGAGCCAAGTCCCGCGCCGCTTAACGCGGCGGCCGAAAATGCACGTCCGGCGCGGCGGCGCGCTTCATCTGAAAAGCGGGAGAGAACTTCGGTTCCGGGCGTTTTTTCGGCTTCCCGGTCAAGCGTAAGAAAGATCTCTTCCAGCTTTTCCCGGTCGATCAGCATCCCGTCCAGAATCCCCTTTTCGGGGTCGAGGATCAGGGTCAGGCTCTGGGCAAACGCTTCCTCCAGAAAACCCGCATGGGTCTCGGTGAGTTTCCCGGGGATGCGGCCGGGGATCTTTCTCAGGAAAGAAAGAGAGGGCGTATCCTTTTCCCGCTGGGAGAAAAAGCGCAGAAGCTGTGCGTTTACAAGATGAAGCTCTTTTTCGATATTTTCCGGGGTCATAAAAAATCCTGCTCCTTTCCGGTACGGACGCACAAAAAACGGACTGAAAAAGAAAGGAGAGGATCCCCCAAAAGCGATACGGGGATCCTCTCCGGATGGATGGGGTTTAGAGGATGCAGTACTTCTCCATGTACTCTTCCATCAGCTTGAGGACGGCCTCATAGCCTTCCTGCTCTTTCAGGTATTCATGGATATCCGAAACGCTGATGATCGAATGGACGGTAATGCCGAACTCTTCCTTGACTTCCATCAGCGCGGTCTTGCCGGGGGTGGTGCCGACTTCGCTGCGGTTGACCGAGATGAACATATCGCTGAGCTTGACGTCTGCCGCCGCTTTGAGGACGGGAACCGTTTCGCGGACAGCGGTACCGGCGGTGATAACGTCCTCAATGATAATGACGCGGTCGCCGTCTACCGGCTTATAGCCGACCAGAGAGCCGCCTTCGCCGTGATCCTTGGCTTCCTTGCGGTTGAAGAAATAGGGCTTGTCGATGCCGTACTCGCGTGCGAGCGCACCGGCGCAGGCGGTAGCCAGCGGGATGCCCTTATAGGCGGGGCCGAACATCGCGTCAAACTGATCGCCGACCGTCTCTTTCACGAGATCAGCGTAGTATTTGCCGAGGGTATCAATCTGTGCGCCGGTCTTATAGTTGCCGGTGTTGACAAAATAAGGGGAGAGTCTTCCGCTCTTGGTCTTGAACTCGCCGAAGCGCAGAACGTCCGCGCTCATCATAAATTCGATAAATTCCTTCTTTTTCTGACTGAGCATATTTGTATTCACCTTTCTGGCGGCCGGGGGAAACCCCGCCGGTAATGATGGCTTTTGCATTTCTATTATACCATATTGTATTTGTCCGTCAAGGATAAATACGGCAGCGTTTATTATGTATTTTGAAAGTATACAAAAAACCTGCCGGAATGGGAAATCAGAAAAGTTTTGCGGAGCTTTTTCAAAAGCGACCGCGTCCCCAAAGCTTTTTCGATTCATAAAAACGCTAAAAAAGACTTACACACTTTCGACTCGCACTAGACGCAGTGCGCTCTGCAGGGAGTGAATTGCGGAACAATCCGGGGGATTGTTCCGCAAGAGAGGGGCGCTCTGCAAGAGAGAGCGCCCCTCTGAAAGCACTTCCGACATTGAAAACTTTTTCTTTTTGGACAATATTTTGGGTCGCCTGGCGGCGAGAATTGAAATTGAAACGCTCTGGAAATTGTGAAAAAGAGTGAATATCGATTTCCTGTGCAAACCAAGGGCTTTGCCCTCTGGACACCCACAAGCCTTTAAAAAGGCTTGATCCAAACCTTTTGGCTTCCGAATCCGACAGTTTTTTCACCCACGCGGTAGTTTTTCGGTTCGGATTTGAGCGTGAAGCGAAAAGCCGAATTTTGTGCCAAGACCGTATGGAACAAAAAGAAAAATCTCCATATTTTTCCTTTGCGCGGAGCAAAGGAAAATAAGGGCTTGACCTAAACTTTTCTGGCTTTCAATTTCGATAGGTTTCTTAGAACCTTCAAAAATTTATATCATACGGCTGCGTTCACTCGAAAGTTACCGAAGAGGCGTAGCTTTTATCGGTGAGGCAGATATAGGTCTTTCCGACGTTTCCGGTGAGCGGAGCGCCCGAAGAATCGGTCAGGGTCATCGGGTTTTCAACGCCGCCCTTGCTCCAGCGGATCTCTTCCCGGCCGCCCGCCGTCACATACCAGCCGCTTCCGGACGAGAGGTCGAGGTTTCTCCGCTCGCTCCCGTCTCCGAGCGCCGATACGGTCGTATAGAGGATCAGGACGTTTTCAAAGCGGATGGTCTCCTCCGAATCGGCGTCGATATGATACTCGCCGTTTCGCTTTTTCAGGTACAGCCCGCTCGCGTCATCGTAGAGAAACTCAGCGTTGTACGAGCCGGAGAAGGGAACGAAAACGTCGGTTGCCGCCGCATCGGACGGGGTAATGACCGCGTCGGTCGAAAAATCAAAGAGAGAGGGACAATCCCCTTCGAAGGTCTCGCCGTTGTCGAGCGCCTGACTTTTGATCGATTCGCCGTCGATGAAAAAGCTGTGCTCACGACCGCGGTTCTGCGCACGCCAGCTGTCCTGATAGAAGATGTTGGAGTATTTTCCGTCCACATCGTCTACGCCGTACCGGCTGATGTAATCATATGCGGTCGGGGAACCGCCGAAATGGGTATAGATCGCATTCAGACCCTCGGAAAGATCGACGTAGTAATGTCTCGCGCTGCGGACGGGGCCGACGTAGGGAATCTGGTCGATATCGGCGTAAACCCCCATCATCCGGGTGATCCCGCCCTCGACGACCGCTTCGTAGATCATATCCGCTGCGGACAGCCCCCGCTGAGGAAGGGCGGCGCCGATGTTGTTGATCATGACCGTGACGGGGCGCTTTCCGACCGCTTCTTCGGAAAAGCCCGTTTCGCCGGTCAGGGGGTTTCTGATCTCGGAGGGCGTTTCCTCCGGTTCGCTTTCCGGCTCGCTCTCCGGTTCGGAAGCCGGGAGACTTTCGGATGCGGATTCACTTTCCCGCACCGTACTCACCTCCGATTCGCTTTCCCCGGCGGAGCTGCATCCGGTAAGGCCGAGCATTCCTCCGCAGAGAATCCCGCAGAGAAGCAGCGACATCAGGCAGTCGATCTTCCGTTTTTTATGATTCACTTAGGATCCATCCCTTTCCGGCTCGGAAGAGCCTTGTTGTTGATTTCTAAAAGCAATACGCACGAGCAGGACAAAAAGCTGCACAGATACGGAATTTATTGAGCCGGGAAACGGATTCCGGACAGCCGGCGGATCGTTTCCATCGCTTTTGCGCTCTCCCGCGAAAGGGAAGCAAAATGTTCATATTCCTCTCTCGTTCCTACCGGGTCAAGGATAAAGCGGACAAAGTCCCTCGCTTCGTTGGCCAGAGAGACTTCATGCGGCTCCTGTCCGAAAAGAAGGTTCGCATCCCCTTCCGAGTTCCAGCGCAGCATCTCAAGGATCCGCGAAACCGGAGAGAAGGTGACCGCGCCGCTGTCGCCCAAGATCTCGCTCGGGATTCGGGACTGGGCGGTTTTCGACCAGTTCATCTGGCAGTCTCCCCACGGATAGACAAACAGGGCGCTTCCCGCTCCGTCCGCTCCGGTCGAGAGAAAATGAGCCGATGCTTCGATCCGATCCGGCACGCCGAAAAGCGCGATCGCAAGATTGACACAGTAAACGCCGATATCCATCAGCGCTCCGGCGCAGAGGGACGGGTCAAAGATGTTCGGGGTCCTGCCCTCAAGATAAGCGGGATATCGGGAAGAATACTGAGAGAAATTCAGCTGGGCGCCGCTGAGACGTCCGATCTTTGTGATCTCGTCCTTCAAGACGGAAAAACGGGGCTGATGAGGAGCCATGATCGCTTCCATAAAGATCACGCCTTTTTCCGACGCGATCATCTGAAGGCGGATCAGCTGCTCCGGCGTCACCGTCGCCGGCTTTTCACAGAGAACATGAATACCGTTTCTCAGGAAAAGCTCCGCCTGTTCCGCGTGAAAGCGGTTGGGAGTCGCAATATAGACCGCATCGATCGTGTTCGACTCGGCCAGTGCCTTCATATCCGTCCAGACTGCCGAAAGGGGCAGCCCCTGCTCGGCGGCAAATGTCTCTCCCCGCTCTCTTGTCCGGGAGTAAACCGCCGTATGGATGATTCCGGAAACGCCACTCAATCCTTTCAGAAACAGCGATACGATCATTCCGCTTCCGACTGTCGCAAGTCTCAGCATAAAACACGCTCCTTTTTTTATTTTTCTCTATTCAGTATAACAGATTGCAAAGACGTTTACAAATAAAATTTCAAACTTTTTTGAAAAAAGCATTGACAAGAATACTTGTCAATTGTAGAATGCATATGTAAGGAAAAATTGTCAAAAAGACAAGAATATTTGTCATAAGAAGGAGGCGATGCGGATGCCGCTGCGCAACCGTCTGAAGGAACACCGGGCAAGGCTCTCGCTCAACCAGTCGCAGCTTGGGATCCTCGCCGGGGTTTCCCGTCAGACCATCAGTCAGATCGAGCGGGGAGACTATTCCCCATCGGTCACCCTCGCACTCAAGCTCGCAAAAATATGCGGCGTGCAGGTAGAGGATATTTTTACTCTTGAAGAAGATACGGAGGAGTCAGTATGAAAGAAATCAATCAGGAAAATCGTTTGCCGGATGAAAAAGAGCTTCGGCAGGAAAATCTTTCCCGAGTGAAAAAAGCCGACCGAAAGGCGCTCCCGAAGTTTTTGCTGATCCTTCTGATCGCTGCGGTCGTCGGATTCGCGGCGGGGGATCTGATAGCGATGATCGAAGAGGCCGGGATCTCCGCGCTCGGGGAAACGCTCAAACAGTTCTGGAGAGTGTCCGCCGTCTGGTATTTTCCGGTGTTCACCCTTTTGCTGCTGCTCCCGGCGTTTCTTTTGACGGTCGGCGTCCGGAAAAAGATCGATGCGCTCCCCGAAGACGATGAGACGGGCGTCAATGCGGGCGTCAAGGCGCTCGACCGGCGGCTTTCGGTTTCCCTGTCGCTTGGCAGTTTTTATGTCGTCGGGATCTATTTTTCCCTTGCGGTCGGGCTTTCCAACCTCGCAGGGCTTCATTTTCAGGAAGGCTGGATCATCCCGCTTATCGAGGGGGTCGCGGGGATCGTCCTGCTGCTCCCGGTTCAGCGGAGAGCCGTCACCCTCACCCAGTACCTCTATCCCGAAAAGAAAGGGAGCATCTTTGACACGAAGTTTTCTAAAGTATGGATGGAAAGCTGTGACGAACGGGAGAAGATGATCGTCTACAAGGCCGCCTACGCTTCGTATCAAGCGACCGGTAAGGCGTGCGTCCTTCTCTTTCTGCTCACCGCTCTGGGTTCAACCGTATTTGGCTACGGCCCGCTTCCGTCGGCGCTGATCCTGATGATCTGGCTGATCCAGATCATCAGCTATACCCGTGCCTGCGCGCGGGAAGAAAAGAAATAAGCTTCCAAACCGCACCGGGCGCAGAAAAATGCGTCCGTTTTTTCTTTTCCGCCTTTTTCATGTTCTCTGCCGCAGGTTTTCACAGCTTTTAGCAGTTTCCCGCAGCTTTTAGCAACTTCACGCATACTCCCTCCGACCGGTTTTTCACATCGCGTATGTTAGGATAGGGGAAAACGACCTAGGAAAGGATCGATCGGGATGTTGAAAGAAGGACTGACGCGGCTGCGCGGAAAAAAGTCCCAGCCATGGAAGGAAGTTTTTAACCGTACAAGAGAAGGACGGCAGATACGGGCGGTGCTTCTCTCCTTCCCCACCGGGATGCTCGCCGCCATGCTTACCCTTCCGGGCGGGATGCGGCCGCTCGGGATGGGGGTCGCGGCGGCGCTTCCGGGAAACTGTTCGCTTGGAGCGGTCGCCGGGGCGGTGATCGGATACTGTGTGAGCGGGGTATTCGCCGACAATCTAAGCTGTCTGGCGGTACTGGCCTGTATCCTCGGCGGGAAGCTGATCGCCGACGGAGTTCCCCGGCTCCGCTCCAGTCCCGCGTTTTTAAGCCTGATGGCGGCGGCGTTTACCGGGATCATCGCCGCGATCCGCTGTACCCTTTTGGACGCGGGAACGGGCGAATGGATCTTTTCGGTGGCGGAAGCGGCGCTGACCGGCGGGGTCACCTACTTTGTCTTTTTCGCGTCCCGGTTCCTCCTCTCGGGGAAACGGCTCCGGGAAGCCAGCTGGATCCAATCGACCAGTCTTTTACTTACCGCCCTCGCAATTCTCACCGGACTGACCGGAACCGAAATCTTTCTGTTCAATCCCGGGCGGATCGCCGTCTGCGTCGCCGTTTTACTGGCGGGAGAGCGAAGAAACGCCGCCTGCGCCGCCGAGACCGGGATCGTCTGCACCGCGGCGATGACCGCCGCATCCCCTTCCCAGCTGCTGACCGGCGGAATCTATGCGGCCTGCGGGTACTGGGCGGGGATGTTCGCCGGAACCAAGCGGATCCGGCAGACGCTTATTTTCGCCCTGTCGGCCGCGGCGGCGGTAGGGATGAGCGGAGAGAGCGAGACGATGAAGAGCCTGTTCGACCTGCTGATCGGGTGCGCGGTCTTTTTAATGATCCCGGATAAGCTCAGGGTCAAGATCCCTGCCGCTTCCAGAGGAAATCCGGTCTCCTTCGCCGACGCGGGGCGGACTTCGGCCAGACTCCGATTCGGAGCCGGAACGCTGATGGATCTGGAAAAGACGGTCGAGGCGGTTTCGGAAAAACTCTACCGCACTGGGGTCTGCTCGATCGAAAGTGTCTATTCGGGAGCGGCCGATCAGGTCTGCCGCAGCTGCGGGCTGAGACTTTTCTGCTGGGACACGGCGGCCGGTCAGACGAATGACGCGCTTATTAAACTGACGCCGGTTCTCAAAGCAAACGGCAAGATCACCACCGACGATCTTCCCGCCTATTTCACCGACCGGTGTCCGAAGCTGGCCGATCTGACCCTTGCGATTAACTCTCTCTATGCTCAGTTTATCTCCAAAGAGGCCGCCCGGCGGAAGATTGCGCAGGCCAAAGAGGTCGCCGCCGAGCAGTTTGAGGGAATCTCGAATATGCTGGCGGAATTTTCAGGGGAACTGAGAGAAATCGTTTCGATCGACACCGACCTTTCCGACCGGACGGCGGGAATGCTCCGGGAGATGGGAGAGGATCCGGAAGAGGTCTACTGCATCCTCGACCGGTACGACCGGATGCGGATCGAAATCTATACCGAAAAGCCGATGCAGCCGGAAGCAAAGTTTCTCTGCGAGGAACTCGGAAACTTGAGCCAGCGGCCGCTGGATGGGCCGAGCGTCGTTTCGGCAGAGGACGCGACCCGCACCGTCTTTTATGAGCAGGCACGTCTGCGGCCGGAGTACGGCTGTGCTCAGATTTCGGCGCACGAGGGACGGATTTCGGGCGACTGCTGTGATACCTTCTCGGACGGGAAGGGATTTTTCCACCTCATTTTAAGCGACGGGATGGGAACCGGAGGACGGGCGGCGGTCGATTCGATCATGACCGTCAGCTTTATCCTGCGGCTGATCAAAGCGGGGTTCGGTTTTGACGCGGCGCTCAAACTCATCAATTCGGCACTGCTTGTCCGGACGGGGGAAGAAACGCTTGCGACCATCGACATCGGCTGTATCGATCTCTATACCGGAAAGACCGAGTTTCTTAAAGCGGGCGCCGCGCCTTCCTTTGTCTGCCGGGACGGGAAAGTGTCGGAGATCAGCGGCAGTTCCCTCCCCGCCGGGATCATTCAGGGGATTCGGTATGAGCGGCGGACGTTACGGCTCAGAGAAGGAGACGTGATCGTCATGATGAGTGACGGAGCACTCAGCATCGCGGGAGACTGGATCCGGGAGGAGCTGGCGCTCGCGGCCGATCAGCCGGCGCAGAAGATCGCCGACCGTCTGGCGAATCTCGCCCTGCGCGGCACCCACAGCCACCCGGACGATATTACGGTCATGGCGGCAAAGATCATGCGGGCCTGAGAAAATGAAGGAAAAGGGAATGCTCATGATGATGGCGGCGGTCTTTCTGGCGCTCTCGGGGTTTTGCTGGACGGTATCCATCCGGACGGCGGGAATGCCGATGAAAGCGGCGGCCTCGCGTCCAGCGCAGGTTTCTTCCGAAATCGCTCCAGAAGAGGTCTTCGCGGGCGGGGAGGATGAAGAGCAAGCGCTGAACGCGGAGGAGAAAGCCGCTCTTCTCCGGGCGCTCGCCGGAGCGGGCACGCCGTTTTTTGACGATCCGAATACGCTCACCGACGGGGAATTGATCCGGGCGGCGGTCTGGTATCGGATGGAAACGGGAAAGATGCCCGCTCCGGAAAACGGGCGGGTTGTTCTTTCCGAAGAGACGGTCAAAAGCGATATTCTTGCCCTTTTCGGACGGACAGTCGTTCGGGCGGAAGTCCTTTTCTCAGAAGCGGAGCCGGACGGAGAGATTTCCTACAATCCGAAAGAGCGGACGCTTTCCCTTCCCGCTGCCGCGCTTACCCCGCACTTTTACGCCCGGATCGAAAGCATTGAGAGCGATACCCTCACCGCCGCCCTCTATCCGACAGAAGGATGGGAAGGGGACGTTCTCGGGAACCGTTATCTTCCCGCACAGAGCGCACGCGGGATTCTCACCTTTCAGGGCGGGAGAATCTCATGGAAAGCCGGATAGAGCCGGATAAGTTTTATGTAGCCCATCTCTGAAAAGAGATGGGCGCTTTTTCCGCTTCCTTTACAGGAAAACTCAGCAGCAGCCGTTGTCGCACCCGCAGCCGTTCCCACAGCCGTTCCCACAGCCGCCGCAGTTATTCCCGCAGCCGTTTCCGCAGCCGCAGCCATTGCCGCAGCCATTGCCCCAGCCGCCGCAGCAGACGAGAAGAAGAATGATAATCAGAATCCAACTGCAATTGTTGCCGCACATATTGAAGCAACCTCCTTTTGTTTGATGTACGCCATCATATGCCGGCGGGCGGAAAGGTGTTACAGGGGGAACCGGCCCGATCAAAACCGCTAAATTGAGGTTGAAATAAACCCCGGCCTGTGATATACTATAAACAAAACCGAAGCGGCCGGAAAGCTGCGGAAAGGAACGGATTTTTATGAAATATTATGTAGGCATTGACCTCGGCGGCACCTTTATCAAAGCAGGTGTTGTAGACGAAAATTATAACATTCTCGCAAAAGCAAGCGTTGCTTCCGAAGTAGACGGAAACGATGAAGGACTTGCCGACCGCATTGCAAAGGCGGCAGGCATGGCCATGTCTGAGCTTGGACTTTCGATTTCGGATATCTCTTCGGTCGGCGTAGGCACCCCCGGTGCGGTCGATTCGGAAAACGGCGTTGTTGTTTACGCGAATAACTTAGGCTTCCGCAACACCCCTCTCGGGAAATATCTCGAGGATCGTCTCCACACCTCCGTTTATCTTGAGAATGACGCAAACGTCGCCGCTTACGGCGAGACGCTTGCAGGCGCGGCGGCCGGATACAAGGATGTTGTCGTTATCACGCTGGGCACCGGCGTCGGCGGCGGTATCATCATCGACGGCAAGATCTATACCGGCTTCAACGGCTTTGCCGGCGAGCTTGGCCATATGGTCATCCAGTACGGCGGACGGCAGTGCACCTGCGGCCGCAAGGGCTGTATCGAAGCGTACGCTTCTGCAACCGGCCTCATTAACATGACCAAAGAAGCGATGCAGGCGCATCCCGATTCCGCTCTCTGGAAGGTCGCTCCGACCCTCGAAGATGTCAACGGCAAGACCGCTTACGACGGCATGAGAATGGGCGATAAGGTTGCCTGCGAAGTCGTTGATACCTATCAGAACTATCTCGGCGCGGGTCTTACCAACTACGTCAACATCTTCCAGCCGGAAGTTTTACTGATCGGCGGCGGCATCTGCAAGGAAGGCGAGACGCTGCTGGCTCCTCTGCGCGAGTACATCGGAAAAGAAGCCTACTCGATTGAAGGCCAGCCCACCTGCAAGCTCGGCATCTGCAAGCTGGGCAACGACGCCGGTACGATTGGCGCGGCGATGCTCTGGAAGCTGCACGAATAATGCGGTGAACGCTTCCCGGCTTCAAATATGAGCCGATTTTAAGAAAATAGCAAGAGCTGCTGCCGGGGAATACTCTCCGGCAGCAGTCCTTTGAAAGGATGAATCAAACGGATGTATGATCTGGACGCGCTGGCAAGCGCTTGTGCCCGGCAGAATATCTCCTGCCGTACCAACACCCCGATGCGGGATTATACGACCTTCCGGATTGGCGGAAACGCACTCTTTTCGGCACTCCCGTCCTCTGCGGAGGAACTGACGGCGCTTATCAGGGAACTGCACCGGATCGGGGCGGCTCCTGTCTGGTTTATCGGGCGCGGCTCCAATCTTCTTGTTCCGGACGAAGGCGTAAACGGCTTTGTCATCTTTACCTGGGGACTTTCCGAGGTTCGGATCGAAGGTGAAACGCTGATTGCCGACGCGGGCGTCGGTCTCAATGCCCTCTGCCGGATGGCGCAGAATGAATCGCTGACCGGTCTGGAATTTGCCTACGGGATTCCGGGGACAGTCGGCGGCGGCGTCTTTATGAACGCGGGTGCTTACGGCGGAGAGATCCGGGACGTCTGCCTCTGGGTGGAATATCTGGATGAGGAAGGAAACGTCCATAAGTTAAGCCGGAACGAACTTGCTTTCGACTACCGGAAAAGCATCTTCTCTTCCCATCCCGAGTGGTGCATTCTCCGCGCCGCTTTCGAGCTGAAAAAAGGACGCGCGAAAGCGATCGAAGAAAAGATGGAGGAGCTGATCGGCCGCCGGAAGGAAAAACAGCCGCTTGAATACCCGAGCGCCGGTTCGGTTTTCCGCCGTCCGGAAGGGGCGTTTGCCGGAACGCTGATCGAGCAGTGCGGCTTAAAAGGCACGCGGATCGGCGGCGCCGAGGTAAGCACCAAACACGCCGGCTTTATCGTCAACCGCGGCGGCGCGACCTGCGCGGACGTTTTGGCGCTGATCGAAAAGATTCAGCAGACGGTCTATGAACGCACCGGGTATATGCTGGAGCCGGAGATCCGGGAACTCGGGAAGTAAACCCTTCCCGCAAATAAGAGACCAGTCAGAGACAGAGAAAATAAAGGGGGCTTTGGGCATGGACTTTCTGATCGTAACCGGTATGTCGGGCGCCGGGAAATCCCGGGCAATGGACGTACTCGAGGACATCGGCTTTTACTGCGTGGATAATATGCCGCCGCAGCTGATCGGGCGGATTGCCGATCTCTCGGTGGCTTCCGGCGGTGCGCTTAACCGGATCGCGGTCGTCACCGATATGCGCGGCGGAAATATGTTCTATGGGCTTTATCACGAGCTGGATAAGATGAAAGAGGACGGCGCGGCCTATAAGATGCTCTTTTTGGACGCATCGGACGACGAGCTTCTCCGCCGCTATAAAGAGACCCGACGCCGCCATCCGATGGCCGATACGGTCGAAGGCGGGCTTGCCGCCCAGATCGCAGCCGAGCGCGCGGCCATGTCGGAAGCGAAAAAGCGGGCGGACTATGTGATCGACACCACCCACCTCTCGGTCTCCTCCCTCCGGAAACGTTTAACGGCGATCTTCTCGGCCGGGCTTTCGGGCGGAATGCTGGTCACGGTCATGTCCTTCGGCTTCAAGCACGGCCTTCCGAGCGAGGCAGATCTTGTGTTCGACGTTCGCTGCCTCCCCAACCCCTTTTACATCCCCGCTCTTAAAGAGCATACCGGTCTGGAACAGCCGGTGCGGGACTATGTGATGAACGCGCCGGAATCGACGATGCTGCTTGGAAAGCTCAAAGACCTGCTGGAATTTCTGATCCCTCTTTATCAGAAAGAGGGAAAGACCCAGCTGACCGTTGCCGTCGGCTGTACCGGCGGCCATCACCGCAGCGTCACCGTTGCCGGGTATCTGTACGACGATTTGAAGGCCCGTGGCTTTAACGCCCGGATCAGCCACCGCGATATCGAGAAATGAGGAATGTCCCGTGTCTTTCTGTCAGGAGGTCAAGCTGGAGCTTCTGAAGAATCTTCCGCGAAGCTATGACGCCCGAAACGCGCTTGTCTACGCCGTCTTAAAGCTGAGCAAATCTTTTCCCCAGCAGCCGACCATCTTCACCACCGAAAATAAAGACCTTGCCGAAGAGGTCGCAACCCTCTTGGCGGAACTGGGCGCGATCGTCGATATCCGGCGGGATCTCCACCGGATGAAAGGCGATACCGAGGTTTATACCGTCTGTATTGAGCATGAACATACCCGTGCGCTCCTCAAGGAGTATTATCATCTCGGGCGTTCGCCGCTTTCGGATGAACTTCTTTTGGGAGAAGGCTGCACTGCCGCCTTTTTACAGGGACTGTTTCTTGCCTACGGTTCGATGACCAATCCCGAAAAGGAATACCATCTCGAGATCAACGCCCTGACCCCGTTTTTCGCCGAAGAAATCCACGGCGCCGCCGAACGGATGGGCATCCGCTTCAAAATCGCGCGGAGAAAGGGCTGCGAAATCCTATACCTCAAAGAGAGTGAACAGATCGAGGACTTTCTGACGCTGACCGGGGCGGGCGTTTCGAGCATGAAGCTGATGGAAATCAAGGTCGTCAAGACGGTGCGCAACCACGTCAACCGCACGACCAACTGCGAGACCGCCAACCTTAACAAGACCGTTTCCGCTGCCGCCGCACAGGTGCAGGATATTCGGTTTATCCGGGATACCGTCGGGCTTTCCTATCTGGACGAGGATCTCCGCGAACTGGCGCAGTTACGGCTGGACAACGAATCGCTTTCTCTGCGGGAGCTTGCTGAAATGCTCTCCCGGCCGATTTCGAGAAGCGGCGTCAACCACCGGCTGAAGCGGATCTGTGAGACCGCCGAGAATTTACGTCAGCGAGGCGTAAAGCTGCCCGAAAATCAAGGCTCTGATGAAGCATAAACGGATGGCATCCCGGCCGGGGTGCCATTTTGTGCATAACCGGAAATTTTATCAAACGAAAAGGTGAATCCAAGTGAAAAAAACGCCCCAGAGAGAAACCAATCCTTTCCCCTATTCCGATTCCAACAAGCGGTATCACACATGGGATTACTACCTGCGCCACCGGTACGGCGGAAAGGTCTTTAAGATCCCGCTCGACGCAGGGTTTTCCTGTCCAAACATCGACGGGACGCGGGGAAAAGGCGGATGCACCTACTGCCGGTACGGATTTATCCGGCAGACGCCCGAAAGCCTTGTCCGGCAGTTTGAAGAGCAGAAGGAGCTGTTGAGCCGGAAATGGCCGGACGCGGTCGGCTATATCCCCTATTTTCAGGCAAATACCAATACCTACGCACCGGTAGAAGAACTTCGGGAAAAGTATGAGGCCGTTCTTTCTCTCCCGCACGTTCTGGGGCTTTCGATCGCAACGAGAGCCGATACCCTTCCGGATGAGGTCTGCGACTATCTTTCCGAAGTCGCGGGAAAAACCGATCTGATGGTGGAACTGGGGCTTCAGACAATCCACGACGAGACGGCGCTTCGCATCAACCGGGGTCATACGACCGCTGAATTTTTAGAAGGGTACCAGAAACTGGCTTCACGCGGGATCGATCTCTGCGTGCACCTGATTAACGGGCTTCCGGGCGAAACGCGGGAGATGATGATCGAGTCGGCGCGCGCGGTCGCCGCTTTGAAGCCGAAATCGGTCAAGATCCACCTGCTCCATATCCTGCGCGGCACGCCGATGGCGAAGGAATACGAGCGGGGAGAATTTTCGGTGATGGAGATGGAAGATTACTGCGAGACGGTCTGTGACCAGCTGGAAGTCATGCCGCCCGAAACGGTCATTCAGCGGGTAACGGGAGACGGGCTTCCGGACGAACTGATCGCGCCTATGTGGAGCCGGAAAAAGTTTGTCGTCATGAATACGATCGATCAGGAGATGTACCGGCGCGATTCCTGGCAGGGAAAGCAGTTGGAAAAGCGACCGGAAAGGCAAAGTGAATAAGGATTCATTTTTGACGAAATTTTCATTCATAATTTAGTGATAACTATTCCCCAGTCTATGATAAAATATAGATAAGAAAATTTTTATCCAATCGAAAGGAACCGCCGCCTCCGCCCAGACGCCCTTACCGGGGATGTATGCCGATGGGGTGCCTTGGATGCACGATCCCGGCGGCGCTCGGCGTTTTAGGCGTGATCGGCGCTGCCGCCGCGCTCATTGGAACGTTTTTATAACCCTGAACCTACAATTTTTGAAAGGATGACTGGATATGCCGGATGAGAAGATGATGACCGCCGAACAGCCGGACTTATATACCCCCGCCGTCTCCGATACGGTTTCTCGTCCGGAGACGGTCGAGCAGGATTCCGAACCGGAGCACGCTCCGCTTTACCGGATCGCTTCCCGGGTGCTGGACATTCCGCCGCTCGAACGGGTCTATAAGTTTCAACGCGCTGTCATGGACTTAAAAGCGCCGCTGATGCGTCCCTTTTATCATATGACCGATATGGAGCTTTGCAGCGACGGGCGAAAAGTCCGCGCGCGGCTCTATACCCCCGAACAGGAAAAGGGTGCGCATCTGCTGATCTTTTTCCACGGCGGCGGATGGGTCACCGAATCGGTGGACAGCTATCACCATACCTGCCAGCAGTTGGCGAGTGAGCTGAACTGCCGGATTATCTCGGTCGAATATTCGCTTGCGCCGGAAAACCGTTTCCCGGTCGGAGTTGAGGACTGCTTTGCCGCAGCCAAAGAAATTTTCGACACCGTTTACAGCTTCGGACATCCGCCGGAGGACATCGTTCTGATCGGCGACTCGGCGGGCGGAAACCTTTCGGCGGCGGTATCACTGATGGCGCGCGACCGGAAGGCGTTTACCGTCCGGCGGCAGATCCTTCTCTACCCCGCGACCTATAACGATCATTCGCCCGAGACTTCTCCTTTCCCGTCCATCCGCGAAAACGGTCAGGACTATATCCTGACTTCCAAGCGGCTTTGCGAATACTGGGAGCTTTATCTTTCGCCGGACGACTGGTACGATCCGTATGCCGCGCCGCTTCTCGAAAAAGACCTGTCGAATCAGCCCGACACCCTCATCATCACCGCCGGCCACGATCCCCTTCGGGATGAGGGAGAAGCCTATGGACGGGCGCTCGCCGAAGCGGGAAGCCGGGTCGTCATCAACCGGATGGAAGAAGCGATCCATGGCTTTATCTCCCATCCCGGCTCACCGGAATTTTCCTGCGCCTGCCAGCTGATGCGGGACTTTTTGGAAGCAACCGAAGCCGGAAGCGATTCCCTCTCCGGCGGATCCGGTGAACTGAACAGGATCAGAATCGAGATCGGAGAGATTGGAGAGGAGCATCCGGATGAAAAGCGATAAAGAGAAAAAACGGGCATGGTCGCGGTTGGACAACGCCGCAAAGATCTTTCCCCCGAGCAATATGGGAACCAATACCTGCGTGTTCCGGTTTTCCTGTGACCTGAAGGAAGAGGTATCGCCCGAGCTGCTGCAAAAGGCGGTTGATAAGGCGGTGCTCAAATTTCCCGCCTATCTGGTCGTTATGAAGAGCGGCGCGTTCTGGTATTATTTTGAACAGACCGATCTTCGTCCGGTCGTTGTTCCCGAGTCGAGAAGCGTCTGCGGCTCTCTTTATGAGGACGGCGGCCCCAGAAGCCTTCTTTTTGAGGTCAGCTATTACAAAAACCGGATCAACCTCGAGATGTTCCACGCGCTGACCGACGGAACGGGAGCGGTCGCTTTTCTGAAAACGATCGTCTATCACTATCTCTGTCTGGCCCATCCGGATGTTTTCGGCGAAAAGCCGCCGGTACTGCCGGACGAAGGCTCGGAGGCGGGGCGCTCGTCCGACTCCTTCCGAAAATATTATAAGCGGGTTCGTTCCCGCCGGGAAAAGAAGAAGGAACTTTCCGCCTTTAATCTTCGCGGGGAGCGTTCCGACCGGGACGGGCTTCAGATCATCGAAGGCATCGCCTCGGTGAGGGATATCCTCGACGCCGCCCACCGCTATCATACGACGATGACCGTCTACCTGACCGCCGTTTTTATCGAAGCGCTGCGCAAAGAAATGCCCGCCTCGGCGTTCCGGCATCCGGTCGTTCTCGGCGTTCCGGTCAACCTGCGCACCTATTTCCCCTCCGATACCGCCCGGAACTTTTTCGGGATGATCGACGTCTCCTATAACTTCAGCCGAAGAAGCGGCGAGTTTGACGATGTGATTTCCGAGATCGCCCGCAGCTTCAAAGAAGAGCTGACCCGCGAGCGTCTGGAGATCCGGATGAACAATCTGGCGTCGCTGGAACATAACCTCGCGGTTCAGCTGGCGCCCTTACCATTTAAGAACTTTGTCCTCCGGATAGCCAAGCTTCTCTCCGACCGTTCGGAAACGGCCGTAATCTCCAATGTCGGGCGGGCGGTCATGCCGGCGGAAATGATGCCTTATATCGGCGGATTTTCCTCCTTTGCGAGCACGTTAAAGCTTCAGCTGACCCTTGTTTCCTGCGGAGACAGGCTTTCCTTCGGCTTTACCTCTGCCTTTTCCGGCACCGAAGTTCAGAAGAACTTTTTCCGTCAGCTCACCGCCGCCGGGATTCCGGTCGAGATCCGCTGCAACGATTATTACAGCGAACCGGCGCCGCAGGCGGTTGAACCCAAAAAGAAAAAAGGAGGGAAAAAGGATGCAGGAGTGTAAACACTGCGGCATTACCGTTGCCGGAAACAAGCGCTGCTGCCCGCTCTGTCAGGGAGAACTGACCGGAAGCCCGGAGCCGCTTCTTGAGGCTTTCCCGCAGCAGCCCGCCCCCAAATACGACCGCGGGCTTTTGCGCAAACTCATCAATTTTGCCTCGGTCTTTGCGATTGCGGTCTGCCTGGTCATCGAATTTTCCTTTACCCGCGGCGCGGTCTGGATTTTCTTCGCGGTGGCCGGAATTTTAAGCGGATGGCTCACGATCTCGGTCGCTATCCGTTTCCGAACCCGTCTGTTCAAAAATCTGACCTGTCTGATGCTCATACTGACCATCCTCTGTTTTATCTGGGATCATTTTACCGGTTCGCACGGCTGGTCGGTCGATTATGTTCTTCCGCTTTGCTGTGAAACGACGATGGTGGTCGATGTCCTGCTGGCGCGGATCTTAAAATCCGAGGAGAGCGAGTATATGATCCATCTGACGATCGCAACGATCTACAGTCTGGCGCCGTTCGTCCTTCTGATCCTCAACAGGGTTTCGGTGCCGCTTCCTTCGGTCATCTGTTCACTGACGGCGTTTTTGCTGATCGCGGCGCTGATCGTTTTCCGGAGCCGCACCTTCTTCGCCGAGCTTTCCAGACGGATGCACATCTGATTTTTTCAAAAAAGATCGATTTTTTGAAAAATACCGCTTGACAAAACCGATTTCTCCTGCTATAATATAAAAGCTGTCACATGAGATAGCTTTTGGAGAAGTCGCCTAGCTTGGTTTATGGCGCACGACTGGAACTCGTGTATGGGTTAATAGCTCATCGAGGGTTCGAATCCCTCCTTCTCCGCCAGGAAAAAGAACCAGCCTTCGAGTTGGTTCTTTTTTTATTATCAGAAAAGTAAAAAATGGATTCGAGCGGGTCGGGAGTGAATGACAGCCCGGTGGGCTGTCAGAGCCGACCCTGACTGAGCCCGCAGGCGAGATTTCGAATCCCTCCTTCTCCGCCAAAAGTCCACCGTAATTTTGATAGAATTACGGTGGACTTTTTCTATGCCTGAAAACCGCTTGAAATAAAGCTTTTCGGCTGTTTCAGCACATAAGCGAACCCCGCCGCAGAGCGATTCTGCGGCGGGGTTTTGTGCGTTTTAGGAGGATTGTAGCTTTCTGTTCCGTCGTAATCGTTAAACAGCCGGGTAATCGTTGAACTACTGTGGGTAATCGTTAAACCGCCGAGTTCTGATAATACTCTTCAGGCATTGCTTGCCAAGTATAACGTCTCAGACGCGGCTTCTTCTTTTCAATAAATGCCTGTGGCTGTACAAGCAGAAAATCAAATCCCATCATTCTTCCGCCAGATCGGCAATCAACTTGGCGTCGCTGACCGCCAGTGCAAGCTGAAGCTTGTTTTCCAGTCCAGTTTTTTGCAGCATGTTTGCCACATGGAATTTGACCGTCGACATCTCGCAGCCCATCTCTGCCGCGATGCGCGTGTAGGACCAGCCCCGCAGCAGATGCCGCAGAACCTTCAGCTCCGTCTTTGTAAATTCCGTGCTTTTT
>JALEHK010000046.1 GCA_022770625.1 Oscillospiraceae bacterium | reverse complement strand
AGATGGCTGCGAACACCACCGTTGACGGTTACAAAGTAAACGCTGACGGCGTTTGGGTCAAGTAATTCCTTCCGAAGAACTTGATTTGAACTGAATAAGACCGCCCCCGCTGGGATTCATTTCCCGGCGGGGGCGGTTTTTTTGCCGAAAAAAGTCCTTGACATTTGTGAAAAGCGCGGTATAATATGAGAGTAATTCTCATTTTGAGAGAGTTGCTCTCAATTTCAACGAAAGGAACTGCGCGGCATGGCTTATCAGACTGAACAGAAAAAAGCGCTTCTCGATTTTCTCTACACCCACTCGGAAGAGGCGTTTACGGTTGACGAACTGGCGGAAGCGATGGCTGATTGGCCCTCTGTTCCCGGAAAAAGCACCCTCTACCGGCTGATTTCCCAGCTGGTCGAAGAGGGACGCGTCAAGCGCTTTGCCAAGGGGCACAGCCGCCATTTTCTTTATCAGCTTGTCTCCTGTACTCACTGCGCCGACCACCTGCACCTGCGTTGTACCGTATGCGGAAAGATGTATCATATGGAGGACAGCGAAAGCGAAGAGATTCTCCGCGAGATCCTTACCCGCCATCATTTTGCCGTGGACGAAGCGGACGCGGTACTCCCCGGCCGGTGTGAAGCCTGTATGAATGAAAAGGAACCGAAAAAATGAAAAAACTTTCCCGAGCCACGACCGCCGCACTCTTTTTTGCGGCAGTTTTCTCCCTCTTCTCTCTCGCCGGATGCGGCAGCACCCCCGTGGAAAAGCCCGCCGACAGCCTTACAATCGTCTCCACCATTTTCCCGAGCTATGACTGGGCGGAAAACATTCTCGCCGGAAGCGGCCACACACCCACCCTTCTGATGAAAAACGGCGTTGATATGCACTCTTTCCAGCCGACCGCCGCCGACATCATCTCGCTGGCGGACGCCGATCTATTCATCTATGTCGGCGGAGAATCGGACGCCTGGGTCGAAAGCGCTCTGAAAAATGCTCAGAACGAAAATATGACCGTCATCAATATGATGAACGTCCTCTCCTCCTCTCTCCGCGAAGAGGAGCTGGCGGAAGGGATGCAGGGCGAAGCGGATGACCACGATCACGATCATGACCACAAAGACGAACCCGCTTATGATGAGCACGTCTGGCTCTCGATTGAAAACGCCGAAACGATCTCCTCCGCCATTGCAGACGCCCTGTGCGCCCTCGACGAGTCCCACGCCGATCTTTACCGGGAGAACCTTTCGAACTATCTGGAAAAGCTCTCGGCGCTCTCGGATGATTATCAGCATACGGTCGATACCGCCGCGCGGAAAACGATCCTCTTCGGCGATCGGTTCCCCTTCCTTTATCTGACGCGGGAATACGGGCTGGACTACTACGCTGCCTTCCCCGGCTGCTCGGCCGAGACCGAAGCAAGCTTTGCGACCGTCTCTTTTCTGGCGGGAAAGGTGGACGAGTTTTCCCTCCCCTATGTCCTCACCATCGACGGAAGCGACGGAAAAATTGCCCAGACGATCATCGACAACACCGCTTCCCGCTCCGCCGGCATTCTGACGCTGAATTCAATGCAGTCGGTCACCGACGAGCAGCTTCAAGCGGGCGAAAATTATCTCTCGATCATGGAAGAAAACCTTGAGGTGCTCAAAAAAGCGCTCAACGATTAACCTTCCGCTTCAAAAGGAGCAGCACTTATGGCACAGCTTATCTGCAAAGATGTAACGCTCGGATATGATGGAAAGCCGGTCATTGAAGGCTTAAACTTTTCGGTTGAAAGCGGAGACTACCTCTGCATCCTCGGCGAAAACGGCTCGGGCAAGAGCACCCTTGTCAAAACCCTTCTCCATCTCCACCCGGCGATGTCCGGAACGATCGAAACGGGGGACGGGCTTTCCCCGAACGAGATCGGCTATCTTCCTCAGCAGACGCTCGTTCAGCGGGACTTTCCCGCGTCGGTGACCGAGATCGTCCGCTCGGGGCTTCTCGGAAGAAGCGGGATGCGCCCGTTTTACACCAAAGAGGAGAAGGCGCTTGCCGACGAAAATATTGAGCGCCTCGGGATCAGCCATCTGAAAAAGCGCTGCTACCGGGAGCTTTCCGGAGGCCAGCAGCAGCGGGTGCTGCTCGCGAGAGCGCTCTGCGCGACAAGAAAGATGCTTCTTCTGGATGAACCGGTCGCGGGACTGGATCCCCGCGCGATGCAGGAAATGTACGAGCTTGTGGCTCAGCTCAACCGCGACGGGATTACGATTATCATGGTTTCCCACGACGTTTCCGCCGCCCTTTCCTACGCCCGCCACGTCTTATTTATCGGCGACCCGCTCTTCTGGGGAATGACCGAACAGTTTGAGCAGAGCAGCGCCGCGGGACATTTTATCAAAGGAGGGATGAAGGATGCTTGACACGCTGCGGATGTATTTTGCCTATCCCTTTGTCCGGTATGCGCTGGTTGTCGGCGTGCTGATTGCCCTCTCCTCGTCCCTTCTCGGCGTCACCCTCGTCCTCAAGCGCTTTTCGTTTATCGGCGACGGTCTTTCCCACGTCGCGTTCGGCGCAATTGCCATCGCAACCATCCTTGGCGTCAGCAACAATATGGTGGTGGTCATGCCGGTCACCATCCTTGCGGCCGTTCTCCTTCTCCACACCGGACGCAACACCAAAATCAAAGGCGACGCGGCGATTGCGATGATTTCGGTCGGCGCGCTGGCACTCGGCTATCTGCTGCTCAACGTCTTTTCCAAGTCCTCGAATATTTCGGGCGACGTTTGCAGCACCCTTTTCGGCTCGACCGCGATTCTGACGCTGACCAAAACCGACGTCTGGCTCTGTATCGCGATCTCGGTTCTGGTCATTGCCGTTTTCCTTATTTTTTACCACAAGATCTTCGCCGTTACCTTCGACGAGACTTTTTCACAGGCGACCGGCATCCGCGCCGGGCGCTACAACCTCCTGATCGCGGTCATCACCGCTTCGGTCATTGTTCTGGCGATGAATCTGGTCGGTTCGCTTCTGATCTCGGCGCTGATTATCTTCCCGGCGCTTTCGGCGATGCGGCTGTTCAAGAGCTTCCGTTTAGTTATCCTCTGCTCAGCGGTCATGTCGGTGATCTGCGCGGCGGCCGGAATCATCCTTTCGATCCTCTGGTCCACGCCGGTCGGTTCGACGATCGTTGCGATGGACATCGTCATGTTTGCCCTCTCCTGGGCAGCCGGTAAAGCCGCAGGCCGCTGACCCCGCTCCATCAAGCAGCAACTCCCCGCTGACTGAAACCAGTCGGCGGGGAGTTTTCTCGTTTAATACTGAAACAGGACGACTCTGCATTCCTCACAGATCGTCGCTTTGATTCTGGTTCGGTGGCTCGGCGTCAGTTCGGTGATCTTTACGAAACCGTCTGCGCTGCGCGCGTTTTCAAACACGCCCGGAACCTCATTGGCAAAACTGAACGCGCCGTCTTTGCTGCAAAACAGATACCCTTCGCGCATCTCACGACCGCATTTCGGACACTTCATCATAATGATCTCTCCTTTACTCGTCCATATCCAGCCGGCTGCGCCGCAGCGCCTCCTGCATCCTCTTTTCAAAATGATCCGCCTGAACCAGCGCGATTCCCTCCTCCTCGTCTCCGAGTACGACCAGCCGGTCGCCCTCGTTCAGGCCGAAGGTCTCTCTGGCCGCCTTTGGAATCACGATCTGACCCCGGCTCCCGAGCGTTACCGTTCCCCAAAGATGCTTTCCGATCGGAGCCGGCGCTAATGGGGTATGACCAATCTTCTCAGCCGAATGAACGAGTGAATCGATCGTTACGCCGTAAAACCGCGCCAGCTTATCGCACTTATCGACGTCCGGAAGCGTCTCTCCCTGTTCCCACTTGGAGTAGGACTGACGGGAAATCCCGATCACCTCCGCGACCTGCTCCTGCGTCAGCCCTTTGATGTTCCTTAGAAATATCAGATTATCTGAAAGCATTTTGCTCACCTCCAATCACCTGTCTTTATTATACGATCCGGCGCGCGATCTTTCCACCATACAAACTTGTCAGAAAAGTGTTTTTCATGTTATCTTTTCCTGCCTGATTCCATGCCGCTTTTCCATACGAACAAAATTGAAATTCTCTTTACTTTTTTCTGTAAAAAAGGTATGATAGAAGTAACCAACGATAAGGAGGATTTTCCCCATGGACTACCTGCTCCAAGAAGAGCATTTCTCTGTCAGAAAGGCGGAAGTATCCGATGCGGCGCTGATCGCCGAGCTGATTCAGGCGCTTGCGGAATACGAAAAAGCACCGGATCAGTGCTTTGCCACCCGCGAAAAGATCGAAAAGACCATCTTCTCCGAAAAGTCTGCCCGGGCGCTGATCGCCGAATACGATGGGAAACCGATCGGGTTTGCGCTTTATTTTTATAACTACTCGACCTGGAACGCCCGCAAGGGTCTTTATCTCGAAGACCTGTTCATCTACCCGGAAATGCGCGGTCATGGTTTTGGCAAAAAGATCCTGAAGCTCCTGGCCCGGATCGCCAAAGAGGAAAACTGCGGCCGGTTTGAATGGGTCTGCCTCGACTGGAACGCGCCGTCGATTGCCTTTTATAAGAGCCTTGGCGCAAAGCCGATGGATCAGTGGACGATCTACCGTCTGGAAGAAGACGGAATCGATAAACTCAGCAAAGAATAAAAAGGAGGTCTATCCCCTATGAAAATGAATCTGCATTCCACCCTCTGGGAAGATGAAAAAATCGTCCAGAAGGAGGAAGAAATCCAGCTGACCGACGAAAGCCTTGAAAAACGTGCGGTCGAAATGAATGTTGTCAATATCTATCCGCAGGTTTCCTACCAGACAATCCGCGGATTCGGCGGCGCCATGACCGAAGCGGCCGGCTACGCCCTTTCTCAGCTCTCTCCCGAAAAGCGCGCGGAAGCGATTAAAGCCTACTTCGGTGAGGGTGGAAACGGCGCCAACGTCATCCGCACCCATATCGACTCCTGCGACTTCTCGCTCGGTATGTATCAGGCTGTTTCTGATGTAAACGCCGATCCGGATTTTGCGACCTTTACTCTGGAACGCGACCGCAAATACATCATCCCCGCCATTAAAGAGGCAATGGCCGCTTCCGATCAGCCGATCTCGGTTCTTCTCTCGCCCTGGTCGCCGCCCGCCGAATGGAAAAATCCTTCGGCGATGCTGGCTGATATGGGCAAGCCCGAAGACCTGCGCAAAATGTTCCCGCCCGAACTTTCCGACACCGAGATCAAAGCCGCCAATCCGATGGTCGCGGCGATGCTCAATGCCCTTGAGCATCCGACCGAAGGCGGAACCCGCTGCTTCGGCGGCCACTTAAAGCCCGAGCACTATGGCGACTGGGCCAGATACATGGTTAAATATGTTCAGGCTTATCTGGATGAAGGCATCCCGGTCAAATGGCTCTCGGTTCAGAACGAAGCGCTTGCCGCAACTCCGTGGGATTCCTGCCAGTGGACGCCCGATGAAGAAAAGACCTTCCTGCGCGACTACCTCTATCCCGAGCTGAAAAAGGCGGGTCTCTCCGACAAGATCGGCCTGTATATCTGGGATCACAACAAAGAACGTGTCTTTGAACGCGCCTACTATACGATCGACGAAGTGACCGACCCGATGATCGAAGGCGTCGCCTTCCACTGGTACGTCGGCGACCATTTTGATGCCGTCCGCATGACCCGCGAGACTTTCCCGCATAAACATCTGATGTTCTCGGAGGGGTGTGTTGAATACTCCAACTCCGCCGGACAGAGCGAGGTCAACTTCGGCCAGCGCTATGCGCATGATATGATCGGAAACCTCAACGCCGGTATGGACACCTTTATCGACTGGAATATGTATCTGGACGAAAAGGGCGGCCCCAACCACGTCGGAAACTACTGCGGCGCTCCGATTATGCTCGATGGTAAGGGCGGCTTTGAAAAACACGTCTCCTACTACTATATCGGCCACTTCTCCCGTTATATCCAGCCGGGTGCCGTTGTTCTCGGCACCAGCAAATATACCGAAAATGTAGAAGTCACCGCTGCCCGCAACCCTGACGGAACGATCACGCTCGTCATCCTGAACCGTACGGATAAGGAACAGCCGGTCAACCTGCGCATTCAGGGCAACCTCGCCAAGATGACGATCGCTCCGAACTCGATCGTCACCGGTATCCTCTCCGAATAATTTCCTATATTGGAATAAAAAAGCCGTCCGTTTTCCCTGTGTATCAGAGAAAACGGACGGCTGATTTTTTGCTTTTTTCTTTATTTCCGGATGCTAAGCAGCTTCTGGCGGAGATCGCCTTCCAGCTTTCTGAGTTCGACTTCCGCTTCTGCGCGTTTCTGTCTGCCCTCCTGCTGGATCTGCATCACTTCGTCCAGCGTCGCGATCAGGCTTTCATTCGTTGCCTTGAGCGTCTCAATATCGACAATACCGCGTTCCGACTCTCTGGCCGTCTCGACGGTCGCCATCTTGAGCGTTTCGGCGTTCTTTTTGAGCATCTGATTGGTCAGTTCGGTGACGCCTCTCTGAGCGGCGGCCGCCTGCTGAGAATGGGTCACACCGAGTGCCAGAACCATCTGCGACTTCCAGAGCGGAATCGTGTTGACGAGGGTGGACTGAATCTTATCGACCATCAGCGTATCGTTGTTCTGAACGAGCCGGATCTGCGGGCCCATCTGGATCGAGATCATCCGGGTCAGGTCGAGGTCGTGGAGCTTTTTCTCAAACCGATCGCAGAGGTTTGCAAGGTCGTTCGCGGCCTGTGCATCCTCGGCGGCGCCCGTCTGGGCGGCTTTATCCATCAGCTCTTTCAGATCATTTTCTCTGACCTGTTTGAGCTTTTCCTTACCGGCGAGAATGTACAGGCAAAGTTCCTTATAATACGCGAGATTCATCTCGTACATCTTATCCAGCATCGCGGTATCCTTGAGCAGCTGAACCTGATGCCCTTCGAGCGCGGTCGCGATCTGGTTGACGTTCGTTTCCGCCTTGTTATAGCGAACCTTCATCGCGTCGAGCTTGTTCCCGGTCTTTTTGAAAAAGCCCAGAAAGCCCTTCTGCTCCTCTTCCTGATCAAAGTTCTTCAGCTCGGTCACGACACTCGCGAGCATCTCCCCGACTTCGCCAAGATCTTTGGTCTTAACGCTCGAAAGCATCGACTCGGAAAAATCGGCGATCTTTTTCTGAGCGCCCGAACCGTAGTTGGAAACAATCGTCGAATCCCGCAGATTGATCTTGGGAACAAAATCCGCGATCATCTTCCGATCCTTTTCCGAAAGGGTAATCGGCGGCGCTTCCGGCTGAGCCGGTTTTTCCGCCAGCGTGGCCTCCGGCGCTTTGGGCGTCTCCTCTTCCGGAAGGTCGAGGGTCAGCGAAATCTCATCAAACGAATCTGCCATTCTTTACCATCCTTTCCTTATATCCCATACACTTACAGATGAAGTTCCGGTTCCGGCGGGGTATCCTTTGAAAGCTCCGACTCCATCCGGCTCAGTTCCGCAAAAGGATCGAGCGAAAGATCCGGCTCCCGCTTTTTTTCATCCGCTTCTTTTTCTTTCTCCGACTGGGACGAAGAAAAATCGTCAACCAGTCCTTCCTGCGAAAGCATCGACTGGAGCACCGAAATATCCGATGAAAGGTCGAGATAATCGTCCTCCATCAATTCGTTGAGCAGATTCTGGAACGCAAGATTGATGTTGTCCACCGCCGCAAGGATCTCCTGCTCGGTTTTTTCCTCGCTTTCCGTTCCGGTGTTCTGGTGCGCCAGCTTCCGATAGGCTTCGAGCAGCTTGAGGGTCGTCGGAAGATAATAGGACATAAACTTCCGAAGCTCGGAAAGTTTATCCGGATGATCGCCGACATACGCGAAGATCTGCTGACAGACCTTTTCGAGATCGTCCAGCTTTGCGCTGACGACCGGATCGGGAAGATCGTTGTTGATCTCACGGATCCGCTGGATATACCGGCTTCCTTCCTGCACCATCTCGGCCATTGCCGCCCGTTCGGGGTGTTCCTCTGCTTCTTTTCTGCGCGCTTCTTTCTCCTGCGCGGCCCTCTGTGCTGCTTCCTGCGCGGATTTCCGGCTCTCAAGATAGCGAGCATAAGTCTCGTCGGTCAGCATCAGACAGGTTTTTGTCTCGTCCAGATGTCCTTCCGGAAGGAGCTTTTTCCCGATCATTTTCTCGATCGTCTGAACCGCCTTTTTTTCGGACATTTTAAGCCGGGAAGCGACCTCGCTGATTTTGCAGAAATCTCTTCCTTTCAGATACTGCCAGATCCGGCGCATCTTATTTTTTCCATTGAGCTGCACCGCACCGATCGTACCGATCATAAAGAATCCGAGCGCCCATGCCGCATAAAAAAGGAGCCACGGGAATCCGCTCCAGGACGCGTACCCGAGCAGCCGGTCGAGCAGCCAACCGCCCCCGCATAAAAGGCTGTACAGCCCGCCGGAATACCCGACAAGCGTCGCGGCGATCGGCGCAGCTCGATGAAAACTCGGTTCTCTCTTTACGATCTGTCCCCGATAAGACGGCTGCTGTACCGGCGGTACTGGAGGCACTGGCGTTCCCCACGAATCCATTCTCGGCGGCATTCTCGGCGGCACTCTCGCGGTCGTCCACTGTGGCGGACGCTGAGAAGGACGCTGAGGAGGACGCCCAGAGGAAGTACTTCTGCGCGGCGGATTCCAACTCTGCGTCTGCTTCGGACGGCCATAGGCTCCGTTCCCGTAAGGAGAGCCGTTCCGGGGCGCGCTCTGCCGGTTCGCGGAACCGTTCGGCGCGTGGTTCGGCGCATGATTCGGCGCGTGGTTCGGCGCGTGGTTCGGATTCTGCCCGCCGAAGCTCTTGAAACTATCTGCTATATCCTCGCCGGCGCGCCCGAGTGAATCCCGGATATCGTTTCCGAGGTTTCGGATCTCCTGCGAATCCAGTACGCTGCGCACCGTTCGGTCTACACTCCACAGCAGATCATTCAGGTCTTTATTTGCCAAGGAGCATCACTTCTTTCTCCAATTGTTCCATCATTTGTTTCATCTCTATGAAAATGATCGAACTTCCTTTCCATTATATCCTGTTTTCTATCCCCGCGCAAGGTAAAACCATGCGCCCTTCTGAAAATTTATGGTTTCTTAAAAGAATGCTTTTCCCGGACAAACGGCCGCCGAAATTTTCTCTGCGGCTTTCCCGGCCGAGATCGTGCTGACGTCGATCTTTTCGGTTTCGACCGTCTCGTAAAGCGTCAATCGCTCGACCGAGCGATTGACCGCGTCCGACTTTCTCAGCCCGCTTTCGATGTCCTTCCCAATCCGCTCTTTAAGCGCTTCCGGTGTCAGCGTCAGCGTAAATCCGTGTACCTCAAACGGCTCCTCCGTCTGCTCTTCTACCCTTGCAACCAGCTCATCGATGATCTCCTGATGATCCATCACCCAACAGAAGATCACATTCTGATAAGCCGAACAGCTTAAAAACTGCGCCAACAAAAAAGCGATATTCTTCATCACCATTTCTTTCGTCTCGTCATTGACAACAAACGGCTCTGCTTTCCAACACCAGTCGCCATCGAGAAAAACGTTTTCCGGAAGGAACTTTTGGAGTTCTATGCATACGCTCGTTTTTCCTGCGCCCATCGTTCCGCTGATCATAATCAATTTTTTCATCTTTTTCACACTTATCTTTTCAAACAATTATTTTCTTCAGTATACCATAAGCCCATCTGTTCCGCAAGATACACAATACACGAAAAACCCCCTCCCATCTGTTTAACCAGACAGGAGGGGGTTCATTTGTACCGGCATCGCTCTATCTTCCCAGGCCGTCGCCAGCCAAGTATTTTCGACACTGATGAGCTTAACTTCTGTGTTCGGTATGGGAACAGGTGTGACCTCATCGCCATAGATACCAGTTACTTGAGGCTGTAACCTC
>JALEHK010000045.1 GCA_022770625.1 Oscillospiraceae bacterium | reverse complement strand
AGATGGCTGCGAACACCACCGTTGACGGTTACAAAGTAAACGCTGACGGCGTTTGGGTCAAGTAATTCCTTCCGAAGAACTTGATTTGAACTGAATAAGACCGCCCCCGCTGGGATTCATTTCCCGGCGGGGGCGGTTTTTGCGTATACGGCGTCTTTGGATGCTTATCGTGAAAGTTATCGATAAAAAGAAACAGCCCTGTACACGCCGCTCAGGCGCGCACAGGGCTTGTTTTATCGTTTAGCTTTTTGCCCGGATGCAGCGCTGCATCCAGTCGCTCTTGAAATAATAGATGATGAAGATAATCGCCGTCGTCAGCCAGGAGATCGGGTAGCTGATCGACAGGGTGAAAAGGTTATGCCAGATCGGAACCATGAGCAGAACCCACGCGACGCGCAGAACGCAGATTCCCAGAAGGGTGATGATCATCGGACGGAGCGAGTCGCCCGCGCCTTTAATCGCGCCCGAAAGAACTTCGATCGGAACATAGGTAAAGTAAAAGGTGACCATGTAGAACATCATCTTCTCGCCGTAGGCCAAAACCTCTGCGTCCCGGCAGAACAGCCCCAGTGTAAACCGCTCGGTCAGGAGCAGCAGTCCGGAAAGCACGATCGTCATGCCCATCGCCATTCCCATCGATACCCGCACGCATTTATGGACCCGGTCGTATTTCCCGGCGCCGAAATTCTGTCCGGCAAAGGTTGTGACCGCGATACCGAAGGCGTTGATCGCCATCCAGAAGATCGAATCGACCTTTCCGACTGCCGTCCATGCGGCGATAACGTCGGTTCCGAAGCCGTTGATGCTCGACTGAACGAGGATGTTCGAGATCGAGTACATGGTGGACTGAAGGCCGACCGGGAGACCGATCCGCAGCATGGATTTGAGCAGGTTCATATCCATCCGCAGTTCCTTAAACGAGAAGCGGAAGCACTCTTTGGAACGCATCAGCGCCCCGAAGGTCAGGATAACGCTTACGACCTGAGAAAGGACGGTGGCGACCGCCGCGCCCGCGACGCCCATCCCAAGCCCGACAACAAAGAGAAGGTCAAGCAGAACGTTGGTCAGGCAGCAGGCAATCAGGAAATACAAAGGCCGCTTGGAGTCGCCGACCGCGCGGAGAATCGCCGAGCCGATGTTATAAAGGATCGGGAAGGTGATGCCGGCAAAATAGATCCGCAGGTATGGGAGCGCATAGCCCATAATATCGTCCGGGACGGCAATCGCTTCCAGCGAGATCCGCGCCATCGAAACGCCGATAACCGTAAAGAAGACGCTTGCGATGACGCCGAGAAAGACAAGGGTATGAACCGCGCGTCCGGTTTCCTTTTCCCGTCCGCCGCCGTAAAACTGAGCGATGATGACGCTGCCGCCCGAAGCAAGGCCGGTAAAGAATCCGATCAGCAGGTTAATCAGCGTACCGGTCGAGCCGCCGACCGCGCCGAGCGCCTCCTTACCGACGAAGTTTCCGACGATAACCGCGTCAACGGTGTTGTAAAGCTGCTGAAAGAAGGTTCCGAGCAGGATCGGGAAGAAGAATTTAAGCAGTTGCTTCCAGATGACGCCATCGACAATACTGCCTCCGGCAGAGACTTTCTTTTCTGTCTTTTCCATATTTGATAGATCCTCCATACCCTAATGGCAGGTGTAAAAATACCCCATCAGAAACGATGGGGCATTTTATTGTACAGATTCCTTATACGTTGAAGCGGAAGGTGACAATATCGCCGTCCTGCATCACATAGTCCTTGCCTTCCAGCCGAACCAGTCCTTTTTCACGGGCGGCCGCCATCGTTCCGCAGGCCATCAGGTCGTCAAACGAAACGATCTCGGCGCGAATAAAGCCTTTCTCAAAGTCGGTGTGGATCTTACCGGCGGCTTTGGGGGCTTTGGTGCCGCGGGTAATCGTCCAGGCGTGCACGTCGTCCGGGCCGGCCGTCAGGAAGGAGATCAGCCCCAGAAGCGAATAGCCCTCGCGGATGATGCGGGAAAGGCCGCTCTCTTCCAGATGAAGGTCGGCAAGGAAATCCTTCTTATCGGCGTCGTCCATATCCGAAAGGTCTTCCTCGATCTTTGCGCAGATCGGGAGAACCTGAGAGTTTTCCTCTTCGGCGAGTTTCTTGACCTTCTGGTACTCGGTGTTGTTCTCGTATCCGCCGACAAAATCGTCCTCGCTCATATTCGCAGCATAGATAACCGGCTTATTGGAAAGGAGCGGGGTGTCGTGGAGAAGCGCAAGCTGATCGTCGGTAAAGTCGAAGGAACGGGCGGACTTGCCCTCTTCGAGATGATCCCGGAGCGCTTCAAGGAAGCTTAACTCACCCAGCAGCTTTTTATCCGCCTTCGCGGCCTTCTGGGTCTTGGCGATCCGGCGCTCGAGCACCTCGATATCCGCAAGGATCAGCTCAAGGTTGATCGTTTCGATATCTCTGAGCGCGTCAATGCTTCCTTCGACATGGATAACGTCGGTGTCCTCAAAGCAGCGGACAACATGAACGATCGCGTCAACGTCGCGGATGTTCTGGAGGAACTTGTTTCCCAGGCCTTCGCCCTTGGACGCACCCTTGACCAGACCTGCGATATCGACGAACTCGAGAACGGCGGGAGAGAACTTTTTCGGGTGATACATCTCCGCCAGACGATCCAGCCGCTGATCCGGCACCGAAACGACGCCGACGTTAGGCTCGATGGTGCAGAACGGATAGTTGGCCGATTCCGCTCCGGCATTGGTCAGAGCGTTGAAAAGGGTGCTCTTGCCGACATTGGGCAAGCCTACCATACCTAATTTCATTGGATAAATCCTTCTTTCGATATTACATGGAGGTGGGCGCGGTAATGCCCAGAACGGTCAGCGCATTTTTGAGCGTTGTCCGGGTCGCTTCGCACAGGGCGATGCGCGCCTGCATCAGCGGCTCATCGTCGCAGATAACCTTGCAGGCGTTATAGAATTTGTGGAAGAGGGTCGCGAGATCGGTCGTATACCGGGTAATCCGGGCGGGATCATAGTTCTTCGCCGCATCGACAAGCTCGGCGGGGAACTGAGCGATCCGGCGGATCAGCTCGGTCTCTTCGGGCGTTTCGAGACGGTTCAAGTCCTCTTCGGTGACGGCGCGGGGAGAGATTCCTTCAGCCGCCAGCTTATTCATGATCGAGCAGATACGCGCATGAGCATACTGAACATAGTAAACCGGGTTGGAACTGGTCTGTTCGACCGCGAGATCGAGGTCGAAGTCAAACTGAGAGTTTGCTTCGCGGAGGTTGAAGAAAAATCTGGCTGCGTCGATCGGAATATCGTCCAACAGAGTCACGAGGGTGATCGCCTTGCCGGAGCGTTTGCTCAGCTTCACGACTTCGCCCTTCCGGACGAGACGAACCATCTGCATCAGCACGACATCCAGACGGTCGGGATCGACGCCCAGAGCCTGAAGCGCCGCTTTCAGACGCGGAACGTAGCCGT
Organism: Oscillospiraceae bacterium; assembly: GCA_022770625.1. Taxonomy (GTDB): domain Bacteria; phylum Bacillota; class Clostridia; order Oscillospirales; family Ruminococcaceae; genus Faecivivens. The sequence continues at coordinate 3,024 of JALEHK010000045.1, read as the reverse complement.
GGTGGTCGGCGCCCAGAACGTCGATCGCCTTATCATAGCCGCGGACGACCAGTTTGTTATAGTGGTAAGCGATGTCCGGAACGACATAGGTGAAGAAACCGTTGGAGCGGCGGAGAACGAAATCCTTGTCCGCGCCGAACTCGGTCGCTTTGAACCAGAGCGCGCCTTCCTGTTCATAGGTATAGCCCCGATCGGTCAGCATCTGAACGACCTTTGCCGCTTCGCCGTTGTTATGAAGGGTCGATTCTCTGAACCAGTTATCGTATTTGATCCGGTAGCGGAGAAGGTCGCGTTCCAGTCCGGCAATGTTGAGCGGGAGCGCATAAGCGACCAGTGCCGCGCGGCGCTCTTCTTCCGAAACATCCTTGTATTTATCGCCGTTGATCGCATAGAACGCCTTGGCATGGTCGATGATGTCCTGACCATGATAGCTGTCCTCCGGCATATAGTCGTTGTCCTCCGGAGTCCCTTCAATGCCGTTGCAGACCTGTAAATACCGGAGCGAAAGAGAAAGACCGAACTTGTTGATCTGGTTGCCGGCGTCGTTTACATAGAACTCACGATTGACGCCGTAGCCCGCCCAGTCCAGAACGGAAGCCAGCGTATCGCCGATCGCGCCGCCGCGGGCATTGCCGATATGCATCGGGCCGGTGGGGTTGGCGGAAACGAACTCAACCAGAACTCTCTTTCCCTCGCCGAAGGAGGTGCGGCCATAGGACTCTTTCTCTGAGAGGACATTTAAAACATCCTGCGAGAACCATTTCCGGCCGAGGAAGAAGTTGATAAAGCCAGGGCCGGCGACTTCGACCCGCTCAAAACTCGTCCCGGTGAGATCGAGCGCGGCGGTAAGCGCTTCAGCAATCATCTTGGGCGCTTTATGGAAAGCGCGCGCCGAAACCATCGCAGCGTTGGTCGAGAGATCGCCGTGGGAAGTGTCGGCGGGAATTTCAATGTTGAACGCGGGGACTTCGCCCTCGGTGAGCGCTCCGGAAGCGATCGCTCCGGCGAAAGCCTTTTCGATCAGGTTCCGGCATTCCTGTTTTACATCCAGAATGGGATTTACCATCGGGATTCTCCTTTCTTTTCCGGTCAGACCGGCGTAACCTCGATCGTCAGTTCGTTTTCACTGAGGAGGTTTGTGTTCATGTCGAGTGTGTAATGAAGATGGAACTTTCCACCCTCTTCGCCGAAATCGTATTCCATGTCGTTGGTATAAACGCCGATCTCCATCGTGTTTCCGTAGACATTATAGCTGCCGAGCGTGCGAACCCCCTGCTGCATAATCAGATGCGAGGAGGCGGTCCCCTTTCGGGTCAGCGTTACGGCTTCTTCTTCGGAAAGGGAACGGTCGCCGATCTTAAGGGTGGTGGTGCAGCCTTCGTAGCCGGTCGTTTCGGTTTCCGCATAGGTCACATACCAGTGCCCATTCAGGCGGTACATAAACCCGTCGGTCACCAGCTCTGCTTCCATCGGTTCATCATCGCCGTCGGGACGGTAGATGCCCCGGATCATGATCGATACCGGATGCTTGCGGCCTTTTGTCTTTTTCTCCATCGCTGTTCGGCTCCTTTCTCAGTATTCAACGTCCGCTTTTTCAAATGCGAGCGCGATCAGCCGTTCGATCAGCTCTTCCATATCAACGCCTGCCGCTTCCCAGAGCATCGGGAAGATGGAGACGGGAGAGAAACCGGGAACGGTGTTGAGCTGGTTGAGATAAACCTCTCCGCTTTCAGTCAGGAAAAAGTCGATCGACGCCGCTCCCGCGCATTCGGCGGTATCAAAGGCGTGAATCGCCGTCCGACGGATCAGATCGGCAGTCTCCTCGGGAAGATCAGCCGGAATATGAAGGGTCTGCGGCGCGCTTTCATAAGGCGTCTCGGGGACAAAATCGGGATCGATGGTGATTTCGCCCAGCGGAGAAACTTCAATATTGGAAAGATCGTTTCCGATCAGGCCGCATTTGATCTGACGCCCGCGGATCGCTTCCTTAATCAGAACCTTGGAGTCGTGGACAAACGCCATCTTGACCGCCCGTTCAAGCTCTTCAGGACGGGATGCGTGGAAAATGCCGCCGGCGGTATTGGCGCAGGCCGGTTTGACATAGACCGGAAAGCCGAAACTGTACTCGATCTGTTTGACGAGCGAAGGGATGCTGAGGGTCTCGTCCCGCCGGACGGTGATATACCGGGACATCTTGATCCCCGCCGCCGTCAGGATCATATGAGCAAACCCCTTATCCATACAGAGTGCGGAGGTGCAGGCTCCCGAACCGACGAACGGGATCCCGGAGCACTCGAGAATGCCCTGAAACTTTCCGTCCTCGCCGCGTTTCCCGTAAAGCACCGGAAAAACGCAGTCAAGCGCGAGATAAGAGGCGCTCCCGTCGTCCATCAGCTTATAGATCCCGGTCTTGGAATCATCGGTGCTGAAGATGCAGGAGCAGCTGTCGGGATAAGACTCCCATTCCCCGGTTCGGATCCCGCCCGGGCCGCCGGGATAATAAAGCATCCGTCCCTTTCGGGTGATACCGATGCAGACTGTTTCAAAACCGGCAGGCATATTCTGGAGAAGATGCCACGCCGACATACAGGAGATATCGTGTTCGGGGGAAGTGCCGCCGAAGAGGATGGCGATCCTTTTTTTTGCCATAAAGCGCCTTCCTTTCTGGGGTAGACTGGCGTCGCGGACGCAGAATACCGCATCATAATCTTTTCTATAATCACAATTAATCATACCACACTGTGTCCCGAATTTCAATAACCGCCGCACCAAAACCCGCGTGAAGAAAAGCACGGTTTCCGCCCGACAATTTAGGCATTTTTTCTCCCGAACGCAAAAACCGCCCCCGCCGGGATTCATTTCCCAGCGGGGGCGGTCTTATTTAGTTCAAATCAAGTTCTTCGGAAGGAATTACTTGACCCAAACGCCGTCAGCGTTTACTTTGTAACCGTCAACGGTGGTGTTCGCAGCCATCTGGCCGAGGGAGTTGGACTCTTTGGAGAAGTAGTACCACTTGCCGTCGAT
>JALEHK010000084.1 GCA_022770625.1 Oscillospiraceae bacterium | reverse complement strand
GATCGGGATCGAACCGACTACCTCTTGAATGCCATTCAAGAAAAATATGCGGTAGAATGGGGCTTTATAGGTTCAAAAGTAGCCACCGAGTAGCCATAGACTATTCAAATCTTATCTGTGATTGCCTTTAGATCTTCATAGTTTGCGTGCTGATAGTGTTGCAGCATTTTCTCGTCCGTGTGTCCGATCAGTTCCAGTTTATCCCTTGTGGGTGCGTCTATTCTCTTGACCAACGTTGCAAAGGTGTGTCGGCAGCAATGGGGCGTAAGTTTTCTTTCGTGACCGTCCGGAGCGGGCAAGGGCAATTCCATAGCCTTTAGAGCAGGATAAAAACAGTTCTTCCGGTACCGATCCGGTGTAAGGGCTTTCCCGTTTTCATCTGTAAATATCAGCCCTTCTGTTCTTCCTTCGGTCAGGCGGTCTATGATGGGCTGTATCTTCGGAGAAATAGAAACATATCGGTCGGTACCGGCTTCTGTTTTTTCCCCACCCTGAAGAACCCCTTTTTCACGGTTGTACTTTGCTATATCCAGTTTCAGAAATTCATCGACACGGAACCCGGTATAGATCTGGCAATAGATATAGTCAGCATAAGGAACCTTCCCTATAGACTGACGTACAATCTCTATTTCTTCGTCTGTAAACGGTTCCCGCTCTTTACTTGCTTCCCCTTTTACCGTCAGGTATTGAGCAAGATTCTTATCAACATACCCGCGCGGGATCGCGTATTTGTACAGAAGCGTTCCGAGGGCTTTCATGTTCTGCCGGGTACGCTTCCCATGTGGGCAGTTATCCAGACAGGCCTGAAGCGCTTCTATCGTCAGACCGGAGAAAGGAGTGTACCAGATAGGCTTATAGTGCTGAAAAGCTGCCTTGTAGCAGTCCATCGTAGACTTTGTTACCCCTTTATCCATGTGGATGGGAAGCCACATTTCATAGATAACCAGAAAGGTTTCGTCCTTCCGGATCCCCTGTGGCTGCGCTCCAAGCTGCGGAAGATAGGCAAGCGCTTCTTTCTTTGTTTTGAATCCGCTCTTCGTTACCCTTTTCCGTATGGCTTTATGGCTTTCGTTGTCCAACTGATAGCCAACGGTTTTTACGGCCTTATAGCTGCCGTCAGGAAGCCGATAGACGGTTCCTTCCCCGTTCCCGCGTTTCTTTCTGCTCTTCTTCTGTGGCTGCTGAGAAGCCCCGCAGGATGGGCAATAGAGCGCGTCATCCGGAATATCCTTGCTGCATTTAACACACGTTTTCATGATGCAAATCTTCCTTCCTTTTTGACAAGACCATGGGGGTAAAAAGACGCTCCCTATAAAGGGCAGGACTTTGTTTTTATTTGCTTTTCAGAGGAACGACAGCAAGCGTTTTTCCAAGCGGTGCTAAAACCTTCAGAATGGTTTCAAGCTGTGGACTGGTTGCGCCGGATTCCATTCTTGCAATAACAGGCTGCTTGACCCCGCTCATTTCCTCCAGTTGTTTTTGACTGATTCCTTTTTCGCGTCTTGCCTGAATCAGTTCTCCAATGAGCGCAACTCTCAGGTCACTAGCAGCGATTTCTTCTGCGGAAAGCGTACTGTCCATAAATTCAAGTGCATTGCTTCCAATAGCCGGATTCTTATTCATGATTCAAACCCCTTTCTTCTAAATCTGCCCATTCACGTTTGGCCTTTTCAATTTCCCTTGCGGGTGTTTTCTGTGTTTTCTTCATGAATTGGTGCAGCAAAACATAGCTTCCGTCTTTCCATCCTACAAACAAAATCCTGTCCCGAATGGGTCTTAGTTCCCATATAGCACCGTCAAGATGCTTGATATAGGGTTCTCCAAGCTGTGTTCCATATTCGCTTAACGCTTTGATATAGTCGCGTATTTTGTTGTATTTGATCCTGCTGTCTTTGTCTTTTTTGGAGCCGAGTTCCAGAAGGTATTCTTTTACCGGTTCATTTCCATTCCGGTCTTTGTAAAAGTATATTTCGTGCAATGATACGTCTCCTTTCTCTTATATTATAACTTAAAAGTTATTGACAGTCAAGAGCTCTTTTGAGGTTTATGGGGAAGGGGGGAGAGGAGTGAAAAAAGAAATGCTCATCGTAATACCGCAAGCACAGTGCCGTTTACACAAAAGTGTAAATCAGTATCATTATCCATAGAACAACGAATAATTATTCCGCATTCACCGGCTTGATATGGGAAATATTTTCTCCGGTGTTTTTGATTTTTCCATACCCCCCCACAAAAAACACCATTAACACTATTAAGTCTATAAAATCCCACCATTGCTGGGTTTACGGATTTTTGCACAACCCACCAAAAAGGCACCATTAAGGGTCAGCAAAGCACTATTAAGCCCCTGTAAAAAATGAAGTGAAAGAAAAATTACAAACACGCACAATACAGTAACAGACTTTCATTTCTTCTGTGGATGCAATGAGTATACAGATTGTGTATATCAGCTTTCTCCTTCGACCGGTTCTTCGTCTGCGGGAATCGCATGGTTCTTAATGGTATCTTCGATCAGGAACCGAGCATAGGACATGATGCCGCCTTCGATCATGTACAGCTGTCTGCTGTTGATTCGGTAGGCTTTTCCTAACCGTTCATCCATCAGGATGTTGTTGGGGTCGAACGGATCCGGCTGCGGCTGGGGCGGAACCGGCTGACCGGCAGCCACAGCAAGAAGGCGTTCCCGCTCCCATGCACACTGTTGCTCTTCGATTTCGGGTGCGGTTCGGATGCTGTAGCCGAGTTGTTTGAGCAGCTTTATCACGCAGAGAACTTCGTCTGTGTCGTTGGTCTGTTCAGCAGAATCGGAAACCAGATAGTCGGCCGGTACTTCAAAGAAGTCGGCAATTGCTTTCAGCATGGTCATGGACGGTTCGCGGGTTCCCGCTTCCCATCCTCCAACGGTCGATTGGGCTACACCGATCTGTTTGGCAAATTCTGCCTGTGAGACTTTCTTTTCTTTCCTCAGTTTCTTCAATATGGCGGGGAAATCCATTGTAATCGCTCCTTGATTCAATATGGGCAATATGGATAGGATATCACATAGTGCAATAATTGTCAAGGGTAGTAAAGGATTGACAAATGATTTATATAATCAAAAAGAAATGACATTTCGAACATTGACATAAATCATCGAACGTGGTATACTGGTTTTCCACAGCAGAGACGAAAATGCAGAAACGGCAATTTTAAGAAAAATACATTGTTCAATACCGTAATTTGCGTTTTTATCTGTTGTGATGTACACATATCCACTATATCGTACACATATTCATCAGGAGGTGATACTATGAAAGCAAAATTAAACATCATGAACTTAATCAAAATTATGGCTGAGAGGGAAATAACGCAAAAGAAGTTATCTGACCTCAGCGGGGTTTCCAGACAGACAATCTGTCTTTCTTTTGCGCGGAAGTCCTGTGCACTGGTAACAGCCGGTAAACTGGCCGAGGGCTTAGGTGTGGATGTTTCTGAAGTCATCATGGAGGAGGACTAAATGAAAGTTACGATCGAAGAGTTGAAAAACAATGGAAAAGACTTTCTGACTGCTGCACAGATCGCGCCGTTATTGGAGTGGGATCCGCAGTACATCCGAGAAACGGCCAGAAGAGCGCCGGACAAGCTGCCGTTTCCAGTCCTGACAAGGCCGGGAAGCAGCCGTATACAGATTCCGAAAAAGGGTTTTACCGATTGGTGGGAAAGAGAGGTCAGCGCGAATAAATGAAGATCGGAAATATGACATTCAATCGCAGTGTACTGGCGAACGCCGTTGCAGGCATTCCGCATAAGATTCCGAATTGCTTTGTTGTTTGGGGCAAAAAAGACGCGGATAACCCGAAAGAACCCTATAATCCTCTTACCGGACAGAGAGCAAAAGCAGACGATCCATCCACATGGGTAGACTTTGAGACCGCCGCACAGGCGGTAGAGCGGGGAGAGTATGCCGGTATAGGGATTGAGTTCCACCCGGACAACGGAATCATGGGTGTTGACTTTGACCATAGTATGAATAAAAAAACCGGAGAGATCGTTCCGGAAGTGTTGGAGTGGCTGAACCGGCTAGACAGCTATACCGAGAGAAGCCAGAGCGGGACAGGTTTCCACGTTCTGATTTACGGAAAGAAGGCCGGTGGACGCTCAAAGGTAAAGTTTCCGGAGTGGGGAGTAGGCTTTGACGGTTCGGATAAGCCTGTGGAAGTAGAAATGTATGACAATGGGCGGTATTTTGCCCTTACCGGAGATTTATTCAGTAATGATGAGACGATCAAAAACGCACAGAGCGCCGCAGATAAGCTATATTCGGTTATGGAAGAACAAAGCAACAGTAAAAATGAGCAAAAGAAAAGCCCTCCGGGCGCGGGAGAAGCGCCAAGAGAGCTAAGTAATAATGAAAATAACAACAGGAATATCTATACTCTTATTTTATCAGATGAAGAGGTTTTGCGCAAGAGCAGAAATGGAAAAGATGGAGCGGAATTTCAGGCATTATTTGACAATGGTGACCTAACCAGTCAAAAGGGTGACCCTTCCGCTGCGGATATGCGTATCTGTAATATTCTGGCGTTTTATACGAAATGTGATAAGGATCAGATGGACAGGCTGTTCAGAAGGAGCGCACTCATGAGAGATAAGTGGGACAAGGTTCACGATCCCGCCGGACAGCGTACATACGGACAGATGACGATCGATAAGGCTGTGAGCAGCTGTACAAGTGTCTATACGGGCAAGACCGGTGAAGCCGGGAAAGCACCAAAGGCGCACGCAGACAGCCACGCAGACAGCCACAAAGAGAACGCAGAGCCGATAATAGACGCATGGTTTAGAGAACTGCAGCCATTTGAGGATGAAGTTCAGGACGAGGAACTTCCCTCTTTTCCTGTGGATGTATTGCCGGACGTGATCCGGGCGTATGCGCTAGCCGGTGCGGAGAGTTTGCAGGTTCCCGTAGAGATGGCCGCGCTTCCGATGTTGGCCGGTGTGGCGGCGGCCGTTCAGAAGAAATTTATCGTCAGCCCAAAACCGGACTGGCTTGAACCGCTTTCGTTATGGTTTTTTATTTGTGCTTTGCCCAGTGAACGGAAGTCCGGTGCGCTTCAGTTGACAACGAATATACTTTATGATCTGGAACAGGAAATGAACGCAAGCCTTGCGCCGGAGATCAATGAGTATGCAACGGAAAAAGAACGCTTAAGCAAGCGTAGAAATCAGGTGATGCAGGATCTTTCCAAGATTTCGGAAGGAAGCGGAGAGGGAAAAGAAGAGCGGGAAGAACTTCAAAAGATCGATCGAGAACTTTCTGAACTGGAAAAGAAGCCGAAGAATCGGATTAGTTTGAGTTTTAATGATATTACGCCGGAGCGATTGGGCGTAAAGATGGCTGAGAACCATGAATGCGGAAGCATTTTCAGCGCGGAAGGGGGAATCATTCAGACGATCGCAGGCCGGTATAACAACGGTAAAGCAAATACCGATATTTTTACCGACAGTTTCAGCGGAGAACATCATAGGGTAAGCCGCCAAAATGGTACGGAAATTACCCTTTATCATCCCGCACTTACTATGTGCCTGATTGTTCAGCCGACCATATGGGAACAGCTGAAAAACAATGATTTTTTTGTTCAGGTAGGGTTTGCGGCACGATTTCTCTGCTGTTACCCGAAAACAATTGAAAAGCGGAGATATGAAACCGCCGTAATTCCGCAGCAAGTACGGGAAGATTACCGGAAACTGCTGCTTGGAGCGGTTGCAATGGACTACCCCGTTCAGCCGGAAGCGATTCGCTTTTCAGCGGAAGCGCATAAGGCTTCGGAGGCGTTCTTTGATAAATTGGAAGGACTGACCCGCTCTAAGGGCGCACAGCTGGGAAAGGATGGCGTCCAGTCATTTGCCGGAAAAGTTCACGGAATGACTGCACGTCTGGCGGCTATCTTTCATATCTGCGAACACTTTACGGAAGCGGCCGAGCGGGAAGTTTCCGCAGAAATCTATCTTCGTGCGAAAAAGGTAACGGAAGAATACTTCCTTCCTCATGCTGTGGCTGCATATGACGCATACGGGGGAATGTCGGACACAGAGGTTGATGCTAAGATTCTGTTTGAAAACTACATTCTGGAAAAGGCTCAGAACGGTCAGATCGCACTTACCAGTCTTGCAAAGGCGTGCCGCTATAATTTCAGGTTCAAGAGCAGCAAGACCCGCGCAGCAGCACTTGAAGAACTGGAACGGCGCGGTTATATTCGTCAGGAGACAGCAAAAGGTTCAGGAAGGCCTGTGAAAAACATATATATTAATCCAGAACTAATTATTGGAAGCTGACCCAGAAAGACCGAAAAACAGAGTAAAAACGTGGGCAAGGCGCAAAAAGAGACTTAATGGTGCCTTGCCTACCCCTTTTTGGTGGTATAATGGTGCCTGACTTCAATAGCCAGAAAGCCAGTAATAATGGGGCTATTTTGACTTAATGGTGTTAATGGTGTTAATGGTGGGTGGGGTATGAATCTCCTAAAGTTCCAATGAGGATAAATATGAGAAATAAATTAAATACACCAGAAGAATTTGAAGAAATAGAACGGGATTGGGAACTGTGGGTGCATGAACGGACACGGGAACTGTTCGATGATTGGGACGAGGTTATGAGTGCAGCGGCAGATGTATCGGGCGTGCTTAATTCGGTATTCGATGACTGGTCAACGGGAACGGCAGAAGAACCGCGAGAGACACACAGCAATCACAGAAAAAAGTCTTGAATAATCTTAACGCATAAGTTACAATAAGGGTGGTCGGGAAACTGGCCGCTCTTTTATTATTTTTACCAATGTTTATGCAAAGATAACAACCACAGAAGAAGGTGAGCGAGAGTGTATAAGTATAAATATATGGAAAATTTATTCTTTTAACTAAAATCCCTATTTTTATAGATATATAAGGCTTTTGACGCATTGTAAAAAGTAGCCACCAAAGTAGCCACAGAAAAAATCTTTTCCATCTATGCGCTAATTTACCAAATCATTTCCATCAAAGTCTATGAAAAACCAAAAGCCCGTACCGCTGAAAAACTCAGCAAATACGGACTCCTTAAAAAATAACTATGGTGGAGATGATCGGGATCGAACCGACTACCTCTTGAATGCCATTCAAGCGCTCTCCCAAGTGAGCTACACCCCCATAGGCTTATCAGTTATCTGACAACAGAAATTATAGCACACCGGGAAGAAGAAGTCAAGATGTTTTTTGAAATTAATGCGCCTTGATTGCACGGATGAATCTGCCTGCAAGACCTTCTGTTACACAGGCTTGACCGTTATTCAGACATACAGGCCGATATACCGTTGATCCGGATATAATCTGCGAGCATCGCGATAAACTCCGAGTTGGTCGGACGACCGCGGGAATCGGATATGGTGCGGCCGAAGATCTGTTCCATCAGCCGGGAATCGCCCCGTGTCCATGCCACTTCGAGCGCGTGACGCATCGCGCGTTCAACGCGGGAAGGGGTCGAGTGGAACCTTTCCGCCAGCTTCGGATAAAGCCGGGTGGTGATCCTGCGGGTGATATCCGGGTCTTCAACCGCCATTTCGATCGAGCAGCGCAGGTAAGTGTGACCGGAAATGTGCGCCGGTATGCCGAGGCGGTGAAGAAGATCGGTCAGCGCCTGTGTGGTCGGAAGATCCGGTTCAAAGGCGGGGGACGCCGGCAATGCGCACAGCCGTTCGATCCGCTTGATCAGCGTTTCCATTTTTACGGGGAGCAGAATCGGATGGCAGCGGGCGGTTTCCTGTGCCCGCTGGGTAAAGATCTGTACAGTGACGGCGTCGATAAACGGTGTCAGAAGAATAAAACGCGGGTGGATTTCGTCCAGGTTTTCCAGTACGGCAATCGCGTCCATCTGCCGCATATACAGGTTCATGACGACCAGATCCGGATGTTCGCTCTGGATCGCCGCAAACACCTGATCTCCATCCCTTCCGCAGGAGGATACATGATATCCTTTTTGGGTAAGCGTATTTCTGCATACCTTTACAAAGTCAGAGCCGTCATCGCTGATGAGTATTTTCATCCCTTTGCACATGGAAGTTCCTCCTGTCTATCTCTAATATCCTTCAACCAATCGGAAATTAACCGAATTATATTCTTTATAAAATATAGCGTATCCGACATTTTGTGTCAATATTTTCGGCGCGATACAGCGAAAGTTTGTATGAACGATCAAAATCGCAGAATCGGTTTTATCTATTTCGGAGATCGAATTTTGTCGAAAAATGCGATGAAATTGGACATGAAAAGAAGTTTGGAATCGAGCGGAAAAGAAGAAAATCCCGGAATATTTCCGATCGGGAAACATTCCGGGATTTTTCAGATGGATGATCCGGTTAAAAATCGGGAGTTAAGCGGAAAGCTTATGCTTTGCCGACAGAGCCGAACAGTTCCATTTTCTCTTTAACTTTAGCTTTGATTGCTTCAGCGCCGGGAGCAAGCAGTTTACGGGGGTCGAAGCCCTTGCCCTGCTGATCCTTGCCTGCTTCGATGTATTTGCGGGTAGCTTCAGCAAATACCAGCTGGCACTCGGTGTTGACGTTGATTTTAGCAACGCCCAGGGAGATAGCCTTGGTGACCTGGTCGTCCGGGATGCCGGTGCCGCCATGGAGAACCAGAGGCATATCGCCGACTTTTTCCTTGACAGCCGCGAGGGTCTCGAAGGAGAGACCTTCCCAGTTTGCAGGATATACGCCGTGGATGTTGCCGATGCCGGCAGCCAGCATATCAACGCCCAGATCAGCGATCATCTTGCACTCGTTGGGATCTGCGCATTCGCCTCTGCCGATAACGCCATCCTCTTCGCCGCCGATTGCGCCGACCTCAGCCTCGATCGAGATGCCGAGAACGTGGCAGGCATTGACCAGCTCAGTGGTCATACGGATGTTATCTTCGATCGGATAGTGAGAACCGTCGAACATGATGGAAGAGAAGCCTGCGTTGATGCACTTTTTAGCGCCTTCGTAGGTGCCGTGGTCCAGATGCAGAGCGACCGGAACAGTGATGCCCAGTTCGTTGATCATACCTTTGACCATACCGACAACGGTGGTATAGCCGCACATATACTTGCCTGCACCCTCGGAAACGCCGAGGATAACGGGAGACTGAAGTTCCTGAGCGGTCTGAAGGATCGCTTTGGTCCACTCAAGGTTGTTGATGTTGAACTGACCGACTGCGTAATGACCTTCGCGAGCCTTGTCCAGCATTTCTTTTGCAGAAACTAACATTGGAAAAACCTCCATTTTCAATTTTGCTGTTTCCTGATATTACAGAAAAAACGGCAAGTCACGGCTAATGCCGCTTTCGTTTTTATTATATCGTATCTATACAAAAAAATCAAGAAATTTATATGAAAGTGTGCGACGGGAAGACCCATGAAAAACAAGCTTTTATGATTTTCGGATGCGAGTCCTTTTCATTTGGAGAAAAATCTGCTACAATAAAAGTAAAACATATAAAAGGAGAAGATAAAAATGCCGATGATTCAACTGACGACCAATGTAACCGTTTCCGATTCCGCAAAGGCGAAACTTGCCGCCGGACTGGGCGAGGCGATTTCTCTCCTCCCCGGGAAAAACGAGGGACAGCTGATGCTGAGCATTTCGGGAGAGAACTATATGGCGTTCCAGGGACGGGACGACCGCTCGGTGGCGTATGTCTCGACCGGGATCGCCGGGAAAACCGACGCCGAATCCTGCAAAAAATTCGGCGAAGCGGTCATCCGGCTGCTCGGAGAAGTCCTTCTGATTCCGAGGGGAAATATCTACCTGACCCTTCAGGAGATTCCCTACTGGGTCGTTTAAGATGATCCGGATTGCGATTTGCGACGACGCGCCGGCCGATCAGCAGCTGCTGAAAAATCTGATCGACCGGCTTCGTCCGTTTGATGGGCAGTATGCGATTGACGTTTTCGATGGCGGGCAGGCGCTTCTCGATTCGCCGGAGCGTCCGTATGACCTGCTGATCCTCGACGTGCAGATGCCGGGGCTTTCGGGATATACGACGGCGCAGAAGCTAAGAGAAACCGACCGGAAAACGGTGCTGGCGTTTTTGACCGGAGTAGCGGCGCCGACGGTCGAGGTGTTCAGGGTCACGCCCTTCCGGTATCTGATGAAGCAGATGAGTGAGGAAGAGCTTTCGGTGGAACTGACGGCCTGCTTTCATGAGGTCGAACGAACCAACCGCTATGTTACCCTTCAGTCGGGCGGAGAGCTTTTGCGGCTCCAGGTTTCGTCGATTCTCTATCTGATGATCCAGGGGCGGAGCGTCGAAGTCATTACCGATCGGGGAAGATATAACCTGAAGATGAAAATGGCACAGCTTCAGGAGCTTCTTTCGCCGCTCGGATTCGGAAGCTGTCACAAAAGCTTTCTGTGCAACTTTTCCCGGATCGTTTCGGTCAGTTCGTCCTCGGTAATTATGGAAAACGGCGACATCCTTCCGGTATCGCAGCCCAAAGCCAGACAGTTTAAGAGCGATTTTTTGCAGTTTGCCAAAAATACCGTATAAAGGAGAAAGCCTATGCTCAGCATCCTTTACTGGATTTCAGCGACATTACCCTCCAATATCTTTGTTCTGCTGGTGGTGGACGATCTCTGCCGCCATACCCTTACAGCGGATGAAGAGCGCCTTTCCAGCCGCCCGTATCTGTATACGGCGGCGGCCGTTCTGATGACGATGGCGGATCTTTTTCACAACGTATGGGTTACGATGGCGGCGACCCTTCTGATTCTGGCGGTGCTTATGGTATGGCTTTATGAACTTCGGCGCCCGGTAATCCGGCTTACGGCCGCCTGGGTCTTTTTCTTTCTGATCTCGGCGTCCGATCTTGCCGGAGAAGGGCTTTGGCGGCTGGGAATGCGGATGGTCGAAGGGGTTTCCGGGATGGATCCGGGAAGAAATATGTTGATTGTTCAGTCAATCGGCGGTCAGGGCTTTTTAATGATCGTTTTTATCCTGATGCGCTGGTATATCCGCGCCGCCGTCAACCTTTACCATGAGGGAAAAGGCGCGTGGTTCTGGGTCTGTCTGATCGTGCCGGGGGCAAGTCTTCCGTCCGCGGCGGTTTTCTGGCGGTTGGCGCTGACGATGGAGCTTTCTCCGGCGCTTGAGCTGATGATGGTCTTATGCTGTACGGCGCTCTTGTACAGCTGTCAGGCGTCGTTTACGATGTTTGAAAACATCGCGGCGCAGATGGAGGTCACCAGAGAATATCAGGCGATCCGGCTCCGGCAGGAGATGGAGAAAAAGCATTATGAGCTTGTACAGCGGCAGAACGAACAGTACGCTTCGACCGAGCACGATATGAAGCATCATCTCCGGTATCTTTCGGAGATGGCGCAGGCGGGGAATCTTTCGGGCGTCCAAAGTTATATCGCGGGGCTTCAGCTTTCCGCTCAGCGAAGGAGAGAGGACGGATACCTCCGCAGCTTTACCGAGGATAAGATCCTGAACGTCATTTTAAGCGAAAAGGCGCGGCTTGCTTCCGATGAAGAGATCTATTTTACTGCGGATCTGACGGCGGGACTAGATTTTCTGGGGCCGCTGGACTGCTGCGCTTTGATGGGCAACCTTCTGGACAATGCGCTGGAGGGAGCCGAAACGACCCCGCCCGGACGGGAAAGGTTTGTCCGGGTTCAGATCCGCCCCTTCAATCAGGGCTTTACCCTTGTCCGGGTGGAGAACAGCTTTTCGGGATTTCTGAGGGAAAAGGGCGGACGGCTTCTTTCGACCAAGGACGAGGGACAGCGCGGCTACGGAATGCAGAGCATTGCACAGATTGCCGAAAAGACCGGCGGGAGCATGGAATACGAGAGCCGGGACGGGGTATTTACCGTCAATGTGCTGCTGAACCGAATCCTCAGCGAAGAGGAATAAAGAGGATACTGAAAAATTCCTCCCATTCAAAGATACGGATCCTAAAAAAGAAACGATCGTTTCCGGATGTGTGTATATCCAGAATGACCGGGGAGGCTTCCAAAAGAGCGGGAGGATCGGCGGTCATCCGGCAGCGGTACCAGACGATGCTCCATCCGGCAATCAGGGCAAACAGGCAGCCGCTCAGGAAAAAGGCTGTCCAGAAGGCGGTATGTTGAGGGCGCATGGCGTTCTCCTTTCGTATTGTTTAGAGAAAGTGTCTGCCGGAAAAGCGGATTTATGCGGGGCTGATAGTCAGCCGGCCAGAGCCGCAAGCGAACGCCCGATCCATTTTCCCGCAAGGATCGCCTGAGCAAGGGTATTTCCGTGCCCGCCGACTTCGATCAGGAGCGAACCGGTCGTCAGACGCTGGTTGTAGCTCCGATAGTCGAAAAGCACCGGCCGGGTAAAGCCGGGGTGATCCGCTTCCATTTGCTGCTGAAGGTCGATGGCGAAGGCGAGATTTTCCCGCCAGTTCGGATAATCCATCGTCCCATCGTCACAGCCGGAAATAATCATGACCTGAGCGGCCGTCCCTTCGTCCGACTCTACGATCGGGGCAGTGACCGTATCGCCTGAGATGATGGCATCCCGATGAATATCCAAAACGACCTTAATGGACGGATAGGCTTCGAGATAGGCCTTGACCGTTTCGGATGAGCGGTCGTAGGAGCCGTTATAAGAGGGGTAATCATGCTGGGTGGTATCGTGAACCGCTCCGATCCCGGCCGCCGTGAGTTCGGTCAGGATCGCTTCTCCGACGGCCGCCATGTTCTTTTCGTTGTCGGTTGAGCGGGTGGGACAGGTCCGGTCGTAGACGTCCCCTTCGTAGGGCATATAGCATTCGGTCGTGTGGGTGTGCATAATCAGCACCTCGATCTCGCCGCTTTTATCCAGCGTAAACGAGGGCGAGGCACTTTCGGCCGCTGTTACGGTATCGTTTCCGTAGTCGGTCACGTTTTTGACAAAGCTGTTCCCGACCTGAACATAGACGTCAGAGGGAGAAGCGGTATAGGTTTTGTGCACCAGTACCGCTTCGTTTTCCGGAAGGATTTCCGGTTCAACGTTCTCTTCGGGCAGAGACGACGCGTCAGCGTCCGATCCTGTAGAATCAGCTTCGGGCAGTGTCTCAGAAGTCTCAGCGGAGAAAACCTGTCCTTCAAAATCAAAATCGGTAAAAGGAAGAGAACGTTCGGCATCGTCCGAAACGTTCTCTTTTTCTGTTTCCGGAGAATGGTTTTCTGAAGAACTGTTTCCTTTGGAAACGGGGAGAGCGGCTGCCATAAAAACCGCCTTCCGGAAACCGGGGCAGTGAGGCAGAAGAAGGAGAGCAGATAAAAAGACCGAGAAAAAAGCCGCGGCCGCGGCGCGGGATGATGGGCGTGAAGCGTCGTTTCGGCGGCGCCAGATCAGCAGATGAAAGCGGTGATGAAGCGGGCGTCTGGGCGTCAAGGTTCTTCCTCCCTTCCGTTTTTGTTTAGGGTATGCACAGAAGGGAAAAAATATGAAAAAAGCCCCATCCGCTTTCAAACGGATGGGGCAGAATGGGTTATCCTAAATGATTATTCCCGGAACTGATAGCGGTAAAGTCCGGCGTAGATTCCGTTCTTTTCAAGCAGTTCCTCATGGGTGCCGCGTTCCTGCACGCCGTTTTCGGTAAGGACGATGATCTCGTCGGCGTGCTTAATGGTGGAAAGGCGGTGGGCGACGATGATTGAGGTGCGGCCTTCTGCCAGCTTTTCAAGAGCCGACTGGATCAGCATTTCGGTGGCGTTGTCCAGTGCCGAGGTCGCTTCGTCGAGAATCAGGATCGACGGGTTCTTAAGGAAAACGCGGGCGATCGAAACGCGCTGTTTCTGACCGCCGGAGAGCTTGACGCCCCGTTCGCCGATATAGGTATCGTATTTTTCGGGGAGGGTCATGATGTAGTCATGGATGTTTGCCTTCTTGGCGGCCTCGATGATCTGCTCTTCGGTCGCGTCAAGATTTCCGTAGGCGATGTTGTCGCGGATGGTGCCGGTAAAGAGGAAAACGTCCTGAGCGACCATACCGATGTTCTGGCGGAGAGAGAGCCTGGTCAGATCCCGGATGTCTTTGCCGTCGATGTCGATTTCGCCGCCGCTGATCTCGTAGAAGCGGGGGATCAGCTGGCAGAGGGTCGTTTTTCCGGATCCGGAGGGGCCGACAAGCGCGACTGTCTTGCCCTTGTCGATATGCATCGAAAGGTGGTTGATTACGGTATGCGATTCTTCCTCGCTGTCCTCATAGGCAAAGCTGACGTCCTTAAAATCGATCGCCCCCTGAACATCCTTCAGTTCTTCGGCGCCCGGCTTTTCCTCTTCGATCGGCTCGTCCATAATGGCCTGTACCCGCTTGAAGCCGGTCATACCGTTCTGGAGCTGTTCAAAGATGTTGACCAGCTTTTTGATCGGGTTTAAGAACATATTGATGTAGAGGATATAGGCGGCAAATTCGCCGACATTGATCTTTCCGTAGAAGAAGAAGAGTCCGCCGAAAAACAGTACCATCAGATAAAGCAGGTCGGTGAACATCCCCATTCCGGAGAAGAAGTAGCCCATGACCCGGTAGCTGTCGTCGCGCGCCTTGATGTAGCGGGCGTTGTTTTCATCAAACTTTTCCATCTCATGACGGGCGGAAACATAGCTGCGGGAGATGCGGATGCCGGCGATCGAGTTTTCGATGGTCGCGTTGACCTCGGCGATCTCTTCACGGCTTCTGGTAAAGGCTGCGTTCATATGCCGGCGGAGAAGAACGGCAAAGATCACGATCAGCGGCACCATCGCGAAGAGGATCACCGTCAGGAGAAGGTTGATCTGAGCCATCATGATAAACGCGCCGATCAGGGTGATGACCGAAAGGAACAGATCCTCCGGGCCGTGGTGGGAAAGCTCGGCGATCTCAAAGGTATCGTTGACGATGCGCGAGAGGATCGAACCGGTCTTATGCTCGTCAAAGTATTTGAAGGGGAGCTTCTGAAGACGGGCAAAGGCCTCCTTGCGCATATCCGACTGGATATAGACGCCGCACATATGCCCCTGATACTGCATGAAATAGCTAAGCAGCATTTTGACGATGTAAATCAGCAGCAGTCCTCCCGACCAGATCAGAAGCATCTGAAGGTTTTTGTTGGGAACATAGTCGTTGATGATGTTCTGAGCGATCCGCGGATAAAACAGGTCGCAGCAGGCAACGATCAGCGCCGCAATCATGTCCAGAATGAACAGCTTCATGTGCGGCTTATAGTAGCTTACAAACCGTTTGATCATTTTTTCTCCTCCGTTTGATTTTGATACAGACATTATAACATATTTTGGAAAAAAAAGGAAAGAAAATTCTTTTCTTTGTATGAAAAATGGAAACAGTCCGTTTCCGGTGGGGCATTCGACAAAATTCGATTTCTGAAAACTACATAATTATTTATAAGAATTTGACAGATTGTATGAAATTGAATAAATATATTCAAATTAATATTGACAGAAAAAGGTGAATAAGTTATATTTTTATCAGAGAAACAGTTTAGTTAATTGCTGATAAACCCAGATAGAGAAAAAAGGCAGGAGGAATATCTATGTGCAAAAGTATGAAAGTACTCATCAGCGATGACGGTTCTGATTTTTCGGAGGCGTGCAGGAATGCGCTGACCCAAAAAGGATACCATGTGGTATGCTGCGGCAGAGAAGGAGAATGTGTGCTGTCGCTCATTCAGGACGAATGTCCGGATGTGGTCGTGATGAATCTGTATATGAGACAGATGGACGCGCTTTCGGTCCTTGAGAACCTGGGCGAAAACCGTCCTCGCTTGATCATCCTTTTGACACCGTTTATCGATTCGGTGACCAGCCAGATTTTCGCACAGCGGAAACAGGACACGTCAAACTGCCATCCGATGCTGCTCCCGGTTCGGTTAGACGCGCTGTTGAAGCGGATTGACCGGCTATGTACGATGCAGCAGCCGGATCCGTCCGTACAGGATATGCAGATGACGCGGATGCTGACCGACCTTCTTCACCGCTTTGGGATACCGGCTCACATTTCCGGGCATACCTATCTGCGCTGTTCGATCGAGCTTGCGATTGAAAACCCGAATATTCTGCGCGGGATCACGACACATCTCTATCCGAAGCTGGCAAAGCAGTTTCATTCGACGCCTTCCCGGGTCGAACGCGCGATTCGTCACGCAATCGAGATCGCATGGACGAGGGGCGATATCAGTCTGCTGGAACAGGTGTTCAGCTATACCGTATCCGATTCCCGCGGCCGTCCGACTAACTCGGAGTTTATCGCGATGCTCGCGGATTATGTCCGGTTGAATGAGGAAGCGCTGCGGATGCTTGACTGACCGATCGGCAGCGGCGGTTGATATCTGATCAAAAAAACTTGTTCCGTCAGGAAAAGTATGATATACTGTTCTTCATAAAATTTCCGAAAGGCCGGTAAATCAGTATATGAAATATATCTTTTCCCAATCCAATAAAAAGCAGGAACGGAAGATCGCCGTTCTGACCGATTCCTGCGCGGACGTTCCGCCCGAGCTTGCCGTCAGGCACCGGATCTATGTCCTTCCGCTTCAGATCCGGTGCAGTGAGGGCGTTTTCCGCGACGGCGTGGATATCCAGTCAGGCGACATCTACCGGATCCAACAGAAGGAGATGCCCGGATCGAGCCTTCCGCTCGGCGGCGACCTGATGGCGCTTTTGGAACGGATCGCAAAAGACGGCTATACCCATGTCATCGCGCTGATGATGTCGAGCGGGCTTTCGGGTACCTATAACCTTGTCCGCCAGTCGGAGGAAACAGCCGAGGAGCTTGGACTGACGATGAAGGCGTATGACACCCTTACCTCCAGTCTCGGAACGGGCGCGATTGCCCTTCAGCTGAGCGAGTATCTCGAAACCGAGATGCTTACGTTTGAACAGGCCTGCCGCCGTACCGAGACGCTGATCCGCGGAACCACCGTCTTTTTCTCGGTCGATACGCTGAAGTTCCTTCAAAAGGGCGGTCGGATCGGAAAGATCACAGCGGTCGCCGGAAGCGTTTTGCAGATCCGGCCGATCCTTGCCTTTGCGCCGGACGGTCAGCTGACTTCGGTTGCGAAGGTGCGCGGGCGGAAGCTCATTCAGGACACCCTCATCAAGCTGGTCGCGGAAAAATATACGCCCGGACGGCGTTTCAATCTGATGGTGGCAGACGGCGGCGCGCCCGATGAAGTCAAAGAGCTTGCCAAAAAGCTTACCAAGGCGTTTCCCGGCTATCACAATCTCTACCGTTCGCGGATCGGCGCAACGCTGAGCATCTATACCGGCGGCGGGGTTTTGGGGGCGGCTATTCAGTACCTCGACTGAACGCACCCATGCGCAATGTAAAATCTTTCCGTTGGTTTTCGTAACTTCTTCCAATGGCTTTTTCACCGGTTTTGCGATATAATAGGTGAAAACATGAAAGTACGAAAGGAAAATGTTATGGAAAAACGGGAAACATTTAGCTCGCGTCTCGGGTTTATCCTCGTTTCGGCGGGATGTGCGATCGGTCTTGGAAATGTATATAAGTTTCCGTATATCTGCGGGCAGTACGGGGGCGCCGCGTTTATTCTGATCTATCTGGCGTTTCTGGCGGTCTTGGGGCTGCCGATCCTTGCCTGTGAGTTTTCGGTCGGGCGCGCTTCCAAAAGAGGGATGGCCTATGCCTACGAACGGCTGGAGCCGGAAGGAACGCAGTGGCATCGCCTGAAAGGGATGAGCATCGCGGGCAGTTATCTGTTAATGATGTTTTACACGGTCGTAAGCGGCTGGATGCTTTACTACGCATGGAAAACGGCTACTGGCGGAATGAAGGGACTGGATACAGAGGCGATTCAGAATGTCTTTTCCGATCTAATGGCTTCTCCCGGAACGATGATCTTCTGGATGATCCTGGTTGTCATTCTCTCGTTTCTGGTCTGTTCGCTGGGGCTTCAGAACGGCATCGAACGGATCACAAAGGTGATTATGACCGGCTTGCTTCTGCTGATTATCGTACTGGCTGTTCATTCGCTGACGCTGGATGGCGCGGAGGAAGGGATCCGGTTTTATCTCGTTCCCAATTTCCAGCTCGTTTTGGAAAATGGGATCGGGAACGTCGTTTATGCGGCCATGTCGCAGGCGTTTTTCACCCTCTCGATCGGTATCGGCGCGATGGAGATTTTCGGAAGCTATCAGACAAGGGAGCATACCCTTTTAAGCGAGGGCTTAAACATCGTTTTACTCGATACCTTTGTCGCGCTGACGGCCGGACTGATCACCATTCCCGCCTGCTTTGCATACGGAGTAGAGCCGACCGCCGGCTTCT
The DNA here is from genome assembly GCA_022770625.1 of Oscillospiraceae bacterium. Taxonomy (GTDB): domain Bacteria; phylum Bacillota; class Clostridia; order Oscillospirales; family Ruminococcaceae; genus Faecivivens. The sequence goes on along the minus strand of JALEHK010000084.1, from coordinate 2,728 downwards.
CGCTTCTTTTTATCACCCTTCCCAACGTTTTCAATCATATGCCCGGCGGACAGATCTGGGGTACGCTCTTCTTCGTCTTTATGTCCTTTGCGGCGCTCTCGACGGTCATTGCCGTTTTTGAAGAGCTCCTTGCTTTTTACATCGATTTCGGCTGGAGCCGGAAGAAAGCGGTTCTGCTCAATATCCCGCTGATGATCGTTCTTTCGATTCCGGCGGTGCTCGGCTTCAACCTGCTCTCCGGTTTTCAGCCGCTTGGTGCGGGAACCGGCGTGATGGATCTGGAGGACTTTCTCGTTTCGTCCAACCTTCTTCCGCTCGGAAGCCTCGTCTTTGTCCTTTTCTGCACCCGCAAAAACGGCTGGGGCTGGGACAGCTTTTGCGAGGAAGCAAACGCGGGCAAGGGTCTGCACTTCAAAAAGTGGATGCGCGGCTATATCAGCTGGGGCATACCGCTGATTATTATCCTTGTCTACCTCAAGGGCTATTATGATTTCTTCTCGCCGAAGGGAACAGGAATGCTGATCTTCTGGATGTGCTTTGCACTTCTGCTCCTCGGTTCTATTCTGGCAATTGTGTTCCATCAGAGGAAAAAGTCCCGTTGATAAAAGTTGGATGTCCATCCGGTGATCGTACCCGGATGGGCATTCTTCGTTTTTGGATAAAAAAAGCCCTCTGCCAATAGACAGAGGGTATCCCAAAATAAAATAAAAAGGAGTAATTATAAAGGAGGGGGATTGAATTAGAAACAATGAATCGTTGTTTCCAACATCTATTATATCATAGTTAGAACGGAAGTATGTGAATAATCTATGAACATTAGCTTTGGGAAACAATCTGCCGCGCCTGCCGGTTATTTTTCCTGAGCAAAGTCAGAGGCGCGCAAACGAGGTTTTGCGCCTGAGCGTCGCTTCTCCCGAAGATCGTTAAAAAACGCCGTCAGCATCGCCTGTGCTTCTTCCTCAAGCACCCCGCCGACATAATCGGGGCGGTGGTTGAACGGAAGATCGAACAGGTCAATCAGGCTTCCGCAGCAGCCCGCTTTTTTATCCTTGGCAGCAAAAACGACCCGCGGAATCCGGGCGTTGATGATCGCTCCGGCGCACATCGGACAAGGCTCCAGCGTGACGAAAAGCTCGGCGCGGTGCAGCCGCCATCCGCCCAGTTTTTTGCAGGCCTGTTCGATCGCGAGAAGTTCGGCATGGGCGGTCGCGAGTTTTTCGGTTTCCCGAAGGTTATGAGTCTGTACGATCGGCTCGCCGTCCCATGTCAGAACGGCGCCGACCGGCGTTTCCCCGCAGTCATAGGCTTTCTGCGCTTCCGTAAGCGCAAGCCGCATGATCATTTCATCATGTGTCATGGTATCTCCTCTTTTATACGGTCAGGACAGGATCGTAAGACCGCGCACAATCCGTATCAGCCAGAGCGCTGCAGAGGCCGAGAAAAAGGCGCTTGTCATTGCGGCGGCAAGTTTTCCCTTGAAGGTCAGGCGGCTCTTAGTCGGGGCCTTTTGGCCGCTTAAACGGGCATAATCGAGCGACTGTCCGGAAAGAATAAAGGCGTTATAGTCCCGCGTGCAGAGCACCGAAAAGGAAACGATTCCGATCAGGATCAGGGCAGTGCAGACCCCGGTTGCGGCAAGCGTGCTGTCCGGGCAGAAAATTGTGAGGAGGTTCGGCCAGAGGGCGCAGAGAATGTGGCAAAGGATCGCGACGGCGGTCGAGCCGGTGCGGAGGGTGATATAGCCGTACATCAGCGCCATCACAAATGCGCCGAGTCCGCCGCCGAGACTTCCGGCGATCAGTCCGCTGACGATCGAGGTCATCATCAGCGCGAAAGCGTCGCCGTGCTTCCGGAATATTTTCAGCAGCAGCCCGCGGAGAATAAATTCCTCCAAAATAACGCCGATGAACGCCGTCCGGAAAAGGTAGATCAGCTGCGCGGCCGGAAGAGAAGGAATGTCGGAAGCGATGCGCTCCGCCAGTCCGAAGAAGCGGCAGATGCTCTCCAGCCAGCTTCCGGAGATCCGGACGATCCCTGATAATCCGAGACATACCCCGATCGCTAAAAACGCGGTGCCCGGCCGGAAGGCAGTGTTGCTGCGCTGACGGATATCCCGTCCGCCGGTGCCGATCAGGAAAATCATCGTGATCAAAAGGGTCGGATAGGTCCACAGATCGATGCGAAGCTGTCCCAGAATCGCGTTCCAGACAGAAAAGTTCTGCTCGGAATTAGCAAGAAGCCAGTGGGCGATGCTGCGCACGATCAACTGAGCCGGGATCAGAAAGATCGGGGGAAGAAGCAGAAGCATCAGCATGACCCCGCCGGCAATCGACGCACTTCTTTTCAGTTCATGCCGCTCAAGCTCAAGCGGATCCAGATGGATAAATCCGTATCCGCTGATATAGATGCTCCCGTCGGTATCGAGATCCGGCCAGCGTTTCGCCAGCTTCGGGTAGCCGCCCCGATCGTTCCGACCGCGTTGAAACTGCATAAAATCCTCTCCTGTCCAGTGATCTTGTACCCATGGCCTTGCGCCATTCAGAATCCGGACGTATATCCGGATATACATTCCAATATACTTTCAGATTATAACATGAGCGTGCGAAAGGAAAAAGGTATTTCTGTAAATTTTTATAAGAAACGCAGAAATGAGGGCGGGAAAGCGGCGGGCATAGGCGCGCGTTCAGGCAATTTTATTCATTTGCCCCTGTACAAAACCAAAAAATTC
>JALEHK010000072.1 GCA_022770625.1 Oscillospiraceae bacterium | reverse complement strand
AGGCAGAAGAGCAGCCCTAAGGTGTCGAAGTCGATATAGGCCCAATAGGCAGAGCTGGGCCGGACAAAAAGCATGGATACGCAGGCGCAAAGAGCCGCAATGCATAGCACAGGCTCCTTTTTCAGAAATCGTATTGCTTCGTTCATACAAGCCTCCTTGGATAGCAGGATAGACTGGACAAATAAGTATAAGCCCAAACGCATGGGTAGATCAAGAGCCGGCGTGGCTTTTCGCTTTGTTGGGCCCATTTAAGATATTGACAAAAATGGACGGTTAGCCTATAATAAATAGCACTAAGCGGAAATTGCGGAATTGGCAGACGCGCTAGATTCAGGTTCTAGTGAGTTCACGCTCATGCAGGTTCAAGTCCTGTTATCCGCACCAGTTTATAGAAAGGGGTAGGCGAAGCGCCTGCCCCTTTTTCACTGCGTAAAGATTTTATCTTGCTGCCGGAGTAAAAGAGAAAACTTTTGTGACAATCATTTTCAGCCGCAAAGGAATGGACAGTAGGAAAAATGGACGTCTGCTTTTGGACAAAACTCCCAGAGCGCTTCCCACCTTGATCGTTACGGTATCGGAAAAGGTGATTTATTTCTGTTTTACGGAATGTTCCGGGAAACAGAGTATAAAAACGGAACGCTGCATTATCTTCCCAGTGCGCCGATTCGTCACATCTTTTGGGGATACCTGAAGGTCGGAAAGGTGCGGAATATCAAACATCCGGCCGCGGACAGGAATTTGTTGCTGTCCCTGAAAATCCTGCCGCTGAAAAGGCGCTGACCGAGTGGGCGGAAAACCTGATCTGCCGGTTCGGTGTTCATACATATAGTCCTGATTTATGATTCCGGAGGTAGTTTTATGGCATCACAATCCAATCTTATGACCGAAGGTTCGATCCAAAAACATCTGATCTCGTTTGCGGTTCCGCTGTTTCTGGGAAATCTTTTTCAGCAGCTGTACAATACCGCCGATTCGCTGATCGTTGGAAATTTTCTCGGAAGTGAAGCGCTCGCTTCGGTCAGTTCTTCCGGTCATCTGATTTTTCTGATGATCGGATTTTTCAACGGTATTGCCATCGGCGGCGGTGTTGTTTCGGCAAACTATTTCGGCGCGCGGGATAAAGAGGGGCTTTCCCGGTCGATCCATTCGCTGACTGCGTTCGGATTAGCGGCGGGAGCGGCGCTGACGCTGATCGGTATTCTGCTTGCCCCGGGAATACTGACCCTGATGGGAACCCCGGAGCAGATCCTCGCCGGTTCGATCACCTATTTCCGGATTTACTTTGCCGGTTCGATCCCGTTTGTTATGTACAACATCTTCGTCGGCATCCTTCAGTCGGTCGGAGACAGCCGTCATCCGCTGTACTATCTGGTTATTGCGTCGCTCATCAATATCGTTCTCGATCTTCTCTTTATCGCGGGATTTCATATGGGCGTTGGAGCTGCCGCGGGCGCGACCGTTATCTCTCAGCTAATCAGTATGGTTCTCTGTCTGCGCCGGCTGCTCTGCACAAAAGAGGAGTATCGGCTGATTCCGTCCAAGATCCGGTTTGATCCGCCGATGCTGAAAAAGATCATCCGCAACGGCCTTCCCGCCGGTTTTCAGAATTCGATCATCGGTTTTGCAAACGTTATTGTTCAGACCAATATCAATTCCTTTGGCGAAATAGCGGTCGCCGGTCAGGGCGTCTATTCCAAAATCGAAGGGTTCGGCTTTTTGCCGATCACCTGTTTTGCTATGGCGCTGACGACCTTCATCAGTCAAAATCTCGGCGCGGGTAAGATCGAGCGTGCTAAAAAAGGCGCCCGTTTCGGTCTCTTTTGTTCTATGAGCGTAGCGGAAGTGATCGGCATTCTGATCTTTATCTTTGCTCCTTTTCTGATGGGGCTTTTTGACCGGAATCCCGAGGTTATCGTGAGCGGTGTCGGTCGTGCACGAGCTGACTGCCTGTTCTACTGCCTTCTGGCGTTCGCCCATGGTACAGCCGGTGTCATGCGCGGCGCGGGGAGAGCGTCGGTGCCGATGTTTGTTATGCTGGGTTGCTGGTGCATTGCGCGCGTTGCCTTCATCACCGTCGCCCTGCATTTTATCCCGTCGATCAACGTCATTAACTGGGCGTATCCGTTGACCTGGGCACTCAGCTCGGTCGTTTTTCTGATCTACTACCTTCGTTCGGACTGGACGAATATGAGCAAAGAACGGAAGTTTGCCTAATCCCTTTCATAAAATACAAAAACGTCAGTCACTTTCCAATCGGAAAACAGCTGACGTTTTTCTTTTGCAATTAATATCTCGTAATAAACTTGACTAGGAACTCAGGGCCGGTCGCAAGCGTATCGACCGGGATGCACTCGTTTGCCGCGTGAGCAGGACCCCAGCGGTCATCGCTTTCGATGCTGCAAAAACGGTAGACGTTATCGCAGATGTCGCTGTAATATCTCGAATCGGTGCCGCCGAGCATATATCCGGGCATGACCTTGATCCCGGGATGATTTTCTTCGCAGATCGATGCAATCAGGTTATATCCATGCGAATAAAGTGCGGACGCCTTCGGAGGATTGCCGCCCTTGACCAGACGTACCTTTACGCCGTCCGGAACGATCGATTCAAAATGCTTCTGGATGGTTTCGAGGGTATCGCCTTCCAGTGCGCGGCAGTTGATGATAACCGAGCAGCGCTGCGGAAGGATATTGGCCTGTTCCGACCCGAACGCCATGGTAACGGCGTTGGTTGTATGGAACATGGCGGCCAGATAAGGATCTTCTTCGACCAGCGGCAGGATCTTCTCCCAGTTTTTCTCAACATCCTGCAAAAGGAGACTCTTTTCGTCCGTCTTTCCCATTGCGCCTGCTTCGATCGCAGCTTTTACGCTTTCGGTGATCCGATAGGGGAAGGGATTGGCTTCCACAGCGAGAACGGCTTCTGCTAGCTTTTTCATCGGGCCGTCTTTACGGGGAACGGAAGAATGTCCGCCTTTGTCCTCAACATAGAGTTCAAAATCTGCATATCCTTTTTCAGCTGTAACGATATGCGCCGACCATTCGTCTTTTCCGCCCTCGGTATCATGCTCAACGCCGCCGCATTCGTCCAGCACACAGCCGGGCGTAATTCCGCGATCGTGGAGCGTCTGCACGATCATTGCGGCCGCAGGCCCTTCGCCGCCCATAACCTCTTCGTTATAGCCAAATCCGATGTACAGATCATATCCGGGGGTGAAGCCTTCGCTGAGCAGATGCTCGACCGCTTCAAGGATCGACATGATATTGCACTTGCAGTCGGTCGTTCCGCGTCCCCAGACCTTTCCTTCGGCAATTTCGCCCGAAAAAGGAGGATATTTCCAGAGCGCGTGATCCCCTTCGGGAACGACGTCCTGATGAGCGATCAGCACCAACGGCGCCTCTTTGGACTCGCCGGTTCCTTTCCAGGTGTAAAGGAGACCCGCTTCCCCGATGGTTTCAAGCTTTAAGTGACGGTGTACCAGCGGATAGCTCTGACGAAGATACTCATGAAGCTGGTCAAATTTTGAAAAATCCATTTTTGCCAGCTCTGCGTTGGAAACAGTCGGTATCCGAACCATGCCCGCCAGATGTTCTGCGCATATAGACGAAGTAATCATTCCTGTCATCCTTTCTTTTTATCACTTTGCAGTAGTTTCAGTATAAACGCTCAAAACCTGTTTGTCAAGCGCTTTCCAACTCAGCGCCGCAAGCATCCGCTTGGAAACATCGGCAAAATGTCCACCCGGATGCCAGGTCATCTGCACATTTCCGTGTGGAAGAATCGCTTTCAAAAGACGCTCTTCCTCCCGGCATTCCTCTCCGACACGAGCCATCCGGGGGTTTTTGGTGGCCGGTTCTTTTCCGCCGAGCGACAGCCAGACGTGTGCGTCTCTTCTCGGCGGATGGGCGGCGGCAAATTCTCGCCACCCTTCCATCCATACCGACGGCGAGAGGGCATAAAACCATCGGAATTCGTCCATTCGAATATGAAGCGCATAGAGAACGCAAAGTCCCGCAAGCGAATAGCCCATCAGCCCATGTCCGTCCGGATCTTTCCTGAGCGGATACTGCGCCGAAAAATCGAAAAGAACATGACGGATTTTCTGGAGCATTCGGTCGGCACCGGGCGTAAAATCTTTTTCTCCCGGATTGAGCGCGGCAACCGGAAAGGGGGCAAGGTCGCTCCATTCCCCGGCAGGGCAGACGATCGCGGCGTATCCCGGCGGGAGAATACGGGCAAGCGTATCGGTCGTTTCCCGGTCTCCGATACAGCAGACGGTAAAAAACGGCGCGTCTCCGTTTTCCGGAAGCAGAAGCGTTCCGTCTGCCCGTTCGATCTTCTTCATAAAGTCTCCTCCTTTAACGGTCTTTTTATCTACTATTATAACATATTCTTTCCGACTTGCAACTTACCGCCCAGTATGGTATACTGAATGCTGCGAAACAAGTTTCGCGGACGCTGCCGAGTTTATCCTTGACGGATAAACTCAATATGGTATAATAAATGCTGCGGAGTAAAGCTCTGCGGATGTTGATGGCATATTCAAGAATCTTTTTTATGAAAGAAAGGAAGAAAATAATGAAGATAAGAAAAATTCTTGCAGCGGCGCTCTGCATTGTAACGGCGGTTGTCTGCCTGTCGGGATGCGGAAGCAAAAAGGTCGGCACCCATCATGTTGAAATCAACGTCAAGGATCGGGGAACTATTTCGGTCGAACTGGACGGAGATACCGCTCCGATTACGGTTCAGAACTTCCTTGATCTTGCCAACGAGGGCTTCTACGATGGACTGACCTTTCACCGGATCATCGACGGCTTTATGATTCAGGGCGGCGATCCCAACCATAACGGCACCGGCGGCAGCGAAAAGACGATCAAGGGTGAATTTTCCTCCAACGGCGTTAAAAACAGCATCTCCCATACCCGCGGCACCATTTCGATGGCCCGCAGCCAGGATATGGACAGCGCTTCCTCCCAGTTCTTTATCATGCAGGCGGATGCGACCTACCTGGACGGGAATTATGCCGGTTTCGGTCATGTTACTTCCGGCATGGAGATTGTCGATGCGATCTGCAAGGAAGTTCCCGTGACCGACAACAACGGAAGCGTTGATTACGCCGATCAGCCTGTGATCGAGTCGATTAAAGTAATTGACTGATATATTTGTATCCCATGACCCATCGGTTTCGCCGGTGGGTTCTCTTATTTTGTCATAGCTTTTGCGATCAATTCTCTTCCGAAATATGAAAAAATTAATTGATTATTGACAAACTTCCTTTTCTCTGCTATCATTTTAGACAGAGTGTGCGCGAAAGTATGCGTATATTCTGTTTTTATTTTTTGTCCGATTCCTGTGCGGGGGAACCTGTGCCCCGCATAGCTGGCAAGAAGCGGACAGAAAAGACTGCGGCAGAGCAGGGGAGAGGCTCTGTATATGAAAAGAAAGAAGGGATTGTCAAAAATGCTGAATGTTGACAATGGTGTGAGACTGATGTAGCCAAAAGACGTTTGGACCCCGGACGGAGGAATAAGCGGGGAACGTCTTTTACACCTTCTGATCTCTTTAATGAGGAAAGGGACTTCATGAAAAAGAAAAAAGAAAACAATTTTCCGCTGATGCTGCGGTATATGAAAGGAAACGTCCGATGGTTTGTTCTGGCGCTTCTCTTTTCGGTGCTGAGCACCGTCTGCAACTCTGCGACCCCGCAGATCATCAGCGTGACGATCGACTCGATTCTGGGAAGTGAACAGTATACGCTGCCTGCTGTGCTGGCACAGTTCACGACTTTGGAAGCGCTTCGAGCCAATGCAGCCCGAACCCTGCTGATTGCAGCGGGAGCGATCGTCGGAATCGCCGCAATCGGCGGCATCGGCAGCTTTGTTACCCGAACGACGACCGCGCTCGGAAGCGAGGGCTTTGTCAAGGGGCTGCGCGACGCGCTTTATTCGCATATTCAACGGTTGCCGTATTCCTGGCACGTAAAGAACCAGACCGGCGACATCATCCAGCGCTGTACTTCGGACGTCGAAGTTATTCGTAACTTTTTTACCAACCAACTGCTGGAAGTCATCCGTATCGTTTTTATGATCGTCTATTATCTGTGCATCATGTTCTCGATGAACTGGACGATTGCTTTAATTAGTGCCGTCTTTATTCCGATCGTTGTCTTATATTCGATGATCTTTTACTCCAAGATCAACGTTCGCTTCCGTGCGGCTGATGAAGCGGAGGGCGTTCTTTCGACCGCTGTTCAGGAAAACCTGACCGGCGTGCGGGTCGTCCGGGCTTTCGGGCGTGAACGCTGGGAAGTTGATCGTTTCAACGAAAAGAACCGGCGCTTTTCAAACCTCTGGGTCGAATTGGGCAAGCTGATGAGCGTTTACTGGGCGCTTGGCGACCTGATTACCGGCCTCCAGATCATGGCGGTCATCGCCGTAGGCGCGGGTTTTGCCGCGACCGGAAGAATCTCGCTGGGCACGCTTCTTGCGTTTATCAGTTACAACTCGGCACTCACCTGGCCGATCCGAAGCCTCGGACGCACGCTGTCCGAAATGAGTAAATCGGGCGTATCGATCGACCGTGTGGCCTATATTCTGAAGGCAGAGGAAGAGAAGATTCTTCCGAACGCCGAGACTCCTCCGATGAATCGTGATATTGAATTTAAGGATGTGACTTTCTCTTATGAAGGTCAGAAGCCCGTCCTGAATCATCTTTCCTTTACGATTCCGGCCGGAAAAACGTTTGCGATTCTCGGCGGAACCGGCTCCGGAAAATCAACGATCGCAGCACTCTTGGATCGGCTGTACGATCTGAAACCGGGCGAGGGAAGCATCTCGATCGGCGGGGTGGACATCCGCGAAATCCGTCAGGATTATCTGCGCGGAAATATCGGCCTTGTCCTTCAGGAACCATACCTGTTCTCTCGTTCGATCGGAGAAAACATTGCGATTACTCATCCCGGCTCCGGTCTGAACGGCATTAAAAAGGCGACTTCGATCGCCTGTGTCGATGAAGCGATTGATACCTTCTCGGACGGCTATGACACCATCGTTGGCGAACGCGGCGTAACCCTTTCGGGCGGCCAGAAGCAGCGCGTTGCAATCGCGCGGATGCTGATGCAGGAAGCGCCGGTCATGATCTTTGACGATTCGCTTTCCGCTGTCGATGCCGAGACCGACGCGAAGATTCGCGAAGCGCTTGGACAGCGGATGAGCGATTCGACCGTGATCCTGATCTCTCACAGGATCACGACCCTGATGCAGGCGGATCAGATTCTTGTGCTCAAAGACGGCGAGCTTTCCGAGATCGGAACTCATGCCGAACTGATTTCTCACCCGGGTATCTACCGCGATATCTATGATATCCAGATGGCAGCGGCCGACAGGGAACTGCTTGAGGATACCGATGAAGCCGTGAAAGGAGGTGCGGCTGAATGAGGATCGAAGAAAAGGATTATACAAAGAGCTTTGAACTTAAGACCTGGCTCCGGCTCGGACGGTTTATGAAGCCGTACAAATGGGCGTTTATCACCGTTTTCGCCCTCAATATTTTCGGTGCGCTGATCGATATCTGTCTGCCGCTTTTCCAGCGGTACGCGATCAACACCTTCGTTGTCGGTGAAACGACCAAGGGACTTTCCACCTTTGCGTTGCTCTATACGGCAGCGATCGTCATTCAGACGGTCGGTACGATCATTTTCTGCCGGCTGTCGATGAAAAACGAAATGTACATCGGGCGGGACATGAGGCATGACTGCTTTGTTCATCTTCAGACGCTCTCGCTTTCTTATTATAATGTAACACCGGTCGGTTATATTCTTGCGCGTGTGATGAGCGATATCTTCCGTATTTCGGGAATGCTTGCGTGGCAGCTGACCGATATGCTCTGGCAGATCGGATATGTCTGCGGTGTATTCATTGCGATGCTCTTCTTAAACGTGAAGCTGGCGCTGACCGTTATGATCGTTGTTCCGATCCTCGCGGTGCTGACCCTTTATTTCCAGAAGCGGATTCTCCTCTGGAACCGCCGGATCCGGAAACAGAACTCGAAGATCACCTCCGCCTACAACGAAGGAATCATGGGTGCAAAAACCTCCAAGACGCTTGTTATTGAAGAGCAAAACTGTGAGGAATTCCGTGAACTGACGACGGAAATGCGGCTGGCCGGTGTTCGCGCCGCACGGCTGCGCGGAATCTTCCTTCCGCTTGTTCTGCTTCTTTCCAGCGTTGTTACCGCGATCGTCCTGAATCGGGGCGGCCATATGGTGCTTGAAAACGTGATGATGATCGGAACTCTTTCCGCCTTCACGACCTATGCGGTCGGTATCTTTGAACCGATCCAGAATATCGCCGGAAATATCTCCGAAATGATTTCGGTACAGGCGAATATCGAACGGGTCATGGGTCTTCTGGACGAAAAGCCGATGATCAATGATACGCCCGAAGTAATTGCCAAATACGGTACAGCTTTTGAACCGAAAAAGGAAAACTGGGAGCCGATTAAAGGTGAGATCGAGTTTAAGGACGTCACCTTCCGCTATCCGGATGGCGGCGAGAATATCCTTGAACATTTCAACCTCCATATTCCCGCAGGAACAACGATCGCGATCGTCGGCGAAACGGGAGCCGGAAAATCGACGCTCGTAAATTTGGCCTGCCGTTTCTTTGAACCGACTTCTGGACAGATCCTGATCGATGGACGGGATTACCGGGAACGCAGTCAGCTCTGGCTCCACTCAAGCCTTGGCTATGTTCTTCAAAGCCCGCACCTCTTTTCCGGCACGGTTATGGAAAACATCCGCTACGGTCGTCTGGACGCGACAGACGAAGAGGTAAAGGCAGCGGCAAGAGCAGTTTCGGCCGATACGGTCGTTGAAAAGCTCGAAAACGGTTGGGATTCGGACGTTGGCGAAGGCGGCGACCGCCTTTCGACCGGTGAGAAACAGCTAATCTCGTTTGCACGGGCAGTGCTTGCGAATCCTTCGATTTTTGTTCTGGACGAAGCGACCTCCTCGATCGATACCCAGACCGAGCAGCTGATCCAGAATGCAATCAGCTATCTCTTAAAAGATCGTACCTCGTTCCTGATCGCTCATCGTCTTTCGACAATCCGTCAGGCCGACCTGATTTTGGTCGTACGCAATGGAAAGATCATTGAACAGGGACGTCACGAAGAACTGCTCCGGAAAAAGGGCTATTACCATACCCTTTATACCAAGCAGTTTGAGGAAGAAAAAACGAGCGCAGGCGTTCTTGCCTGATTCTCTACAGGACCGGCCTCATTTCTCTGCCGAAAGGTGGGGAAGTGGGGCTTTTTCTCTTGACAAATTCTACCCAGCGGTTATAATAAACGCAGTAAAACTGATTTGTTTGTTTGTGGGAAAGGAGCGTAAAAAATGATTCGAGAAGCGGGTGAACGGGATCTGTTCGGACTGCTGGCGCTGTATACCCATCTGCATGAGCGTACGGTTTCGCCGGACAGTGAGTCTTTACAGTCCGTCTGGCGGACCATTCTTCAGAATCCCGATTATCATCTGATCGTGGCTGAGGAAGATGGAAGAATTGTTTCCGGCTGTACCTGTTTGATTGTGCCGAACCTGACCCATGACCACCGTCCGTACGCACTGATCGAAAATGTTGTGACCGATTCTGAATACCGCGGGAGGGGACTGGCCGGAGAATGTCTCGCGCTTGCTAAAAAGACGGCGGAAAAGGCGGGCTGCTATAAGCTGATGCTGATCACCGGAAGCCATGAGGAATCGACCCATCACTTTTATCGAAAGAATGGCTACAGCAGTGAAGGAAAGACCGCCTATTATCAGATCCTGATCGATGACGGAACTCTACATTGAAAGGAAAATCATCATGAAAATTATCGCCGACCTTCATACCCATACACTGGTTTCCCATCATGCCTATTCTTCGCTGGAAGAGATGGTAGCAGGAGCGGGAAGAGCAAATCTTTCTGCGATTGCGATCACTGATCATGGCCCTCAGATGCCGGACGGAGCGAACAGCTGGCATTTTACCAGTATGTGGATCGTTCCCCGCGTCATCAACGGGATCACTGTCCTGCGCGGCGGAGAGGCGAATATCGTTTCTTATGACGGAGAGATCGATCTGTCAAAAGCCGATCTGGACTTTCTCGACCTTGTGATTGCATCGCTTCACAGCTACGCGATCCGACCGGGAACCTTTGAGCAGAATACCGAGGTCTATAAGAAAATGCTGCGTTCGCCCGGAGTCGATATTTTGGGACATCCGACCGATCCGCCGTTTGAGTTTGATATGGAGTCGGTCGTCAAACTCGCGCATGAGACGGGAAAGGCGCTTGAACTGAATTCGCACGCCCTGCGCAAGCATCCCGAAGCAATCGAGAAATATCGCAGACTGGCGCTTCTGTGCAAAAAATATGATACTCTTTTAAGCGTATCCTCCGATGCACACGTCAGCTATGAGGTGGGTTATTTCGGCCCGATCCCTCAGATGCTGGACGAGCTTTCCATCCCGCAGCAGCTGGTTATCAATGCCGGTCGGGATCAGCTTGCCCGTTTTCTGGAGTCGCGCGGCAAAAAGGAAGCGGCGGAATCAGTTGGATAAAATTTTTCCCGTGAAAAAAGCACCTGTACTTTTTTAGGTACAGGTGCTTGCTCTTATTCTTTTTCTTCTTTATTTTTTCCGCTGTTTACCAGACCGCTGACTTTATCCACCATGTCCGGAACGGCATCGACGATTTTATCGACCGTTCCGGGATGAGCGTTGATCTGCATCACCCGAATGCTGTCGTTTTTGATGACCAGAAAAGCAACCGGCTCCATCGTGATTCCGGCGCCGCCTCCGCCCGCAAAGTTTCCGAGCTGTTTGGTGGGAAGATCGCTTCCCCCGGAAGCAAATCCATAGCTGACCCGGTTGACCGGAATGACGGTCGTGCCGTCGGGGAGGGTGATCGGGTTGCCGATAATCGAATCAGCGTCGATCATCGTTTTTACCTTGTCCATGGTCACACCCATGAGATCCTGGACTTTTTTGCTGTCTGCCATAGTTTTCTATCCTTTCTGAAGTGAACGTTCACTTTTGGTTGCTTTCAGGTTCGGACGAGTCGCTCTTTTTTACCACCCGTTTTAGATAACGGAAGAACGTTTTTACGCCCATGCTAATGATGTGGATTCCTCTGAGCCGGATATCTCCCGAAAGAGAGATTCGTGTTCCCGTGTGAAGAAAGTCATATCGAACGCCGAGATAGGAAAAACGAACGTTAAAAAACTGCTGTGCGGCCGCAGCGGAGCAGCTGAGTTCAGCCGAGGTTTTTCCATAACGGATAGCGGTCGATGCGGCGTCCGGCTCACTGATAACAGCGAGGAAAACGACCTTTCGAAACCGGATATGGCTCATCATCTCTGCTGCCGGCGGGAAGAATGCGGTGGCAAGATCACCCAGTGTCCGGAGCAACCCACCCGCATCTTCCGGGGCTTCTTCGGCCTGCTTCTTCACTTTGCCAGCCGCTTTTTTCCGCTTTTCCGTTTTTGGGGAAGGCGGTTTTTCTTTTTTCGGTTTTTTCTTCATCGGAAAGACCCGGGCAAGAATCGGAAACGCTCCTATCTGAATGCTCCATGTATCGTTTTCCAATCGAAACCGAAGCGTCCAGTCGGCTGCGGCCAGAAGAAGGATCAGCAGGAAAACGATTCCCAGAAAAACCGCAAGGATGATTCCGATGACCTTTAGTACGATCATTCTTCCAAAGCCTCCGACAGGGGATCGAATCCATCCTCTTCCGCATTTTCGTCCTCTGTATTCTCCGACGTTATTTCCTCAGGAAGAAGGGAGTCCGGAAGCGGAGGAAGCTCAGAGAGAGAGGATAGCCCGAATGCCCGGAGAAAATTAGGCGTTGTCCGATAGGTGAGCGGGCGTCCCGGTACCATCAGCCGCTCGTATTCCTCAATCAGTCCTTTTTCAACGAGATTATTGACCACGTTCCCGCTTTCCACACCGCGGATCTGCTCAATAAAACTCTTGGTGACCGGCTGATTGTAAGCAATGATCGAGAGGACTTCGAGTGCTGCGCCTGAAAGGGGAGCACCGTGCTTTAAGTCGGTAACGGCGATGATCTGCGGTTCATATTCCGGGCGGGCGGCCAACTGAACAAGATCGTCGAGAAAAAGAAGCCGGATTCCACGTTTTTCGCGGTCGAGACTCTCTCCGTAGGCGGTCAGCTGCTGCCGCACGGCGGCGGGATCAATCCCAAGCCCCTGTGCCAGCCGCTCAATTTCGACCGGCGTGCCGCTGGCGAAGAGGACCGCTTCAATTGCAGCAAAATAATTCATCGGTATTCTATCTCCTTTTTCAGGACTCTTTTCCGTCGTCGGAGGAAGTGCTTCTCCGGTTGAAGGTCAGGCGGGTGTTGTCCTCATTCATCGTGATCCGCCCCGATTTCATAAGTTCGAGGACAGCTAAAAAGGTTGCGACCAGTTCACTGCGGTCTCCCGAAACAAAAAGATCGTTATAATTGGCCCAGCCGGTCTTGTACAGCCGTCGCAGCAGCCATACGATCCGCGAGGAGACCGATACGAACCGCTTACGTACAATGCCATTAAAAGCGTCTGCGGGGGGCGGGAGCCGCCTGCCTGCTTTTCCGGCAGCAAGGATATAGGCGGATAAAAGTTTTTCCGGCGGCATATTCCCGCGGAACACAGGATCGCTTCGGATGGGAGAGGGAGCGCGTACAAAGAGCGAAGTTCCGCCATTATACCGTTCCGCCAGAAATCCGGCAACGATTTTGATCTTCTGATACTCGATCAGCTGTCCTTCCAGCTCTTTTTTCAGCGCCGCCGCTTCTTCATGCCGCGGCAGAAGAGAGACCGTCTTGATGTAAACCAGCCGTGCCGCCATTTCCAGAAAGGCTGAACTGACTTCGAGATCAGCGTCCTGCATCTCTTCCATATAAGCAAGGTATTGTTCCAGGAGTTTTCCAATCTCAATGTCGGTGATCTTCATTTTATGGCGGGAGATCAGGTGAAGCAGCAGCTCTAACGGCCCTTCAAATGCACCGAGCTTAAATTCGAGCGTTTCCATCAGAGAAACAGCCTCCAGATCAGGTCGATCCAACCGGTCAGGAAGTTGATGCTGTTCAGCGCCAGGTGACGGAAGAAGCCGAGCGGGCCGTCCAAAAGGCCAAAATAAACAGCGATCATCAGCGCGAGCATGGCATACCGCTCATAGCGCATGATCGAAAAATAGGTGCGCTCCGGCAAAAACAGGCTCAGGATTCTGGAACCGTCCAGCGGCGGAATGGGAATAAAGTTGAAAACAGCCAGTCCGATATTGATGGAGACCATCGTTGCGAAAATCGTGATCAGGTTTTGAACAAAAAATCCGCTGTGATAATAGGAAACGATGGTCGTGATCTTCCATAAAATCATCGAAAGATAAGCGAGAAGAAGATTGGACACCGGACCCGCCAGAGAGGAAATCGCCATTTCCCATTTCGGATGCTTGAAGTTGCGGGCATTGATTGGAACAGGTTTGGCCCAGCCGATGCCGGTAAAGATCATGAGCAAAGCACCGAACGGGTCGAGATGAGCGAGCGGATTTAAGGTCATCCGTCCGTTGATCCGCGCGGTCGGATCCCCCAGCTTATTGGCTGTCCATGCGTGTGCACATTCGTGAAAGGGGAGGGCGGTCAGCAGCGCGATTCCGTAGATCAGATAACGGTAAAGGCTCTGGATCAGAGCATTATTCATGAGCAGGTTCCTTTCGTGAGCTCACTTTTGTTCAGTTTTTCCGAATGAAAAAATTGCACAAAGAGAGACTTGACAAATTCTGTTAATAGTATTATACTAATCGGGCAGGTAAATTTCAAGGGGTATCTTTCGGAATTTACTTAATGTTTACCGGATCTGTCTATGTAAAGAGATTTTTTCATCTGATCCGGAAAAGCATTGCAAAAGAAAAGGGGTAGCCGCATGATTTTATGCGGCGTGCAGATTTTTTTCGGGAAATGCAAAAAAAAGCTTGCTTTTTTCGCGCAAATCTGCTAAAATAATATCGTTATGTGAAAATCAAAAGGAGGTGCAGAAAATGGCTAAATGTGATTTCTGCGGTAAGGACGTAGCTTTCGGAATTAAGGTATCTCATTCTCACAGACGTACCAATAGAACTTGGAAGCCCAACGTTATGAAGGTTAAGGCGATCGTCGACGGCAAGCCCTGCCGTGTTCATGCCTGCACCCGCTGCCTGCGTTCCGGCAAGGTTACCAGAGCGTAATTGCGGCAAAACTTCTATACACGACGGTAAAAGCACAGACTCATTTATGGGTCTGTGCTTTTTCGTATCCGGATATGAAAAATTGTACAAACATACAACTTTCCTGCAAGAATCATGTGTATCCTATCAATAGAAACTGTATTGGCTTTGTGCTATAATAGTTTTATCATTTGGATACAAAACATTTTTACCTAGGAAAGGCGGCAAAAAAGTATGGAATCCATGAACGTGTTGGAAGACAATTTTGACATCCGGAAGATTTTCCCGACGACCTGGGTCATCGGCACCAAATATCCGGCGACTCCCTGGGGCTGCGACTGCTATCTGCTTGAGGGTGATGACGGATGTATGCTGATTGATTCGGGCATGAGCAAGCATAATATCCATGATTATATTATCTCGACCGGCGTTACCGACAAACCGGTCATCGCAGTCATCAACACCCACTCCCATTTCGATCACACCGGCGGGAACGGATATTTCCCGAAGGTATATATGAATCCGATCGGTGAAAAGGGGGCAAAGACTCCGTTTGATGGCGATGTGGAGGATTATCCGCTGGACTATGAGATTACGCCGGTACATGAAGGCGATGTGATCGATTTTTCCGGACGTCCGCTGAAGATCTTTGAGATCGGCGCGCATAACGCCGCTTCGATCGCAATTCTGGATATCAAAAACCGCCTTCTTTTTACCGGTGACGAACTGGAGACCGGCTGGTGCAATATCAACGTTACGGCTGAACCGACGCCCGGCGCAACGGTCGAAAATCACTACCGCAATATGAAAAAACTCTATGCGATTTACGATGAGTTTGACTGGATCTGCCCCGGACATCACGGAATGCCGGTGGATAAATCGACTTTGCTTGAGGTTATGCACGCCGATGAATTGATCCTGTCGGGCAATTTCGGAAGCGACGATATCCCCGCCAAGGCCGGCCCGGTCAATAAGATCGAAGGCTATCGGGTCATGCGGTATAAGTCCGCCCATATCGGCTTCAACATCAACGCGGTTTACGACCCGAAATAACTGAAAATTTTCTGAACACCCGCCGGAAAATCAGCCCGGCGGGTGTTTTTCTGTCGGGTTTCTCTTGACCATTTCGCTCAATAATGATACACTTACTATATATGTGATTGCTGAGAAGCAAACCGCCCTGCGGGTTACGCAGGCTGACTATGAAAGGAAAGAAAACCAATGGAAGTTCGTATACAGAAGATTATCTCCGACGCCGGAGTCTGTTCCCGCCGCAAAGCCGAAGAGCTGATCGGGAAGGGAGCCGTTAAGGTCAACGGCCGTCCCGCGACAATCGGCCAGAAGGCGGATCCCTACCGCGATCTGATTACGGTCAACGGAGAAAAGATTCCTTCCCCCCGCGAACAGCGCAGCGTATACCTGATGCTGTATAAACCCCGCGGCTACCTGACCGCTATGAGCGATGACCGGGGACGGAAATGCGTTTCCGAACTGGTCGAGGACGTTCCGGAACGGGTTTATCCGGTCGGACGGCTCGACTTAAACTCCGAGGGGCTGCTCTTGATGACCAATAACGGCGAATTTGCCAACCTCATCACCCATCCCTCTCATGAGATTCCGAAGTGCTACCGGGTCACTGTTCGTTCTGGTGTTACCGATGAGCAGCAGATCGCGCTGGCGACCGGGGTAGAGATCGACGGAAGAAAGACTGCGCCCGCCGAGGTTCGCGTTACGACCGAAGAAGAAGGCCGCACGGTCATGCTGATTACCATTATTGAAGGCCGCAACCGCGAGATTCGTAAAATGTGTGAAGCAGTCGGACTGGAAGTCGCCCGCCTGAAACGCATTTCGATCGGGAATCTCCGTCTCGGAATGCTTCAGCCCGGGAAATACCGTGAACTGACCGATGAAGAGGTCGGTATGCTGGTCAGCGCCGCCCGCAACAACCAGTCCAAGTCGGTCGGCCGTCCCCGCCGCCGGAAATAACGGGGAGGAAAGAGTATGCTGTTTATCCGTCCCTTCCGTGAAGGCGATCATTTCGATGGGATCGCTCCTGAACCGGGAAAAGGACTTTATTATCTTGCGCTCGATCAGGAAGCGCTTGTCGGCTGGTGCCGTTGGAGGCTCAGCCTGGAAAAAGTACAGATCGAAGAGGTTGAGGACGGGGGAGACCCGATGACCTTTGACGGTCTTGTGCGCGCAGTTCTCGCCGCCGCTTTGGATCAGGGGATCGACCGTGCTCACTTCTCGGAAAAGATCCGCCCCGACCGCCTGGCCGTAAGCCTGATCCCGGTCGATAGCCAGAATAACCTGATTTCGATCGATTATTTTCTGAATCATTGTAAAAAGTGCAAAATGCTTTGAAATCTATTGAGTTTTGCCGGACGATGGTGTATAATATAAACTGGTGGAGAAAGGTGTTTCTTTGCATGATGCAGAAACCCCTTTACCATATGAATGGCCATATCGAAGCCGAAAGGCTTCGGGACAAAATCTCCCGGGCCGGGATCTTTTCCGGCTCGGAAGGATATCATAGAATGGGGGCAATATAATGAATTTACAGGTCAAGCTGGCTAAGCTGGAGGAAGTAAAGTCCGCGTGCCGGACGGATTCTCCCGCGAGAGAAAGAATCACTGCTCTGTTTGATGAAGGCACCTTTACCGAACTTGACGGCTTTGTTTGCACTGGCAAAGAGGGCGTCGGCGTCATCACCGGTTACGGTTCGATCGACGGAAGCATTGTGTACGCTTTTTCTCAGGATGTAAGCGCCTGCAGCGGAGCTGTCTCCAAAGCGCACGCTGAAAAAATTGCAAAGGTTTATGAGCTTGCTGTGAAGAATGGAGCTCCGGTTGTTGCCATTTTCGACTCCAACGGTGCGAAGGTTTCCGAGGGCGTAGAAGTGCTCGCTTCTTACCAGAAGATCCTTTCGATGTCTCAGAACCTTTCCGGTGTCGTTCCTCAGATCGCGGTTGTTGCCGGAAGCTGTGTCGGTATCAGCGCCATGATGGCTGCTTCTGCCGATATCACCGTTATGGCAAAAGACGCGGCTCTCTACCTCACCGACGCTCAGGAAGACGCTTCCGCTGAAGCCGCTGCGAAAAACGGCGTTGTTTCTCTGGTGGAAGAAGATGCTCTGTCCGCTGTTAAAAAAGCGCGCGAGCTGATCTGTGTCCTGCCGCTCAACAACCTCGAATCCGCACCGATTTCCGAAGGCACTGCTCCTGCTGAAGCAGCCATTGATGGGAATACCGCTTCCTGCGACCTTGTTAAAGCTGTAAGCGACGCCGAGTCCGTGATTGAACTCAAAGCAGACTATGCAAAACACGTTTATACCGCCCTCGCTTCGATTGGCGGCAGCACCGTCGGTGTTGTCTCTGTCAAAGGCGAGCTGTGCGACGGTTGCTCTGCAAAGGCTGCTTCCTTCGTGCGCTTCTGCGACAGCTTTAACCTGCCTGTCGTGACCTTCGTTGATACCGAAGGCTTCAAGAGCGGAACCTCTCCCGTTACCGCTGCAAAGCTGACCGCTGTTTACGCGGACGCGACCTGTCCGAAGATCACTGTTTACACCGGCTCCGCAATCGGTGCCGCTGCGATGGCATTCGGCTCTGCTGATGTTTCCTTCGCATGGCCCACGGCTGTTATCTCCGCACTCAAACCCGCGACGGCTGTCGAGTTCTTCTGGCATGACCGTCTCAAAGGCGCTGACGATACCGCAAAGACCCGCGCTGCTCTGGAAGAAGAGTACGCCGATACCGAAGCAAGCGCATTCAATGCCGCAAACGCTTCGATCGTTGACGATGTCGTTGCTCCGGCCGCTACCCGCGGCGCTCTGATCACCGCTCTGGACGCACTGGCTTCCAAACGGGTACAGAGACTGGCTAAGAAACACTCCTGCTGATTTTTCAAATGAAGAGAGGTTAAAAGATCATGAGAAGATTTAACATCACTGTTAATGGTAAAGCATATGATGTCGCTGTTGAGGAAGTTGCCGGTGGCGCAGCTCCTGTTGCTGCCCCCGCTGCTGCTCCTGCTCCCGCTGCTGCCCCTGCCGCAGCACCTGCTCCCGCCGCTCCTGCTGCTCCCGCAGCCGCTGTTGAAGGCACTGACGTTACCGCTCCGATGCCCGGCACCATCATGGAAGTCAACTGTGCAGTCGGTGACGAAGTAAAACGCGGTCAGGCGATCATCGTCCTCGAAGCAATGAAGATGAACAACGATATCGTTGCTCCCTGCGATGGCAAGATCCTTTCCGTTATTGCTAAGAAAGGCGATTCCGTCAATTCCAGCGACGTTTTAGCTGTTATCGGCTAATTTAACGCGCCTCAATCCAATAAAATAGGGAGGACAATGAATACAATGGCCAAGAAACCTATCAAAATTACTGAAACCGTCCTTCGTGACGCGCATCAGAGTCTGCTGGCAACCCGTATGCCGCTGTCTGATATGCTCCCGATCCTCGGCGAGATGGATAAAGTCGGCTACTATTCCGCAGAAGTCTGGGGCGGCGCTACGTTTGACGCCTGCATCCGCTTCCTGAACGAAGATCCGTGGGAAAGACTCCGCGTGATCCGTAAGAATATGCCCAACACCAAGCTGCAGATGCTCTTCCGCGGCCAGAATATGCTGGGCTATCGTCCCTACGCAGACGACGCGGTTGAATATTTTGTCCAGAAGTCGATCGGCAATGGCATCGACATCATCCGTATCTTCGACGCGCTCAACGATATCCGCAACCTCGAGACCGCCGTTAAGGCAGCTAAGAAAGAGGGCGGCCACGCGCAGATCGCGATCTCCTTTACGCTGGGTGATACCTTCACGACCGATTACTACGTCAACTACGCCAAACAGATCGAATCCATCGGCGCAGACTCTATCTGCCTGAAGGATATGGCGGCTCTTCTGACTCCTTACCACACCTACGAGCTGGTCAAGGCGCTCAAAGAGAACGTTTCGATCCCGATCGACATTCATACTCACTACACTTCCGGCCTCGCTTCGATGTGCCTGCTCAAGGGCGTAGAAGCCGGTGCGGATATTATCGATACTGCAATGTCTCCTCTGGCTCTGGGTACCTCTCATGCGCCCACCGAGTCGATGGTCGCTGCTCTTCAGGGCACTGATTACGATACCGGTCTGGATCTCGTTCAGCTGACCAAGATCCGTGCATACTTCATGACCCTGCGCGAGAAGTACATTAAAGAAGGTTTGCTCGATCCCAAGATGCTGGCTACCGACGCGAACGCTCTGATCTATCAGGTTCCCGGCGGTATGCTCTCCAACCTCCTTTCTCAGCTCAAACAGGCTGGCAAAGAGGACAAGCTTCAGGAAGTTCTCGAGGAAGTTCCGCGGGTTCGTAAGGACGCCGGTATGCCTCCTCTGGTTACCCCTTCCTCTCAGATCGTCGGTACTCAGGCTGTATTCAACGTCATTCTCGGCGAGCGCTACAAGATGTGCACCGCTGAGTTTAAGGACCTCGTCCGTGGCGCTTACGGCAAGACCCCCGTTCCGATCGACCCCGAGTTCCAGAAGAAGATCTGCGGTGACGCAGAGATCATCACCTGCCGCTTTGCAGATACGCTGGCTCCTGAGCTGGATACCCTGCGCAAAGAAGCAGCCGAGTGGATGGAACAGGAAGAGGACGTTCTGACCTACGCGATGTTCCCGAAGGTCGCTCCCAAGTTCTTCGAGGCTCGCCGCAACGCTAAATACGGCATCGACGGTGCGCGTGCAGATCAGGCAAACGGCGTTCATCCCGTTTGATTTTCTGAAAACAAATGAATGAAAATGGCAGCTGCCGGTTTTCCGGCGGCTGCTGTTTTGCGTTTAAGAGGAAAATGCAATTTTTTGCAGGAATTTATTCATAATCTACGTCGCTGCGGCCGGTTCCGCAGATCAGAAAGGAAAAGAGCGGTTTACATGATCCGCTTATCTGAAACGCAATGAAGAAGTATCTGACAAAGGAAAATCTGAAAGAATTTCTCCTGCTCAACGCAGGAACGCTGTTGATCACCCTCGGAGTTTACTTTTTTAAGTTCCCGAACAACTTTTCGACCGGCGGCGTCACCGGTATTTCCATCGTCCTGACCAAATATTTCCCGTCGCTGAGCGCGTCCAGTTTTGTTTCGATTCTCAACATCATCCTTCTTGTAATCGGGTTTATGGTGTTTGGACGTGGCTTCGGATTCAAAACCGCATATTCGTCCCTTTTCATGTCGGCTGTGCTTGAACTTTTGCAGCGCTTTTACCCGATGTCCGCGCCCTTTACCGACCAGCCGCTGATGGAACTGCTCTTCGCGGTCGGCCTGCCCGCAGTCGGAAGCGCCATCCTCTTCAACATCGACGCCTCGAACGGCGGCACCGACATCGTCGCAATGATTATGAAAAAATACACCAGCTTGGACATCGGAAAATCCCTGATGCTTTCCGACCTCGTCATCACCCTTCTCGCCGGCGTCGCCTACGGAATGAGAGCGGGGATGTTCTCTATGCTCGGCCTGATTATCAAGACGACGCTGCTCGATTCGGTGATGGAGAGCTTTAATATGTGCAAATATTTTACCATCGTCACCAAGAATCCCGATCTGATCTGCAACTTCATCATCAAGGAACTCAACCGAAGCGCGACCTGCGTCAAAGGGCAGGGCGCTTTCGCACACGAAGCCGAGACGATCGTCCTGGCCGTCATGACCCGCGGACAGGCGATCCACCTTCGCCGCTTCATCCGCCTCAACGACCCCAAGACCTTCATGATGATCACCAACACCTCCGAGATTATCGGAAAA
Source organism: Oscillospiraceae bacterium (assembly GCA_022770625.1). GTDB lineage: Bacteria > Bacillota > Clostridia > Oscillospirales > Ruminococcaceae > Faecivivens. Next base: position 4,766 of record JALEHK010000072.1, on the reverse strand, counting down.
GGCTTCCGCGGCACAAACTGATCCAAAAGCAGAGGAGAGCATACGCTTTCCTCTGCTTTTTTCGTCAACCTGCATAGATAAAAAATGAGCAAAACCCGGAATTTTCGATTGTCAAGTGTAGAAAAATGCGGTATAATAGAATGTGTTTGAAAAATATTGAGGAGTGTGAAACCTTCATGCACTTAGGGTTCGATAATGAAAAGTACCTGCAAATGCAGTCGGAAAAGATTCGCGAACGGATCGACCAGTTCGGCGGCAAGCTCTATCTCGAGTTTGGCGGAAAGCTGTTTGACGACTACCATGCCTCCCGCGTTCTCCCCGGTTTTAAGCCGGACAGCAAGATCAAGATGCTCTCCAAGCTGAAAGACCGCGCCGAGATCGTCATTGTCATCAATTCCGGCGACATTGAGAAAAACAAAGTCCGCGCCGACCTTGGGATCACCTACGATATGGATGTTCTGCGTCTGATCGACGTTTTCCATGGCTACGGACTGTATGTCGGAAGCGTTGTCCTGACCCAGTTTGCCGGTCAGCCCAGTGCGATCGCTTACGAGAAAAAGCTGGAAGCGCTCGGACTGAAGATCTACCGCCATTACCCGATCGAAGGTTATCCTTCTAATATTTCGCTGATCGTCAGCGACGAGGGCTACGGCCGGAACGATTATATCGAAACGACCCGTTCGCTTGTTGTCGTAACCGCGCCCGGCCCCGGAAGCGGAAAGATGGCGACCTGTCTTTCTCAGCTTTACCATGAGAACAAGCGCGGCATAAAAGCGGGCTATGCGAAGTTTGAGACCTTCCCGATCTGGAACATTCCGCTCCGCCATCCGGTCAACCTTGCGTATGAAGCGGCGACCGCCGACTTAAACGACGTCAATATGATCGATCCCTTTCATCTGGAAGCGTATGGGGAGACGACCATCAACTATAATCGCGATGTCGAGATATTCCCGGTTCTGAGCGCGATCTTTGAGCAGATCTACGGAAGCTCTCCCTATAAATCTCCGACCGATATGGGCGTCAATATGGCGGGCAACTGTATCTTTGACGATGAGGCTGTCTGCGATGCGGCCCGTCGCGAGATCGTCCGCCGGTATTATAAGGCTCTTTGCGACCGTAGAAAAGGAACACTTACCGATGAGGTCATCTATAAGCTGGAGCTTTTGATGAAGCAAGCCGGTACCGGCGTACAGGATCGCCCGGTCGTTTCTGCCGCCAACAAAGTCGCTGAGGAGACCGGAGCGCCCGCTACAGCGATCGAACTTCCCGACGGAACCATTGTTACCGGGAAGTCAAGTGAGCTTCTGGGAGCCTCCTGCGCGATGCTGCTTGATGCCATGAAGAAGCTGGCGGGGATTCCCGATTCAGTTAAGCTGATGTCCTCTTCGGTCATCGAACCGATCCAGAAGCTGAAGGTAGTCAACTTCGGCAACCATAACCCTCAGCTTCATACCGATGAGATGTTGCTGGCGCTCTGCATCTGCGCCAATACCGATCCGAACGCTTCTCTTGCGCTGAAGCATCTGGAACAGCTGCGCGGCTGTGAGGTACATTCCTCGGTCATCCTTTCCTCGGTCGATGAGGCGACGTTCCATAAACTCGGGATCAATCTCACCTGCGAGCCCAAGTATCAGACCGAAAAGCTTTTCCATCATTAAAGATAAAAGCGTCTGCGTTCTTCTGAAACGCAGACGCTTTTTGATTCCATAGAAAAACGCCGCCGGATTTTTACCCGACGGCGTTTGTTGTTATTCAGCTTCTTATTGGAAGTTTGTGATGAGGGTTATAATTCGCAGGACAAAGAGAGCGAAAACGACCCACATAACAGGGCTTACGTCTTTTGCTTTCTTCTCAGCAACTTTGATGATGACCCAAGTCAGGATTGCGAACATGATACCGGTAGCGATCGAGTAAGCGAGAGGCATCATCAGGACAGCCATATAAGCGCCTGCGACGTCAGCGATATCGCCGTCGAACTCGATTTTCTTAACAGAAGATACCATCAGCATACCGACATAGAGCAGCGCCGGAGCGGTTGCAAAGCCGGGGATCGCAAGGAAGATGGGGGAGAGCAGAAGCGAGATAAGGAACATACAGCCGGTCGTGAAAGAAGTAAGACCGGTGCGGCCGCCAGCGGCGACACCTGCACTCGACTCAACGAAAGAGGTGATGGTGGAGGTACCAAGGCAAGCGCCTGCACAGGTACCGATCGAGTCTGCCAGCAGGACTTTGCCGACGCGGGGAAGTTTACCGTCCTTGTCGAGAAGGCCCGCTTTGTCCGCAACGCCAACAACGGTTCCGACGGTATCGAAGATGTCAACGTAGAGGAAAGAGAAAACGATTGCGATAAACTGGATCAGATGGGAAGCAGCCCAACCAAAGTTGAACTTGAAGGCAGTGTTTGCCAGACCGCTCAGCTGGAGACCAGACGAGAAATCAGGGAATACGCTTGCGATACCAGCTTCTGCATCGGGAACATACCAACCAGTCGCCTGTGCGATCATGCCCAGTACCCAAGTAGCGAGGATGCCGATCAGAACCGAACCTTTAACATTATAATGAACGAGGACAAGGATGATCAGGAAACCGATCAGTGCCAGCGCAACGTCCGGTTTGGAAAAGCTGCCGAGCGAAACGATGGTGGAGTCATCTTTGGTGATGATCCCGGCGTTCTGTAAGCCGATGAAAGCAACGAACAGGCCGATACCAGCGGAAATGCCGTTTTTCAGGTTCATCGGGATACCGTTGATGATCTGCTCACGCGCCTTAAAGAATGAGAGAATGATAAAGATGATGCCTTCTACAAATACCGCGGTCAGCGCGACGGTAAATGCATCAGCGCCCATATCGGAAAGCTCACCCAGACAGACGGTGTACGCAAAGTATGCATTCAGACCGAGACCTGCCGAAAGAGCGATCGGGTAGTTGGCGAGGAAGGCCATGACAAAGGTAGCGATAGCGGAAGCGAGTGCGGTCGCAACAAAAACGCCGCCGCGATCCATGCAGCTCCCCAGAATGTTGGGGTTGACAGCAAGGATGTACGCCATCGTCAGGAACGTGGTAATACCCGCAACAACTTCGGTGCGGACATTGGTTCCATGTTCCTTAAGTTTGAACAGTTTTTCCAAGCAAAAAACCTCCTTAAGAAAGTGAATGGAAAACAGATGATCCGGGTGAACTGCATCATCAATTGACAAGGACTCCCGGATTTCAACACTTTTATTATAACGTAACCAAAAACGAATTGCAAGCATTCTTATAATAAAAAATGAACAAAGTTTGACGTCTCAAAAACTTTCTGTTTGTCACTCTGCTTTTGGTATAGTATTTTCTTTTGTTCATTAAATTCCGGCATCATCTTCCGGTTCTTTCTGGTAAACTGAAAAGCAGAAAATGTTAAAAGGAGCCTGAAAAAAACGAGAAGGATGAACGTCTATGAAGCAGTTGCAGCCGCACTGGCCGTCACCGCCGCCGTCCTTGCCGCAGAAAACGATTCCGAACCAACCTCCTCTGCCGTTTTCGAATCGGCTACGGAACCCTCTTCTCAGCCGGAGACCTCTTCGCTTCTCGGATCCTTGTTGGATGAATAAGCAAAAACCTCCCCGGAGACGCCTAAGTAAAGCGTCATCGAGGAGGTTTTTGTTATTTTTTAGCAATACTCAGGCGGTTGAGCGCACGTTTGAGCTTGATCTCGGCGTGATCCATTTCTTCCTTGGACCGAGCTACGTTGCGCGCCTCTTTGGCACGCTGGGCCGCACGCTCGGCACGCTCTACGTCGATCTCATCTTCCCATTCGCAAGCGGAGGTGAGGACGGTCACACAGTTTCCACCGACCTTCATAAACCCGCCGGTGATGGCGGCAAAGCGCGGTTCCTTATCGGGGAACTCGACCTTCATCCGCCCGATCGTAAGCGGGGTGACCAGCTTCTGGTGATTGGCCTGAATACCGATGTCGCCGCTCATCGCCCGCACCAGCAAAAACGAAGCGTCTCCTTCGTAGATAATCCGGTCGGGCGCTACGATCTGCAATTTGAACGTATTCATCCGCGCACCTCTTTAAGCGTGCCCGGCTTTTGCCTTTTCGACAGCCTCGTCGATCGTGCCGACAAAGAGGAAGGCAGATTCGGGCAAATCGTCGTGTTTGCCTTCGATAATTTCCTTGAACCCGCGGATGGTCTCCTTGAGCGGAACGTATTTGCCTTTCATGCCGTTGAACTGTTCAGCAACAGTGAACGGCTGAGAGAGGAACCGCTGGATCTTACGCGCACGGGAAACGGTGAGCTTGTCCTCTTCGGAAAGCTCGTCCATGCCGAGGATCGCGATGATATCCTGAAGTTCCTTGTACCGCTGGAGGGTAGCCTGAACCGCACGGGCAACCTCATAGTGTTCTTTCCCGACGATAGCGGGGGAGAGGATACGCGAGGTCGATTCCAGCGGATCGACCGCCGGATAGATACCCAGCGACGAGATGCTTCTCGAAAGGACGGTAGTCGCGTCGAGGTGGGCAAACGTCGTTGCGGGCGCCGGGTCAGTCAGGTCGTCCGCCGGGACATAAACTGCCTGAACCGAGGTGATAGAGCCTTTCTTGGTCGAGGTGAGCCGTTCCTGCAAAGCGCCCATCTCGGTCGCGAGGGTAGGCTGATAGCCGACCGCCGAAGGCATACGGCCAAGAAGCGCCGAAACTTCAGAACCGGCCTGGGTGAAACGGAAGATGTTGTCGATAAAGAACATGATATCGGCAGCCTCACCATCCTTACCTCCATGAT
>JALEHK010000047.1 GCA_022770625.1 Oscillospiraceae bacterium | reverse complement strand
TTCCGAGGGTCAGAATGATAATCAGGATCCAGTCCATCAGCTCAAACCGTTCTTTGCCGAATGCGTGTTTTTTCGCCATGATGTAAGTTACTCCTTTTCGTAGTTTTCGGTGTCGGTTTTTATCAGCCGAACAGACCGGTGCCGCCCATTGCCTTGGAGCCTTTGTTCGCGATCACCAGAAGGGTCATGTTGATGATCGAACGGAAGAGAGAAACGGCCGTCGAGAAGCCGAAGTCGGTGGAAGCCGTAAAGGTGATGCGGTAGATGTACATATCGAGCACTTCCGCAACGTTTTTAGTCGCGGCGTTAGAGATATTGAAGATCTGATCGAAGCCGGCGGTCATCAGGTTGCCGGTTGTCATAACGAACAGAACCGAGATGGTCGGGAGGATGTTCGGGAAGGTAACGTGCCAGATTCTCTGCCAACGGGAAGCGCCGTCGATCTCGGCCGCTTCGTACTGATCCTGGTCGATGCCGGAGATCGCAGAGAGGTAGATAATCGAGGAATAACCGGCCGATTTCCAGATATCGGTGATGTAAAGCATCGGCTGGAACATCTTTTCGCTTCCGAGGAAGTTGATGGAGGAAGCGCCCACCGCCTTGAGGGCGGTATTGACGAGACCGTCAACCGAGAGAAGGTTGGTCATGATCGACGCAACGATGACCCACGAAAGGAAGTGGGGGAAGGTGAATACCGTCTGCATGATCTTTTTGTAGCGGCCGACTCTCAGTTCGTTGAGCATCAGCGCCAGAAGGATCGGAGCGGGGAAGTTGATGATCAGACGTCCGAAGTTGATGACCAGCGTGCGGCCGACCGAACGCCAGAAATACATATCGCGGAAAACTGCCTGAAAGTTCTGGAAACCGCACCAGGGAGAACCCCAGATACCGATCTTTGCCTTATAGGTTTTAAACGCCAACTGAAGGCCAGCCATTGGATAGTAGGCAAACAGAATGTACCACACAAGAGCCGGGAGAAGCAGCAGATAGATCTGCCAGTATTTTTTAAAGTTGATCGCCAGCTTTTGCAGACCGGTCGCCTGATTGGCGGTGACAGCCTTTTTTTTCTTGACCGATGTCAAAATGAACCACTCCTCTTAAAACGAAACTGCACGAAAAATACTTTCAAATCCGTGCTTTATTTGTTGAGAGTATCATAACAAATTTTGAACAATTTGAAAAGAGAGAATCTTCGGATTCAATCGGAAAATATTCGGATGATTTTGTCAGGAATATTGAAAGTGTTATGTACAATATGCTAAAATATATGCGGACAAAATATGAATGAAACTAACTTGTTTTATGTATACGGAAAGGTAAAAGGTTTTATTGACATGGAAAAGAAAAAACATTTTTCCTTATTTCACATTCGCTCGCTGAAAAAAGGATGGCTTTTATCGATGACAATTTTGTTTGTCACGCTAACAATTGTACTGGTGTATCTTCTGTTCGGCGTGCTCCGGGAATCGCGAAGGCGGGCCGTCGAAAGTTTTTCGCGGCTTTCGGAGGTATCGGCGGAAAATCTGGACGCGCTTTTAAGCGAATCACAGGAAGCAGCGCGGATGGCCGGATATTCGACCGCGATTCAGAAATATCTTCTTTCGGATACGCCCGGCGTGGTCATCAGTTCTTCTTCTGCCGCCAACGATCTTCTCAACGCTGTCCGCGTTTATGGAGACGGATTCACGGAGATCATGCTTTTTTCTGAACGGGGACGAAAGATTGCAATTAACAATCTCTATACCGATCTCGTTCAGAAAGCGTTTGAAAGCTCGGGGGATGGAGACGTTCATTTCAAAAGCGCGTTTTATTCACAGGAACTTTATTATAAAGGGGAAAACTATATTGTCTACTTCTTCCCGGTCCAGGGGATCATCGACGGCTACCGGTATCGGTACAATCCGATCTATGGGGCGATTGTCTACCAGATGGACGATCTTCTGGCCAATCTGATCGCAGAAAATTATGAGGGCGGGACGAGCGCCTTTCTTGACGGAAAGAGGATCGTCGGTTCAAGCCGGACGCTGACTCCGGAGGAGGTCAAAGTGCTTTGTGAGCAGGAGCCTGGATTTCGGATGGTCGAGATCGACGGCAAGCAGTTTTGGGCCGGAATCTCGATTCAGAAGGATACCGGTTGGAAAAGCGTCTATTTTGCTCCGGTCGATTCGATGCATATTACCTACGGAAGCGTCGGGAGCAGACTTCTGCTGCTGATCGCCGTGGCGGTTGTTTTGGCGGCGGTATTGGTGCTCGGTATCCTTTCGATGGTGAGAAAGGACATTGGACAGCTGACGGAGGATATTCGCGCGGCAGGCGCTGGAGGCGGACGGGTTCGTGAACCGGAGCTTCTGGAGATTCAGCCGATCGCGCGGGCTTTTAATCTGGCGCTCGATGATCTTCAGGCTTCCGCACGGAGAGAGCAGGGGGCCGCTGCCGCACAGTATGAAGCGCAGCTTGCCCAGTCGCACGCGGAGATGCTCGCTTACCGGAGCCAGATCAATCCCCACTTTCTTTTCAATACGCTGGAATCGGTTCGGTCGCTTGCCCATCGTTACGGCGCGGGTCCGGTAGAGCAGTTGGTCGGCGGAATGTCGTATATGTGCCGGTACTCCCTTTATTCGCGTATGATCGTCAAGCTCGAGGATGAACTTGGACATCTGGGCGCGTATTTTTCGGTTATGGAGGTGCGGTTTCCCGGACGCTACCGGATTATGGAAGCGATTGATCCGGATACCATGCTTTGGCCGGCACTTTCGATGATGCTTCAGCCGATCGCCGAAAACGCGCTGCTCCATGCTTTTACCGGACGCAGGAGCGGGATCATCCTCGTCCAGAGCTTTGTAAAAGAAAAGCGCCTCCACATCCGTATCGCCGACAATGGAATCGGGATGGATGAGGAAACGCTTGAAAAGGTGCGTGAAAAGATCAGCCGGGCAGAACTGGAAACGGCGCATATCGACGGGGTTTCTGATCATGGCCCGGAATACAAGATCAGCATTGGTTTACCGAACATCAACCGGCGGCTCAAGCTCGCGTTCGGAAAAGAGGCGGGGCTGAGCATCCGATCGAAGAAAGGATACTATACGGCGGTTGAGATCGTAATTCCGGCCGGGAAGGAAAGCGGTTATGACAGGCGCTTTTCCTTGCGGTAAAGATCGGGAGTCATTCCTGTGTCAGCCTTGAACTGGCGCCCGAAATAGGAATAGTCGGCATATCCGCAACGGGACGCGACCTCCCGGAGGGTGAGGTTGGTCTGAGCCAGCAGTCTCCGTGCGTAGTGAAGGCGGATCCGGCGGAGAAAGTTCATGATGGATTCGCCGACCTGCCGCTTGAACAAGTCGCACAGATAGGTCTCGGTCAGATAAAAAGTAGCGGCAAGACTGCTAAGGGTGATTTCATCTGACATATGCCGTGCCAGATAAAACTGGATATCAAAAGCGGAAAAGTTCTTTTTTCCGGGAGCGGGCGCAAAGAAAAATCCGCCTTCCAGAGAAGCGAGGGCGGTCATCATCATTACATCCGGCTCCTTACATCCGGGGATCCCGATGCTTAACCCGACTTCCTCCGGGATCTTTTCAGGGAGATAATCGGTCAGAAATCCGGTATAGTTTCCGATACGAACCGGCTGCCGCCATCCTCCCTCCGGAGCCGGAAGATAAAATGGCGTGTCGGAAAGCGTCAGATAACAAACAGCGTCTTTTACGGGAGGGGTAACAAAAACAGGATGAGAAGGTTCGGTGGTGATGGGCGGAAGCTCTTTCTCCTTCGGACGTTCGATGGTCGAGAGATTCTTCCGGAGAGCGGCCGCCGCTTCCAGTACATCTGAAGCCGAAAGCGGCTTTAACAGATAATGAACGGCGGAGAGACGGATCGCTTCTCTTGCCACTTCAAAGTCAGAGTAAGCGCTCACAATGACACACTGTATCTCCGGGAGCATCCCCTTCAGCTTCCGGATCAGCTCAAGACCGGAAATGTCCGGCATACGAATATCGGTGATGACTGCATCGGGACGGGTGATCAGGGCGGACTTTAAGGCTTCGTTTCCGCAATCGCAGCGTGCCACGATCGAAAATCCTTCCGCTTCCCAGTCGATAATTTCTTCCATTCCGGTCAGCGCCCACGGCTCGTCATCCACCAGCATCAGTTTATACCGCTCAGTCAAAAGCTTTTCCCTCTTTCTGTATGAGTGATCGAAGGTAATATTTTAAAATTCATTTACGCATTCAGTATAGCACAAATATATACAGAATCTCAAGATGCTTTTTTGTTTTTGTGTGCCGGAATTTATCTTGTAAGGAGAAGAAAAAGTAAAAGTAAGCAATTGCTAACACATCTTTCTATCTTGACTTTGGCTTTCCGGTCCGTTATAATACTAAGCACAAGATAAATTTCCCTTATGAGGGAGTAGTAAGCGCGGCGTTTGCTGTGTAGCAAGTCAACATACTGACCCTTTTGGTCTGGCTTGTTTTAAATTACGAGACTCATGTATATTCCGCTCATGCGCATAGGATAGGAATATCCGGCCGCGCTTGTCGTCAGGTATATACAATGGGTCTTTTATATTGTAGAAAACAAAATGCAGAAGGGAACTGGTCAACTATGGAATGGAGCGTACTCTTTTTTCTGAACAGCATCCTGCTCGGCGTCGGACTCGCAATGGACGCCTTTTCGGTTTCACTTGCAAATGGTCTGCATGAGCCGGAAATGAAAACGGGACGGATGAGCATGATCGCTGGGACGTTCGGCGGCTTTCAGGCGCTGATGCCGATGCTCGGATGGCTGTGTATCCACACGATCGTCGAGTATTTTAAGGCTTTTGAAAAGCTGGTGCCGTGGATCGCGCTGATCCTGCTTTTGTACATCGGCGGTAAGATGCTGCTGGAAGGACTGCGGCATAAGGACACGGACGAACCGGAACAGACGGGGCTTGGCTTCGGCGCGCTGATGATACAGGGAATCGCTACCTCGATCGACGCTTTGTCGGTCGGTTTTACGATCGCTGACTACGGATTCGTGATGGCGTTGGTATGTTCACTGCTGGTTGCGGCGACCACCTTTGTGATCTGCATGGCCGGACTGTTTTTAGGAAAACGGTTCGGAACCCGGTTCGCGGGGAAAGCGGATATTCTCGGCGGTGTGATCCTGATCGCAATCGGCGTAGAGATTTTTGTAACCGGCGTTTTTTAAGAAAACATCTTTCGGATAGAAAAACCGCGCAGCATCCTTCTTCTTTGGAAGGGTACTGCGCGATTTTATTTTATAATATATTACAAAGCCTAGAATATGTTGGCGTTATATACAAAAAAATTCTGAAGCTGTGAAGAGCAAAAAAAACTCTTGCCAAACGAAAAAAAATAGTGTATAATGGTAACGCTATCAAAAGAGAGTAGCCGGGAGCGTGCAGTCGGACATACGGAGGTACGGGTCCTGCGCGATGGGACACCGTGAACCATGTCAGGCGGGGAACCGAGCAGCATTAAGCGGATCGCCTCATGTGACGCAGTAAAGCCTTTACCTCCGTGTGTCCGGCTGCATGGTCTTTTTGTTTATGTAAAATCAGCCTGCGAAAGACAAGGGGGGAGCAGTATGTATCTGGCACTCTATCGAAAGTGGAGGCCGAAGCTCTTTACCGATGTCGTTTCTCAGGAACATATTACGACGATCCTGCAAAATCAGGTGCGCACCGGAAAGACGGCGCACGCCTATCTTTTTACCGGTTCGCGCGGAACAGGCAAGACGACCTGCTCCAAGATTTTAGCCAAAGCGGTTAACTGCTTGCATCCGGTTGACGGGAATCCCTGTCTGGAATGTGCGGTATGCCGTGGAATCGAAGACGGTTCGATTCTGGACGTGACCGAGATGGACGCTGCCTCCAACAATGGCGTTGATGATATCCGTTCGCTTCGGGACGAGGCAAATTTTGCCCCGACAACCGCGAAGTACCGGGTGTATATCATCGACGAGGTGCATATGCTTTCTCCGTCGGCGTTCAATGCGCTGCTCAAAATCATGGAGGAGCCGCCGCCTCACGTTATTTTTATTCTTGCAACTACCGAACTTCATAAAGTTCCCGCAACGATCGTTTCCCGCTGTCAGCAGTACGATTTCCGAAGGATCCGTCCGGAGGACATCGAAAAGCGGCTGCTCTTTGTGGCGGGGGAGGAGAAGATCACGCTCAGCGAGGATGCGGCGGCGCTGATTGCCCGGCTTTCCGATGGAGGAATGCGGGATGCCCTGTCGCTTCTTGACCAGTGTATAGCGGCCGGTGATACGGTCGATGCGCAGGTCGTGGCTGATACGGCCGGCGTTGCCGGACGAGAGCCTCTCTTTTTTCTTTCCGAAGCGATTCTTTCTCATGATACGGCAGGTGCGCTTACGATCGTAAACGATCTGTATGAAAACGCCAAAGGGATCGATCGGATCGCGGCGGAACTGACGGCTCATTTCCGGGATGTTCTTCTCTGCCGGTCGGTGAGTGATCCGAAAAAGCTGATTGTTTGCCTTCCGGATGAACTTTCCCGTTTGCAGAAGATGGCGGAATCGGTTTCGCTTGACCGAATCCTTTCGATTCTCCGTGAGCTTCAGCGCTGCACCGAAGCACTTTCCCGCTCTTCTGATAAGCGGGTGGAACTTGAGATGACGATGATCCGGTTGTGCGATCCATCATTTGATGCGCCGCGTGAGCTATCGTCTCCGCAGGCTCCTGCTTCCTCTGCACAGACCGCGGCGCTGACCGCAAGGCTTGCCCAGTTGGAAAAACTGGTTGCACAGCTGACGCAGTTTCCCGCAGCCGCTCCGGCTCCTGTGGCAGGAACTTCCGTGTCTCCTGAACCGGCTGAAAAACCGGTTGCGGCACAGACGGTATCTCCGGCGGAAGAAAATCCGAAGAAAGAACCGCCCGTTTTGCAGGAACTTCCCGAGCAGCCGCTTCCCGAATGGGAATCGCTTCTCCGGGAGATGGAAAGCGGAGATCCCGCGCTCTTTTCGATGCTGGACGGTTCAACAGCCGCCCGAAGCGGAAAGACGGTCATTATCTCCTCTCCCAATCCGATGCTGCGGGGGATGCTGATGACCAATAACATCGGCGCAAGACTCGCTGATCTGGTGGAAGCAAAACTCGGCTCCCGCCACAAACTTAGAATTGCCAAAAAAGTACCGGTTGCTGAAGTACAAAATCAGTCGCCGGCCTTTGCGGATATACTCTCCCGCGCCGCGGGGGAAGGCGTAGAGATACGCGATGCCGGAAACGGCGGTAAATAAAGACGAAAGTCGACAGTCGACTGAAAGGATGTTTGGAATATGAAAGCAAGACTGCCTCAGGGCTATACCGCGCCCCGCAACAATATGAGCTCGATGATCAAACAGGCTCAGAAGATGCAGGAGCAAATGGAAAAGGCTCAGGAAGAGATTAACGCAAAGGAATACACCACCACTGTCGGTGGCGGCGTTGTCGAGATCAAGATGACCGGCGACAAGGTTCTCCGTTCGATCAGCTTAAAGCCCGAGATTGTTGATCCCGAAGCGATCGAAGATCTTCAGGATCTGATCGTCAGCGGCGTCAACGAGGTTCTGCGCAAGGTCGAGGAAGAGACCGAAGGCAGAATGAACGAGATCTCCGGTGGACTCAATATTCCCGGTCTGTACTAAGCAATGGCAAACGTTCCGGTATCTTTGAAGAAGCTGATGGAGCATTTCGCCGCTCTGCCCGGCATCGGACGGAAATCCGCCCAGCGGCTCGCCTTTTTTGTACTGGATATGCCGCAGGAGCAGGCAGAGGATTTTGCGGGCGTGATCCTTGAAGCGAAGAAAACGATCCATAACTGCAAGGTCTGTCAGAATCTGACCGACAAAGAGATATGTGATATCTGCGCTTCACCCGAGCGGGATGACGGGACGATCTGTGTCGTCGAAAGTCCGCGGGACGTTATCGCGTTTGAACGGCTCCAGGAGTATAAGGGAAAGTATCATGTCCTTCATGGGTTGATCTCTCCACTGGACGGCATCGGCCCCGATCAGATCCGGATCAAGGAACTTCTGATTCGGCTTCGGGACGTTGACGTCAAAGAAATTATTCTTGCAACCAACCCCACGATCGAAGGGGAAGCGACCGCCATGTATATCAGCAAGCTGTTAAAGCCACTCGGGATCCGGGTGACACGGCTCGCGTTCGGTATACCGGTCGGCGGAGAGCTTGAATATACCGATAATTCGACGCTGAATAAGGCACTGGAGAATCGGGTCGATATGTAAAGGAAAAGGAGGTGCTGTCCATGCCGGCAGGCGGAAAGGTGATCGCGGTCAACCGAAAGGCGCGGCACGATTATTTCGTGCTCGAGACCTTTGAAACGGGGATCGAACTGGTCGGGACGGAAGTCAAATCGCTGCGGCAGGGCGGCGTCAACCTGAAAGACAGCTGGTGCTCGATTGAAGGCGGCGAACTTTTTGTTAAGGGAATGCACATTTCCCCCTACGAAAAGGGAAACGTCTTTAATCGGGATCCTTTCCGGGTACGCAGACTTTTGATGCATAAGCGGGAGATCATGCGGCTTTATGGAAAGGTCAAGCAGGAGGGGCTGACGCTGGTTCCTCTGTCCCTTTATTTCAAAAACAGCCGTGTCAAGCTGGAAATGGGGCTTTGCAAAGGCAAACAGCTTCATGATAAGCGTGATGATATGGCCAAGCGTGATGCGAAAAGAGAGATCGAGCGGGCAATGAAATCGCGCCGGTAACTTTTTTGCACAGATAAAAAGCCGCTGAAAAACCGCGGCGCCTTATGGGGGCGTAAAGGTTTCGACGGGGGTTTTGAAGTCTGGTAAGCGGGTAGAGCGGGCGAAAGCTCTTTAATCGTCGCACCTTAAAATTAAACGCTAAATCTAATACTAGAACCTTAGCTTACGCAGCTTGATTTAAGCTGTGGCCTGCACGGATAGGTGCCGCGGGATTCGTCAGGTTTTAATGAGCGGCCTCCGTCAGACAGGATCGTTCCGGTCTGTCTGACGTATTAGGAACTACTGATATCCGAAGCCTGTTGACCGGCGTCGGGTATCGGGAAACTGAATAGATCAACTGCACCCGGAGAAAACCCGATGGATAGGCTTTCGGACAGGAGTTCGACTCTCCTCGCCTCCACCAACGAACTCTCGCTAAAGGATTTTGGCGGGAAAAAGAGTATCCCGATGAGGTAAATCATGCCTCATCGGGATTTTTTTATATCCAAAAAGGGTCGAAAATGAGCTTTTTTCACCCTCTCCATAAAGGATTATGT
>JALEHK010000011.1 GCA_022770625.1 Oscillospiraceae bacterium | reverse complement strand
GTGCAACGACGCTGGATGAATACCGTAAGTATATCGAAAAGGATGCCGCTCTGGAACGCCGCTTCCAGACCGTCATGGTCGAAGAACCGTCTCAGGAGGACGCCATCGCGATCCTGCGCGGCTTAAAGGAACGGTATGAGGTCTTCCACGGCGTAAAGATCACCGACCAGGCGATCATTGCCGCCGTTACCCTTTCCAGCCGGTACATCACCGACCGTTACCTCCCCGATAAGGCGATCGACCTGATCGATGAGGCCTGCGCGATGATCCGTACCGAGATGGATTCGATGCCGACCGAACTGGACGAGATCTCCCGCCATATTATTCAGCTTCAGATCGAGGAGGCCGCCATCTCCAAAGAGGACGATGCCCGTGCTCAGGAGCGCCTTTCCGAACTGCGCAAAGAGCTTGCCGAAGAAAAAGACAAGTTTGCTCAGATGAAGGCAAAGTGGGAGAACGAGAAGAACGCGATCGGCGGCGTCGCCAAACTGCGTGAGCAGATTGAGCAGATCACAGCCGAGATCGAGCGCGCCGAACGCAGCTATGACCTGAATAAGGCTGCGGAACTGAAATACGGGAAACTCCCGGCGCTGAAAAAGCAGCTGGAAGAAGAGGAACAGAAGGTCGAAACCGGTAAGTCGGATTCGATCCTGCGCAATAAGGTGACCGAAGACGAGATCGCCCGTATCGTCGAGCGCTGGACGGGTATTCCGGTACAGCGTCTGGTCGAGGGTGAACGCGAGAAACTGCTCCATCTGGCGGATATCCTGCATCAGCGGGTCATCGGTCAGAATGAAGCGGTCGAAAAGGTCACCGAAGCGATTATCCGTTCCCGTGCGGGTATCGCCAATCCCAACCGCCCGATCGGTTCTTTCCTCTTCCTTGGCCCGACCGGTGTCGGTAAGACCGAACTTGCCAAGACGCTGGCAGCGACCCTCTTTGACGACGAGAAGAATATGGTGCGTATCGATATGTCGGAGTACATGGAGAAATTCGCCGTATCCCGTCTGATCGGAGCGCCTCCCGGATACGTCGGCTATGAAGAGGGCGGTCAGCTGACCGAGGCGGTTCGCCGTCATCCCTACTCGGTCGTCCTGTTCGATGAGGTCGAGAAGGCGCATCCGGATGTGTTCAATATCCTGCTTCAGGTATTGGACGACGGACGGATCACCGATTCTCAGGGAAGAACGGTCGATTTCAAGAACACGATTATCATCCTGACCTCCAACCTCGGCTCGGATATCCTGCTTGCGGGTATCGATGAGACGAGCGGCGAGATCACCGAAACGGCGAAGTCTCAGGTACAGGAGCTGCTTAAACGCTCCTTCCGTCCCGAGTTCTTGAACCGTCTGGACGAGATCGTATTCTATAAGCCGCTGACCCGCGACAACATCTCCGGTATCATTGATCTTCAGATTGCCGATCTTCAGAAACGTCTGGAGGACAAGGAACTGAAGGTCATTCTGACCGACGCGGCGAAGAAGTACGTGATCGACAATGCCTACGACCCGATCTACGGCGCGCGTCCGCTCAAGAGATTCCTCCAGCGGAAGGTTGAAACGCTGATTGGTCGAATGATTATCGCAGGCGAGACGCATGAAGGAAGCACGCTGATCGTCGATGAGGACGGCGGAAAGCTCGTTGTCACCGAGCAGCTTGCTGAATAACAAGATAAACACCTCCCGTGGCTGTAAAAACAGTTACGGGAGGTGTTTCTTTTTGTACAGGCTCCCTTTCTCTTTCTTCGGCATATTCTGAGCGGGAAGGGAGCGTGAAAATGGTGATACAGGCACTTTTATGGGCGGCCGCCGGAACCGGCTTTACATTTCTGATGACGTCGGTTGGAGCCGCGGCTGTTTTGCTCTGCGGAAGAGTGGAAAACTTGAAGCCCGGATTACAGCTTGGGATTCAGCGGGTCTGCTTCGGATTCGCGGCGGGGGTCATGATGGCGGCTTCGGTCTGGAGCCTGCTGATACCGGCGATTACGCGGGCGGAGGAAATGGGCATTTCGCCCGCCCTTGCGGCCGGCGGCGGCTTTTTAGCGGGCGTGTTTTTCCTGATGGGGTTGGATCGGCTGATTCCGCACCTCCACCCGGATACCGGCGCACCGGAAGGAGTCTTCTCCGGCTGGAAGCGGACGACGCTTTTGTTTTTGGCTGTAACGCTTCACAATATTCCCGAGGGAATGGCAGTCGGGCTGGCTTTTGCGATGGCGGCGCAGGGCGGAGACTTTTCCGGGGCGATGGCGCTGGCGATCGGGATCGGGATTCAGAACCTTCCCGAAGGAGCGGCCGTCTCTCTTCCGCTCCGGCAGGAGGGGGAGAGCTGCCGCCGGGCATTCGGGAAAGGGGTGCTTTCCGGTCTGGTCGAGCCGGTTTTCGGAATTCTGGTGGTTGTAAGCTATCAGCTGATTTCGCCGCTGATGCCGTTCCTGCTCAGCTTTGCCGCCGGGGCGATGCTGTACGTTGTGGTGGAAGAGCTGATCCCGGAAGCGCATCTGGACGTTCACGCCGATCTTGGAACCCTGTCGGTCATGGCAGGCTTTTTGCTGATGATGGTGCTAGATGTGGCGCTTGGATGAAAAAACGCCGGAAAGCGTACTCTCCGGCGGAAAAATCAAATCTCTTTTTTAGCGTTTGCTTTGGCAAGGAACTTTTCTGCTCCGACGATGAACCGGTCATGGCGAGCCGAACCGATCTCTTCCTTTTCGTCGCAGACGGTAACGGAGAAGCTGACCCGGCGGCGGTCAATCTCGACGATCTCAGCAGTCGCGGTAACGGTCATGCCGAGAGGAGTCGCGGCGGTGTGCTTCAGGTCAAGCGCGGTGCCGACCGAAGTTTCGCCCTCGTCCAGAAATTCGTTAAGCGCGGCGGCGGCCGTCTCTTCCATCAGCGCCGCCATGGCGGGCGTCGCAAAAACGGGGAGGGAACCGCTCTTCATCGCGCAGGCGAGTTTATCTTCGGTAACGAGGGTGGAAAGCGTCTTTTTGGTGCCAATGATGATCTCTTTCATGAAAAATACGTCCTTTCTGTCGGTGTTTTGTCTGTTTCTATTGTACATGGATTTCCCAAAGAAAACAATCCTCCCGTTATTCGATTTTTGAATGGCAGGAGGATTGTTTTCTTATTGTATTACGGGTTGCACGCTTTTGCAAGGACAACACTTAATTTAGTTTCAGTTTTCCATGGCTCGATGTTCCAATTCCACATTAGCGGTGATAATGGCAGATGCGATAACAGAAAGTGTTTTTTTATGGATTTGTCCTCCTTTTTATATTCATCAACTGTAAGAGAAATCCTCCGACAGTTAACAACAAATGAATCAGTGCGGGAAAGAGAATGGAAATGCCGGATAAGTTCCAGCGATCGATATAAGCGCCCAGATAATAAGCAGAGAAGATAAAGAACATATTGCTCAAAAGAATGACCGTGATCGGTATCACAGAGGAAAACGTGCTTGTTTTTATTTTTTTGAAATATTGGGCAAGCGATACAAGGAAGATGATAAAAAGCAGTCCATCAACAAACAACATGGTGATGGTATAATATTGGTAAAATCCATCACTGTGGATATGAAAGAAGGTCGAGATTCTGCTTTGCAGCTGAGGATCGGATAGGGATTCATCCGCAGTAAAAGTACGGCGGTAGCGCCCTTTTTGATAAAAAAGGGCGGGTACCTGGGTGACTTGATACTGATCCAGAATCGCTTGAAAGGCTTCCGTTTCCCGCCAGCTGTCGGTATCAAAGTAATATACCGTACTGCCGGTTTCTTCGGCGGCTATTTGGATATATTTTTCGTACTTCTGGCAAAAAGCGCAGGACGGACGGCCAAAATAAATAAAGCCGTCGTTTGAAAGATCGGTGGTGGCCGAAATTGGTTGGATGTTTGAATCACTTTCGGCAGAAAAAACGTACTTGCAGTTTCCTGCGGTACAGAAGCAGAAGATACATATCCATATGGAAAGAATCACTTTTGAACGAAAACCGTGCATCCAATCATCTCCAATTCCTTACAATATATTATATGATAGAATACAATGAGCGGGAGTGAGAATTATTTTGCCAGATAAGGCTTCTGCCATTTACCGGCGTAGTAATGGATGACCATCAGGATGCTGCATACTACCCATCCGGCGGGATAGCCGAACGCGACGTAGACGAGCGAATCGGTAAACATCGTTCCGATGTAGAGATAAAGCTGACGGAAAAGAACGAAACTCGCCAACATAATCAGCATCGGCCCGGTCGCGTCCCCGGCGCCGCGGAGCGAACCGGCAAAGATCTGGTTGGCACAGCAAATGACATAGAAAGGCGAGAAAACCGAGATGAACAGTTTGCCGTAGGTGATAACGTCGGCGTCCTGCGTGAAGAGCATCAGCATCTGGCGGGAGAAGGTGAGCAGGAGCACCGTCAGAACGGCGGTGATGCCGACCGACATCGCCAGAGAGACCCGGGTGCCGCGTTTCGCACGGGCAAGGTTGTTCGCGCCGAGATTCTGCCCGACAAAGGTGGTTGCCGCGAGCGCAAGGCTCTGCATCGGAAGGAGGGCGAACTGGTCGATCTTCGAGAGCGAGGTCCATCCCGCCATGCAGGTCGAGCCGAAAACGTTGATATAGGACTGAACGAAAACGTTGGAGAAAGCGGTGACCGCCATCTGAAGACCGGCCGGAAGCCCGATCCGAATGATCTTTTTCAGGATCATCCAGTCCATTCTCAGGTCGCGCGGAACAAAACGATAGTCTCCCTTGCTCCTTCCGAGCGAGAAAAGCGCCAGAGCCGCTGAGGCAAACTGCGCGATGATGGTCGCCCACGCAACGCCCGCGACCCCCATATGAAGGCCGACAACAAATAAAAGGTCAAGAATCACGTTGACGATCGAGGAGAAGATCAGGAAATAGAGCGGGCGCTGGGAATCGCCGACCGCCCGCATGATCCCGGATGCCATATTGTATAGCATCAGCCCGATAATACCGCCGAAATAGATCCGAAGGTATTCGGACGAGCTTGCCATAACATTGTCCGGCGTCGCCATAAACCGCAGCATAAAGGGGGTCATGAAAATCCCGATAAAGGTAAAGAAAACGCCGAGAACGAGCGTCATCATCAGCGTCGTATGGACGGTCTTATGAACCCGCTCGCCGTCTTTGGCCCCGAAAAACTGGCTGATAACAACGCCCGCGCCGGTTGCGAGACCGGTGAAAAAGCCGATCAGCATATTGATAACCGGCGTGACCGAACCGACGGCCGCAAGCGCTTCGGTCGAGACGAAATTTCCGACAATGATCGAATCGACGGTGTTGTACAGCTGCTGAAAAAGATTTCCGATCAGCAGTGGGATCGAAAAGGCGATCAGCTGTTTCCAGATCACGCCCTGTGTCATGTCCATCGATTGTTTCTTCTTGGTGAGATTCAAAATGACAGCCCAGCTTTCTTAAAGGGTTATGAATGTTTCTGACAATTTGATTATACTCTCTTTTTGTGGCAATCGCAACTATTTTGCAGAAAAAGATAGGATGAGAAAAAGACACGCGCTCCGTTTCCAGAGTGCGTGTCTTTGGATCATTTTCCTTGTTCTGCT
>JALEHK010000007.1 GCA_022770625.1 Oscillospiraceae bacterium | reverse complement strand
AGGTCTTTGTTGGCAAGTCCCTCGTTTTGCTTGATAACGGCGATCAGCCGCTGTCCGGCGGCGACCAGTCTGGCGTAAACCGTACCCGCGCGGGAGGTATTCTTACTTTCCCGAACGATCCGTTTAGGCGCAGTCCTGACCTCCCACTTTCCCGCCGCAAGGTCAAAGACCGAGCCGGAATAGGGAGCCTCCGCATCCAGTCCGAGCCGTGAGCGGAGGGTCGATGCAAACAGGTCGGCGGTCAGATCTTCGCCGTGGACGATAAAGACCTTTTTCGGCTTTTCCTTAAAGGCGCTGATCCACCGGAGCAGTCCTTCCCGGTCGGCGTGGCCGCTGATTCCGTCAATCCGGGTCAGCTTTGCCGCGACCTCGATCTCCTCTCCGAACAGCTTCACGCTCTTCGCTCCGTCCAAAAGCGCCCGTCCGACCGTTCCGACCGCCTGATACCCGGCGAAAACAATGGTCGAATCGGCTCTCCAGAGGTTGTGCTTGAGATGATGACGAATCCGCCCCGCGTCGCACATTCCCGACGCCGAGAGGATGACCTTAGGCGCGGGATCTTCGTTGATCCGCTTGGATTCCTCCGACGTGACGGAAAACCTCAGCCCCGGGAAGGTCAGCGGGTTAATTCCCTGATCCATCAGTTTGAGCGTCTCCTCGTCAAAACACTCTCTCGTCTGCTCGTCAAAAATCCGCGTTGCTTCAATAGCCAGCGGCGAATCCAGCCAGACCTCCATTTTTTCAAATCCCGGCGCCATCTTTTCGGCGCGGATCTTCCGGAGAAAATAGAGCATCTCCTGCGTCCGCCCGACCGCGAAGCAGGGAATCACGACGTTTCCGCCCCGCTGATAGGTTTCTGTGATGATCGCCGCGAGACTCTTTTCATAATCCGGCTTGGGGCCGTGGCTCCGGTCGCCGTAGGTCGATTCCATCAAAACGTAGTCGGCGCTCTCGGGATAGGTCGGGTCTTTGATGAGCGGCTGATTGACGTTTCCGATGTCTCCCGAAAAGATGATCTTTCTTTCAACTCCCGCCTCATTCAGGAACACCTCGATCGATGCCGATCCGAGAAGATGCCCCACATCGATAAACCGGATGCGGATCCCTTCGGAAATATCGGCGAGCGCCCCGTAGTGGCAGGGTCTGAAAAGCATCAGCGCCCCTTCCGCGTCCTCAAGAGTATAAAGCGGCTCGACCGGATCCAAGCCTGCGCGCTTGCGCTTCCGGTTCTCCCATTCGCAGTCCGATTCCTGAATATGGGCGCAGTCCCGGAGCATGATCCCACAAAGCTCTGCAGTCGCGCTCGTTGCATAGATCTTCCCCCGGAACCCCCGCTTGTAAAGAAGCGGGAGAAGCCCGGTATGATCGATATGAGCATGAGTCACAAAAACATAATCGATCTCCGCCGGTGCATAGGGCAGCGGCGCGTTTTCAAAAACGTTGATCCCCTGCTCCATTCCGTAATCGACCAAAATCTTCTTTCCGCATGCCTCCAGCAGATGGCAGCTCCCGGTCACTTCGTGATCCGCACCGATAAATGTCAGTTTCATGAATCAGCCCTTCTTTCCTGATGCCTGTTTTGCTTTTTCTTAAAGCGTCTTTTCTCTCAGCAGGCTTAACCCTTCTTCGCAGTCTCCCGCGATCCGGTAGCCATCCGATTCATAAAGATCGTTGAGCGGCTTCACCGCGGCGTCGCAATCCAGCCGTACCGCTTCCTCGGATGCGGGAACCGCTTGCAGCTTCATTTCCTTTCGTTCCCCTGCTTACAGCCCCAGTTTGAGAAATTCTTCAACCGCCGTTTTAGTTCCGGCGAGGATCGAGGTCTTTTTGTTAAAATCGGCCGCTTCACCTTCCATCGTCATCAGAACGCCGCCCGCTTCTTTTAAGATACAGCCCGCCGCCGCGTAATCCCACGGCGAAAGGATGCACTCAAAAAAGCAGACGTTGCGGTTTGCGGCGATATAGCTGATGTCGAGCGCCGCGCTTCCCTGCCTTCTGAGATCCATCGAAAGCGGCAGGAGCGTGCGCATCGCTTTAAAAGTCCGGTCGGTGTACTCAGCGTTGTAGGGCGAGGTTCCAAAGCATACGACCCCGTCCTTCAGTCCGCGCTCGGCGACCTTCAGCGGCTTCCCGTTTAAGAACGCGCCCTCGTCCTTTTGGGCGTAGTAAAGCTCCTCACGGAACGGGTTGTACACGACCCCCATCACCGCCTCCCCGTCCAGCACAAGCCCGACCGAAACTGCGCTCATCTGGTACCCGCAGATAAAGTTGGTCGTGCCGTCGATCGGATCAACGATAAAGGTGTACCCCTTTCCGACCTCGACCTTTTCACCCTCCTCGCCGTAAAAAGCGGCGTCCGGCATAAACGCCGCCAGTTCCTTTTTCAGGAATTTCTGAACCGCGACATCATAAACCGTGACAAAATTCGCGTGGCCTTCCTTGGAGGAAATATCTCCTGCCCCGACCGATGCTTCGAGCATGATCTTCCCCGCCCGGCGGGTGATTTCAATCAGCGTTTCCAGCTGTTTGTTCATGACTTCCCTCTCCTTTATTCCCCGTCCTCTTTGGCCCATAAAAGGCTTCTCTGAACCGCCCGTTTCCAGTTCCGGCGCTTTTTCTCCCGCATCTGCTCATCTATCTGCGGGGTATAAGTCACGGCGATCTCTCTTGCGCCCAGCAGTTCTTCCTTTTTCCAGAACCCGGTATACAGCCCCGCGAGGAAGGCGGCTCCGAGCGCCGTTGATTCATAGATCTTCGGGAGACAGACTGGCGTTCCGAGAATATCCGCCTGAAACTGCATCAGAAATCCGTTGGCGGAAGCGCCGCCGTCCACCGAAAGGCTTTCGATCGGGCATCCGGTGTCCGCCTCGACTGCCTCGAGAAGATCAGCCGACTGATACGCGATCGATTCAAGCGCCGCCCGAATGATGTGGGCGCGTTTGGTGCCGCGGGTGATCCCGATCAGCATACCCCGCGCGTACATATCCCAGTTCGGCGCACCCAGTCCGGTAAACGCCGGCACGAGATAGACCCCGCCGGTGTCCGGAACCTTTCTCGCGTAATATTCGGAATCGGCCGACTCGCCGATAAACCGCATCTCGTCTCGCAGCCACTGGATGACCGCGCCGCCGGTAAAGACGCTTCCTTCGAGCGCGTACCGCCTTTCCCCTTCAAGGCTTGCGGCGATCGTCGTGACCAGTCCGTTTTTGCTCTCGACCGGCTCAGTACCTGTATTCATCAGCATGAAGCACCCGGTTCCGTAGGTGTTTTTGACCTGCCCTTTTTCCCAGCAGCACTGTCCGAAGAGCGCTGCCTGCTGATCTCCGGCGACCCCCGTGATCGGTACCTTTTCTCCGCCGATCAGCGCATCCCCGAAATAACAGGCGGACGGTTTGACCTCCGGCAGCATACAGGCGGGGATCCCGAGCCTTTTCAGGATTTTTTCATCCCACGCGCCCGTATGAATATTGAACATCATCGTCCGGGAAGCGTTGGTGTAATCGGTGGCGAAAATGCTCCCGCCCGACAGCTTCCACATCAGCCAGGTATCGACCGTGCCGAACATCAGCTCTCCCTTTTCCGCCCGCTCATGTCCGTCCGGGATATGGTCAAGAATCCATGCGACCTTGGTGGCAGAAAAATAGGCGTCGATCAAAAGCCCGGTCGCCCCTTTTATGTATTCGCCCCAGCCTTCCCGCTCCAGTTCCTCACACAGCGGCGCGGTTCTTCGGCACTGCCAGACAATCGCGTTATAAACCGGCCTTCCCGTTTCCCGTTCCCAGACGATGGTGGTTTCCCGCTGGTTGGTGATGCCGATCGCGGCGACCTCGGCGGACGATACGCCGGACATCAGCATCGCGTCCACCAGCACGCCGTACTGGGAGGCGTAGATTTCGAGCGGATCATGCTCCACCCAGCCTTCATGTGGATAATACTGGGGATATTCCCGCTGAGCGACCCGAACGACATTCTGCCCGCGGTCAAAGATCACGGCGCGGGAGCTGGTCGTGCCCTGATCGAGTGCAATAATATACTTCTTTTCCATCCATCCGACCTCCCAAAAAAGCAGCAGATTTGCGGAGAAATCTCTCCCTCTACTTTCTAGTATAGGAAATTTTTGGGGAAATTTCAAGAGGAATCTGTAAATATTTGATAACAATCCAACAAAAACAGCCCGTCTCCATAAACCCGGAAACGGACTGCTTTGTTACAGAAAATTCACTTTTTGCACCGCTTTAGAACTCGGCGATAACCTCTTCGTCTAGACTTCTGATGATCTGGGAAGCGAGTTTTACGGTATTTTCATAGTCCTCAATCGAGGAAAAGCCGTGATGGCTGTGGGCATAGCGAACCGGAACGCTTAAAACGATCGTCGGGGTCCCCTGCCCGGTCAGGTTGATCTGAGCGCCGTTGGTGCGGCCGCCGGTGCGGACGGCTTCCTGATGCGGGATCCCGTACTCCTGCGCCAGATTCAGCGCATACCGCATCAGTCTCGGATTGGTAATCATCCCGAGATCGTAATGACGGAGCATGACCCCTTTTCCAAGGCCGGTCTGGATCTCAGCAGGCGGAGAGAAGGTGTCGTCCGCCGGCGCGCCCTCAAAAACGATCGCCAGATCGGGGTGAACCGTCCGAGCCGCGACCTGAACGCCGCGGTCGCCGACCTCTTCCTGCGAGGTCAGAACGCCCATCACATCGACCGAAAGCTCTTCTCCATCCAGTTCCCGCAGGGTGTCGCAGAGCGCGGCGCAGCCCATCCGGCAGTCAAACGCTTTCCCGAGCATGACGCCGTTTTTCTCGTTGTACTCAAACTCGACGTCCGGAACGACCGGCGCACCGACCGCCAGCCCCATCGAAACAGCCTCTTCATAGGACGAAACGCCTGCGTCAATGACCATATCGGCGATTTCGGGCGTTTTTCCCTTTTCGGAAGCAGACATATAGTGAACTGGTTTCGTCGCGACAACGCCGGAGATCCAGTTTCCTTCGAGGGTGCGAATACGGACTTTGGAGGCGGGAATGGTGTAGTTGGACCAACCGCCGAGCGGCAGAAAACGCATCATCCCGTTGGGCAGAATCTGGCGGATCATAAAGCCAACCTCATCCGAGTGCGCGTCGAGCATAATCACCGGACGGTCGCCGGTATTTTCCCGGCGGGAGAAATAGAGATTGCGCAAGGCATCCTCCGAAACGACCGAAAGTTCTTCCATCTCCGCGCGGGCGGCGGCCGTCACTTCATCCTCAAAGCCCGACGGGCCGTTCGCGTCGGAGAGAGTGCTGATCAAGCGGAGAGACTGATTGCGGTTTATCATATAAACGTTCCTTTCTTACCGATTTTCTTACTGTAATGATAGCACATTGCGTGTTATTTGGCAATACGATGACAGAAAGGAAGATATATCTGTATTGCAATTCCCTTTTTCATATGTTATAATACTCAAAAAGTGTTTTTCTACGGGAGGCAATGAGCGATGAGCGCAGAGAGACTGGCCAGGCTGTTAAAGGAAAAAGGGCTTACCGCAGCCACGGCGGAAAGCTGCACCGGTGGAATGATCGCGGAAACGATCACCTCGGTTCCCGGCGCATCGTGTGTCTTTCACTGCGGGATTGTCGCCTATTCAAACGAGATCAAAGAGCGCGTTCTCGGCGTAAAACCGGAAACGATCGCGCGTTTTTCCGCTGTTTCGGGCGAAACCGCCGCTGAAATGGCGGCCGGAGCGCGGAAGGTTTCAGGCGCGGACATCGCCGTTTCGGTCACCGGAAACGCCGGCCCGGAACCGAGCGAAGGAAAGCCGGTCGGCGAAGTCTGGATCGCGGCGGACGCAGAGTGGGGAAAAGAATGCGTTTGCTGCCATTTTACCGGTTCCCGAAACGAGATCCGCAGGGAAGCGGCGGAAAAAGCGCTTGATTTGGCGATCGGACTGATCGGAAAGAGTGAAATTTGATCAAAAAAGAAGGCGGTGGATGATTTGAGCATCCAGTTTATCATAGAAATCATCGGAACGATCGCATTCGCGTCCTCGGGCGCAATGGTTGCCATCCGAAAGCGGCTGGATCTGTTCGGGGTACTTGTCCTTGGTGCAACGACAGCCGTCGGCGGCGGAATCATCCGGGACATTATCCTTAAAATATCCCCGCCCGGCGCTTTCCAGAACCCGGTCTATTTCGGAATGGCGGCGGCGACAGTCGGCGTGATCTTTCTGATCTGCTATCTGAACCCGGAGTTTCTGGATATGCAGTTTCTGGAAGGCTATGAGCGGCTGATGAACATTCTGGACGCGATCGGACTGGGTGCGTTCACCGTTCTGGGTGCACAGAAGGCGGTTTCCGCCGGATATGAGAACTATCGGTTCCTCGCCGTTTTTCTCGGGGTCGTAACCGGCGTCGGAGGCGGGCTTTTGCGGGATATGATGGCCGGAATTACCCCCTACATCCTCAAAAAGCACATCTACGCCTGCGCATCGATCGTCGGCGCGGTCGTGTATATGTACGGGCGGCTGCTGATCGATGATTCGGCGGCACTGATCTCGGGGGCGGTCGTCGTGGTCGTGATCCGGCTGCTTGCGACTAAGTACCGGTGGAATCTTCCGGTCGCGAAAGTCCCGCGGTCAAAATAAGACGGA
>JALEHK010000059.1 GCA_022770625.1 Oscillospiraceae bacterium | reverse complement strand
CAAAGCAAAACTCGTTAGCGTAATGGAGCTTTGCTCCATAGCTTTTGATATTACTTTATTGAGTTTTGCAAAGCAAAACTCGTTAGCGTAATGGAGCTTTGCTCCATAGCTTTTATTGTACCACATTCCCCGCTTTTGGGGCAAGGAATATTTTCTTACTTCTGCCTGTCTCCTGTATCTTTGTTGACTTGTACACAAAACCCGCTTTTCCAAAGCCCGTTTTCCTCACCTTTTGTCGGTAAGAAATCATCTGTACGCGCTTTGAAAACAAATCATGGCTTTATCCTGAATCAAAAAGGGAATGAAAGCCTCACTTTTTGCAGGAGAATATTAAAAATACCGCAGAATCTGAGACAAAAGAAGAGATTTTTATTCAGTAAACGCAGGATTTATAAAAATCACTTTCATTTTAACTCTGCTTCCTATCCCTTGTCAAGAGCGGGAAGGGAAAAGTTTTTGAGAAGGAATCGGACAAAAGAAAATGTCATTTTTTGAGAAAAACGTCCGTCCTGAAATTCGCTTCAAACTCAAAAAAAGGCGAAGAGTTCGAATCTCTTCGCCTTTTTCCGCTATTTTCCCGAGCGATAGTCACATTTCCTGCACTGCGGCATGGTAGATTCTCCCTCTTCCCGATAGAACATCCCCGACCACCGGCAGATGCTCTGAAGGATCGGGACGGCCGATTGCCCAGCGACAGAGCTATACTGAAGTCACATCCGGAAACACCGATGCTTCATAAAAGAAAGGAAAGAATCAAGATGAATGAAAATGTAAAAAATCTCCTGAAAGAACAGCTCTGGACGCTTGGAACCTGCTCGGATGAACCAAACGCCGTTCCCGCTTTTAAGGATGTACTGCCCGACGGACGTCTGGCGGTCGGCGATGTATTTTTGGACACAACCCTGAAAAACATCGAAGCAAACGGAAAGATTGCCGTTTCGGTTTATAACCTAGCGACGATGGAAGGCTATCAGATCAAAGGTTATGCCGAATATGTGACCGAGGGGAACTGGTTGACACCTTCAAAAAAGCGGTAGAAACCATGTTTAACGGCGCGGCGACCACAAAAGGCGCGCTGCTGATCAGCCCTGAGCGCATCATTGTTACGACGCCCGGAGCGGATAACAAAAAAGAGCTGTAAAAAACAGGCAGACGGTACCGGGATCCACCGGCCGTCTGCCTGTTCATTTTCTGAAAACTCAGATATTTTGGTTATCGAAAAGGAAAACGTCCGCCGGCGTGCCGTCGTCGTAATCGACCTCCCGGTTCGGATACCCTTCGATCAGCGTATAGTTTCCACCGGTATATTCGTCTACCACCCGGTTCCAGAAAAACACCGATCCGGTGTTATGCGGATGACGTTTTAACTGCCAGCGTCCCCGGTGACAATCAAAGACCCGGAAGGCCGCTTGTTTTCCGATTCCGCACCGGCGGTATTTGTAGAGGATAAAAAATTCGGACAGACAAAAATCCGTCTCTTCCGGAACCTCCGGATAATCGTTGACGAGGATGAACCCGGCGAGCTTTCCGTCCGCCCATATCAGGTACGGCCAGCGGTTTTCTTCGGTAAAGTAGCAGTCGAGATAGGGATACCCGTAAAGTCCCTGCTCATCGACGTCGCTTTTGTCCCACTGAGAGAACTCACAGAGATATTTTTCCAACAGGTTTTGAAGTGTCTCCTTTTCAGAAGCCGCCGCGAGCGTCAGTTCCATTTTCATTTTCGGTTTCCTCCAAAAAGGGGAGAGCGGTTACGCCGTCAGGCAGGCCGCGCACCAGCCGTTGTCCTCTTTCTGCTCGGTAACGGTAAAGCCGGTCGCCCTCAGGACTGAAAGCACCTCTTCGGCGCGTTCGGTGATGATGCCCGATACGATCAGCCGCCCGCCTTTTTTCAGGCAGCGGAGAAAGAGCGGCGCCATGCCGATGATGACATCGGCGACGATGTTCGCGAGGATCATATCGACCGGATGAGCGGCAAGAGAATCGGCGAGTGCTTCGTCCTTTAAGACGTTTCCGCAGATAATGTCGAGCGAAGCGGGATCGATCCCGTTTAAGTCGGCGTTTTCACGGGCGATCTTGGTGGCAAGCTGATCGATATCGACCGCCGTAACCTTTTTCGCCCCGAGTAAAAGCGCCGCGATCGAAAGAATGCCACTTCCGCAGCCCATATCAAGGATCTCGATCTCTTCCGGCATCTGCTCATCGAGGATCGAAAGGCAGAGCCGGGTCGTATTGTGCCCGCCGGTTCCGAACGCCATGCCGGGATTGAGCCGAAGCTCCTTCTGACCGGGAAGAAGGTCGTACTTTTCCCATTCGGGAACGATGACCAGACGGTTGCTGATGACAATCGGATGATAGTATTTCTGCCACGCCGTCTCCCATTCTTCCTGTTCCTTATAGCCGATCTCGATCGAGAGTTCGCCGAGATCGATTTCGCACTCATCCTGAAGCCGAACGATGTCCGACTGGATCTGCGCCAGCGTTTCGTGTCCCTGCGGGGTGTCGGGCAGATAGAATTTGACCTTGGTATCGCAGTGGGTCATCTCCATCAGCTTTTCATCCACATAATCCCAGTACACGGTCGTGTCCTCAAGAAAGTTCTTGAAATCGGCGGCGTCTTCGATCATGACGCTGTTGACGCCGTGCGCCATTAAAAATCCGTTGACGATCTCAATGCCCGGTGTGGTGGTTTTGACTGCAATTTCAGCCCAGTTCATAAGAAAGGCTCCTTTTCATATCAATATCAGTTGGTTCCGCTTTGCGTTTTGGTTTGTATCAAATCTATTGTACCAAACCCCGTCCCCGGTGTCAATCAACCTTTTTCCGGAGCCATGGCGGACGGCCTGCTATACGGCCTGCTATACGGCCTGCCATACAGCCTACCATATGACATATGGTTTTTCGCTTTTCCCAGATCGGCGGATCTGTGGCTGTTTTTGGAAATTATTGCTAATCAAATGAGAGAAAATTCATTCCATTTGCCTATTGTACATTTGAAGCCGTTTGGGTATACTATCCTTGTAAACGTTTACATGGAAAGGGTGCGTTATTATGGAAAAGAAAAATGTCGTCGTTATCGGTTACGGCGGAATGGGCGGCTGGCATACCCGCATGATCTGCGGCAATAAAGTAGAGAATGACGGATATAAGCCCCCGGAAAATCTGGAAAACGGAAGCGATGTTGTCAACCTCAAGGGTATTTATGATATTAAGCCGGAAAGATGCGAACTGGCTGAAAAGCGCGGGCTTCATGCCTATTCTTCTTTTGAGGAAGTTCTGGCGGATCCCGAGGTCGATATTCTGACCCTCGCCGTTCCGAACGACTGCCATAAAGAGCTGGCGATCCGCGCGATGGCGGCCGGAAAGAACGTCATCAGTGAAAAGCCCGTTACCCTCTCCAGCGCCGACCTTCAGGAGATGTTCGATGCTTCCGAGAAATACGGAAAGCTCTTCACTGTTCATCAGAACCGCCGCTGGGACGCTGACTTCCTGGCAATGAAAGAGGTTTATGAGAGCGGAAAACTGGGCTATGTCTTTAACATCGAGTCCCGCGTTCACGGTTCCCGCGGTATTCCTGGCGACTGGCGTCAGAGAAAAGTGCATGGCGGCGGAATGATGCTGGACTGGGGCGTTCATCTGATCGACCAGATGCTGATGATGATCCCCGAGAAGGTTTCGACCGTCTATGCAAAGATGGATCATATCACCAATGATGAAGTCGATGACGGCTTCAAGATGGATGTGACCTTCGAGAGCGGATTGGTTTACCGCATCGAAGTGGGCACCACTAACTTTATCAACCTTCCCCGCTGGTATATGCAGGGCGTAGTCGGCACCGCACTGATGCAGACCTTCGATACCCATACCGGCGAATACGTTGTCTACCGCAACGATGACGAGGGCGAAGTCAAACCCGTCGTTACCGCTGCCGGCCTGACCAAGACGATGGCTCCCCGTAAACCCAGTTCGCTGGATCATTATGAGATGCCCGAACTTTCCCCCGATGTACATGATTTCTACCGCAATGTCTGCAAAGCGATCGACGGCAAAGAAACCCAGATCGTTACCCATCCTCAGATGATGCGCGTGATGAAGCTGATGGAAGCGGCTTTCGAGTCGGATAAACTCGGCCGTCCCGTTGCTTTTGAAAAATAATCGCCTGCTGTAAAGCTATGCGGCGCATTCCGTTTCCGGGGTGCGCCGTTTATTGTTATCGGCGCCGTTTATTGTTATTGGCGCCGTTTATTGTTATCGAAGGGAGGAAAATCTGATGCCGGAAAAGACTCTTTATAAAAAAGAAATTCTCCTTCCGCTCGGAAGTGCGCTTTTGCTGTCGGACGGGGAAAAGCTCAAGGGACTCTGGCTTATTGGTCAGAAACATTTCGGCGGACATTTTTCCAATCTGTCCGGGATTCCGGCGGAAGAAACCCTCCCGGTTTTTCTGAAAACAGAGACGTTTCTTGCTCGGTATTTTGCGGGAGAGCCGGTGTCTCCGGACGGAATCCCGCTTGCCCCCGACGGAACGCCGTTTCAGAAGCTTGTCTGGAAGGAACTTCTCCGGATTCCCTACGGAGAGACAAAAAGCTACGGTAGCCTCGCAAGGGAAGTTGCCGCCGCTCTTCATCGAAGCTCGATGTCCGCTCAGGCGGTCGGTTCCGCGGTCGGCCGCAATCCCATCTCGATCCTGATTCCCTGTCACCGGGTTGTTGGCGCGGGAGGAAACCTGACCGGATATGCGGGAGGGCTTGATAAAAAAGAAGCCCTTCTTCATCTGGAAGGCGCATGGCCGCGGCACTCAATGTGAAAGGAAGTTTGCCTTATGGAAAAAGAAATCCGCATCCGTTTTGCCTGCACAGAGGATGCTCCCGCACTGCTCGCAATCTACACGCCTTATGTGCTGAATACCGCGATCACCTTTGAGTATGAAGCTCCCACGCTGGAAGAATTTACCGCCCGTATCGCGCATACCCTTGAAAAATTTCCCTATCTGGTCGCGGAAAGGGAAGGGGAAATTCTGGGCTACGCCTATGCAAGCCCATTTAAGGAACGTCCCGCCTATGACTGGGCCGTGGAGACCTCGATCTACGTCCGGAGCGATACCAGACAGTCGGGCATCGGCCGCTGTCTCTATGACGCACTGGAAAAGGTTCTTTCGGAACAGGGAATCCTCAATATGGAGGCCTGCATCGCCTATCCCATCCATGAGGACGAGCATCTGACGCTGGACAGCGTCAAGTTCCATACCAAAATGGGATACCGGATGGTCGGCCGCTTTACCGCCTGCGGCTATAAATATGAGCAGTGGTACGATATGGTCTGGATGGAGAAGCTGATCGGGGAGCACCTGCCCGTTCAGCTTCCTGTCCGCCCGATCGGAGAGGTGCGCGCGGTCGTCGCCGAAAAATATAACTTTATTTGGAAAGGATGAAACGCTATGGTACAGCCGGTCAATCACGATCCGATCACTCTCGGAAGAAAATCGCTTCCCGCTTCGCCGGAGGACGCTTCGATCGGTCAGGATCTTCTGGACACCTTACAGGCTCATGAAGCGGAATGCGTCGGAATGGCGGCGAATATGATTGGCGTTCATAAGCGGATCATTGCTGTCAACGATGAAGGAACCTACCGCCTGATGTACAATCCCGAGATCATCAAAAAGAGCGGGAACTACGAGACCGAAGAAGGCTGCCTGTCTCTTCCCGGCGTCCGGAAGACTGCCCGTTGGAAAACGATCAAGATCCGCTTCCTCAACGAAAATTTCTCTCTCCGCATCAAAACCTTCACCGGCTTTACCGCTCAGATCATTCAGCATGAGATCGATCATTGCGACGGAGTGCTGATATGAGCGGAAATAAGGATTGGGAATCTCAGTTGGAAGCACAGCTTTTTGCCCTTCAGGATTCCGCTTACCGCGATTTTAACCGTTCGCTCCTTCCCGGGCTGCGGGCGGAACTGATCGGCGTGCGGATTCCGCAGCTTCGCGCGCTCGCCAAAACCTTTGCCAAAAGTCCCGACTGCGAAGTCTTCCTGCATTCTCTTCCGCACCGGTATCATGAGGAAAACCATCTTCATTCCTTCCTGATCGCCGGGATCAAAGACCCGGAACGTCTGCTGGAAGAGCTGGAGCGCTTTCTGCCGTATGTCGAAAACTGGAGCGTCTGCGACAGCCTGACTCCCAGGCTGTTCAAGACCCGCCCCTCTTTCCTCCTGCCGAAGATTCGGGAATGGCTTTCTTCGGAAAGGATCTATACCGTCCGCTTCGGCATCAAGATGCTGATGGATCATTATCTGGACGAGTTTTTCTCCCCCGAACACCTGATATGGGTATCGGAGATCGGCGGCGCAGTCGCTGAGGAGTATTATGTTCGGATGATGCAGGCGTGGTACTTTGCGACCGCCCTTGCGAAGCAGTACGATGCGGCGCTTCTGATCCTGACCGAAAACCGCCTTCCCGTCTGGACGCACAACAAAACGATCCAGAAGGCGGTCGAAAGCTACCGGATTACCGATCAGCAGAAGACGTTCTTAAGAACATTGCGGCGAAAAGAAAAATAAAAAGATGAAATGACACAGGACAGAGTTTTATACTCCGCCCTGTGTTTTTTGTTCACACAAAAATCAAGGCCTTTTCATCCGCTTTTCTCTTTACATTGATTTTACAATCAGACTCTCTCGGTATAATATTCGTATCAATTCAAGAGGAGAAACCCCTGATGCAGAGAGAAAAAGCGCCGGGTGCGCCTGTTTTCCGAAACGAATGGAAGCATCTGATCTCCCCGTCCGACCGGGCACAGCTTCGAACCCGCCTTTCCGCGGTCGCGTACCAAGACCCCCACGCGATTGACGGACGCTATAAGATCCGCAGCTTATACTTCGATACGATTTCCGACCGGGTTCTCCGCGAAAAGATCGATGGGGTATCGGTTCGGGAAAAATTCCGGATCCGCTATTATAGCTCCAGACCCGCCTGACCAAGGAGCAGGCCAACCGGATCGTAAAGGGCGACATCGACTGGATGAGGGAGAGCGGAGACGGCCTTCTGGTTCAGCTGTACAGCAAGATGAGAGGGGAGGGTCTGCGCCCGAAAACCATCGTCGATTATACGCGGGAACCGTTTATCTACCCGGCGGGAAACGTTCGGGTGACGATCGATTACGATATCCGTTCAGGGCTTTGGGAGACGGATTTTCTTGATCCTCATTGCCTGACGATCCCGGCGGGAAACGAGATTATCCTCGAGGTAAAATGGGACGCCTATCTTCCCTCGATCATCCGAAGCGCGGTTCAGCTGACCGATACCCGCACAACCGCCTTTTCCAAATATCAGGTCTGCCGCCGCTTCGGCTGAGCAGAATAAAAATCCATACAGAGAGGAATTTGACTTATGACCTTCAGCGATATCTTCAAATCGAGCTTTCTTGAAAACGTGACCAGCGTTTCGCCCATCGATATGGTGCTGGCGCTGGCACTTGCCTTCGGGCTTGGGCTGTTCATCTTTTTCATCTACAAGAAAACCTTCTCCGGCGTTATGTATTCGGGAAACTTCGGCGTGACGCTGATCGCCCTGACGATGATTACGACCCTTGTCATTCTCGCCGTCACTTCCAACGTTGTCCTGTCTCTGGGCATGGTCGGCGCGCTCTCGATCGTTCGTTTTCGTACCGCCATCAAAGAGCCGCTCGACATCGCTTTTCTCTTCTGGGCGATCGCTGCGGGCATCGTTCTGGCGGCTGGACTGATCCCGCTGGCCGTTTTCGGAAGCGTTGTGATTGGCATCACCCTTCTCATCTTTGCCAACCGCCGCTCCTCCGCACCCCCCCTATATCATCGTCGTTACCTGCCGGAACGCGGACGCCGAAAAGCAGGCGGAAGCCATGCTTGCCGCTTCTGCAAAAAAACTCTCGCTTAAAAGCAAGAGCGTCCGCGCCGGACAGATCGAACTGAACTACGAACTTCGGCTCAAAGGGGACGAGACCGGCTTTGTCAGCGGCCTGTCGGAACTTCCCGGAGTCGGGAGCGCCGTTTTGGTCAGCTATAACGGCGACTATTTAAGCTGAGGCGCCCCTTATGATCAAAAATAAACGGATCGACGCGGTATGCTGCATCGTGCTGGCACTGACCCTTCTGCTGACCGTCCTTTTCATGAACGGGAAATCGCTCGGCCTTTCCGCTTCCGAAACGACGCTCGGATATGAAAACCGCCTTTTCGATACCAGTACCGTGCATACGATCGACATCGCGATGAATGAGGACGACTGGGAAGATTTCTTAGAAAACTGCACCGATGAGGAATATGTTTCCGCCAATCTCGTCATCGACGGCAAGGCGGTCAAAAACGTCGGTCTGCGCGCAAAGGGCAACACTTCTCTGACCTCTGTTGCCCAGTACGGGAATAACCGCTACAGCTTCAAAATTGAGTTCGATCATTACGAGGACGGAAAGAGCTATTACGGACTGGATAAGCTCTGCCTGAATAACCTGATTCAGGACAATACCTGCATGAAAGACTATCTGGCTTATACCCTGATGGCGGATATGGGCGTACCCTCGCCCCTTTGCAGCTTTGTTTACATCACGGTAAACGGTGAGGACTGGGGGCTTTATCTCGCAGTCGAAGGGATTGAGGACAGCTTTCTTGCCCGGAACTACGGTTCTGATTCCGGAGACCTCTATAAGCCGGACAGCGTAAGTGTCGGCGGGAACTTCGATGGCGGAGATTTCGACGCGGGGGACGATCAGAAAGATTTCTCTGATTTTGCGGGTGATCTCCCGGATTTTTCCAAGTTTCCCGATTTTTCTGACTCCGATTCCGATGAACAGAACATGCCGCCCTCTCTCGGGCAATACAGATACGGACAGTAAAATAGGTAACGAATCCTCCGGCGGAAAAATGGATTTCGGCGGCTTTGGCGGGGGTCTCGGCGGTTCTGGTATGGGAAGCAGCGACACCAAGCTCCGGTATATCGACGATGATCCCGAAAGCTATTCCAATATCTTCTCTTCGGCCAAAACCGACGTGACCGAAGCGGACGAAAAGCGGCTGATTGCTTCGCTGAAAACGCTGACGGAATACGTGGACGGTGAAGCGGACGAATCCGAACTCGAAAGCGTGGTCGATGTCGAAAAGGTGATCCGCTACTTTGTCGTTCATGATTTCCTCTGCAACGGCGACAGTTATACCGGCTCGATGATCCATAACCACTACCTCTACGAAAAAGACGGCGTAATGGAGATGATCCCGTGGGATTATAACCTTGCCTTCGGCGGATTCGGCGGCGTAGAAGCCACCTCCGAAGTCAATTCTCCGATCGATTCGCCGGTGGACGGGGATATGACCGACCGTCCGATGGTCGCGTGGATCTTTGCAAACGAAGAGTATACCGCTCTTTATCATCAGCTCTATCAGGAATTTATCGATAAATGGTTTGGGGACGGAGAACTGGAACAGCTCATCAGCGATACCGTTTCCCTGATCTCTCCCTATGTCGAAAAAGACCCGACCTCCTTTGTCAGCTATGAGGATTTTCTGACCGGTACGGAAACGCTGAAATCTTTCTGCAATCTCCGCGCCGAAAGCGTTTCCGGTCAGCTTGACGGAACGATTCCTTCGACTTCCGAGGGTCAGAACACCGATTCTTCTTCTCTGGTCGATGCCTCTTCGATCAATCTGTCAGATATGGGTTCCCAGAATACCGGCGGTGGTCAGGATTTCGGCACTACTCCCGATCGCACCGGCACTTCTTCCGACAGCGGCTTTTCTTTCTCTCCGCCCCGGAAACCGGATGGGGAATCCGACAGTGCCCAGGCCGAAACGCAGGACAGCACGCAGAGCGGAACGCAGGATAATACCCAAAACGCTCCGCCCGAAAAGCCCGATGATACGGATACCGCTGCGGATTCGTCCTCTGAAAATACACAGGATGAATCATCCGATTCCCGACCCGAACGTCCCGGCGGACAAAATAATGCCCCATCCGACCAACCGGCATCTCCATCGGAAAACACTTCTTCGCTTTCCGACTGGCTGATTCTTGCCGCCTGCGGCGGCGTACTGCTCATCGGACTTCTGATCGCCGGTCTTTACAAAAAACGGTAACCCGATTATCCGGAAACTCCGTTCATATAGATACCAAAAGGCGCGGATAAACATTTCCGCGCCTTTTCTCATATAGAGTAGGGAGCGGCTCCCGCCGCAATCCAAAATAAAAAGGTGGGATCATCTTGTCTGAACAAAATCTCTGTCCGTCGGTAAAGACCGTGTCCGGCAGTGCCCCTCTGAACAGCCTTCCCATAGCGATGAGCTATTTCCCAATGAGCCGGTGGGAAGCCCTTTATTCACCCGAAACGGCGCTGGAAAAAGGTACGCTGTTTCGCTGTCTGGATCTGCCGTTTGTCGGAAAGGAGGCGGTAAGCGATGGAAAAGAATCCGACTGAATTTTTCCCGTCCGAACCGGCTGAAAAAGAGGACTCCTGTGCTCAGAAACGCCGCCTTTTACAGGCCCTGCGCGTCTGCACCTTCGCTCTGACCGAAGCGCGCCTGTATCTGGATACCCACCCGTCTGACTCTCAGGCGCTCGCCTTCTACCGTGCTCATGAGGAAGAACGGCTTCGTCTGGAAAAGGAATGGGCGCGGCTGGCAAACGACACATCGACCGATACCCCAAACGATTGTTGGGATTACGTCCGAACGCCCTGGCCGTGGCAGAGCGAAGCGTAAGGAGGGAAGAAAATGTGGAACTATGATAAACGGCTGATCCACCCGGTCAGCGTCCAAAAGCCCGACCCGATGAGCGCTTCGATCATCATTAGCCAGCTCGGCGGTCCGCATGGCGAGCTCGGAGCGGCTACCCGCTATCTTCAGCAGCGCTATTCGATGCCCTACGGGGAGCTGATAGGAATCCTTACAGACGTCGGGACTGAAGAGCTTGCGCATGTCGAGATGATCTCGGCGCTCCTCTATCAGCTGACCCGAAACCTTTCCGAAGAGGAGATCCGTAAGAAAGGGTACGCCGCCTATTTTGTCGATCATACGACCTCCGCTTACCCGCAGGCCGCGGCGGGTGTTCCGTTTTCCGCTTCCACCCTTGCGGTCACGGGCGATACCTTTGCCGACCTTCATGAAGATATGGCGGCCGAGCAGAAAGCCCGCCTTTCCTACGACAACATCCTCCGTCTGGTCGATGACCCGGACGTTAAGGATGCGATCCGATTTTTGCGGGAGCGGGAGATCGTTCATTTCCAACGTTTCGGTGAAGCCCTCCGGATTGCACAGGATAAGGTCAACGCCAGAAACTTCTACGCCTTCAATCCTTCCTTTGATACCCCCGCCGCAAACCTGATCCAAAACTGCTGACCGTCTGATCTCGGAGAACCCTTTTAAAAAAGGCGTTTCTCCGGGATTTTCTTTGCAAACCCGCTTCAGATATGTTATACTATATGAAAAAAGTAAGAAAAGTAAAGTCAATCCCCGAAAGGAACGAAACGATATATGTCATTCCCTATGGATCATATCCGCAATTTCTGCATCATTGCCCATATTGACCACGGAAAATCGACCCTTGCCGACCGGATCCTTGAAAAGACAAGCTCGGTCGCCATGCGCGAGATGGAAGCCCAGTTGCTTGACGATATGGAAATTGAGCGGGAACGCGGCATCACCATCAAGGCTCGTGCCGTTAACCTCAACTATACCGCCAAAAACGGCGAGGTCTATAAGTTCAACCTGATCGACACTCCCGGTCACGTTGATTTTAACTATGAGGTTTCCCGGTCGCTGGCCGCCTGCGAGGGCGCAGTGCTGGTTGTCGATGCGTCTCAGGGTATCGAGGCGCAGACCCTTGCCAATACCTACCTTGCGGTCGATCATGACCTTGAGGTGCTTCCGGTCGTCAATAAGATCGACCTTCCCGCCGCCGACCCCGACCGCGTCTGCCACGAGATCGAGGATGTAATCGGCCTTCCCGCCATGGACGCGCCCCGCATTTCGGCAAAAGCCGGAATCGGGATCGAAGAGGTCATGGAGCGGATCGTGAGCGATATTCCTGCTCCGAAGGGCGATCCGTCCGCCCCGCTTCAGGCGCTCGTTTTTGATTCCTACTACGATTCCTACCGCGGTGTCATCATCTACGTCCGCATCAAAGAGGGCACCATCACCAAAAACAGCCGCATCCGCCTGATGGCGACCGGCGCCGAGTTTGACGTTGTCGAGATCGGCCATATGGGCGCCAAGAAACTGGCTCCCTGCGATACGCTGGAAGCGGGTGACGTCGGCTATATCACCGCTTCGATCAAATCCATCGCCGATACCCGCGTCGGCGATACAGTCACTCTCGTGGACAATCCCGCCGCTGAACCGCTCGCCGGTTACCGTAAGGTCAACCCGATGGTCTACTGCGGTATCTATCCCGCCGACGGCGCACGCTACCCCGACCTGCGGGAAGCGCTTGAAAAGCTCCAACTCAACGACGCCTCCCTTTCGTTTGAGCCAGAGACTTCGGTCGCACTGGGCTTCGGCTTCCGCTGCGGATTTTTAGGGCTGCTTCATCTGGAGGTCATTCAGGAGCGTCTGGAGCGCGAGTTCAATCTCGATCTCGTCACGACCGCGCCTTCGGTTATCTACCGGCTGACCAAGACCGACGGAAGCATCCTTTATATTGACAACCCCACCAACTATCCCGACCAGACGCTGATCGCAAAGGCCGAGGAACCGTTTGTTACCGCCAATATTCTGACGCCGGTTGATTACGTCGGGAATATCATGACCCTCTGTCAGGAGCGCCGCGGTATCTACCACGGGATGAGTTATATCGAAGAGACGCGCGCCGAGCTGCATTATGAACTGCCGCTGGCCGAGATCATTTACGACTTTTTTGACGCGCTCAAATCCCGCACCAAGGGCTATGCTTCTTTCGACTATGAGTTTAAGGAGTATAAGGAGTCCAAACTCGTCAAACTCGATTTTCTCTTGAACGGAGAGATCGTCGATGCGCTCTCGTTTATTGTTTTCGCGGACTCCGCCTACCCGCGCGCCCGGAAGATCGCCGAGAACCTGAAGGAAAATATCCCGCGCCAGCTGTTTGAGATCCCGATCCAGGCGGCGATCGGCGGTAAGGTCATTGCCCGCGAGACGGTCAAGGCGATGCGGAAGGACGTTCTGGCCAAATGCTACGGCGGCGATATTTCGCGTAAGAAGAAGCTTCTTGAAAAACAGAAGGAAGGCAAAAAACGAATGCGTAAACTCGGAAGCGTCGAGGTTCCGCAGGAAGCGTTCATGGCCGTCCTCAAACTGGACGATTGATCCCTCTTCCTGCCGATACAGCCATCAAAAAAGTTTAGGTCAAGCCTTTTTAAAGGCTTGTGGGTGTCGAGAGGGCAAAGCCCTCCGCTTGCAGGCTCTACTGATACTCACACTTTTTCACAGCTGACAGACGTACCGATTCTATTTGTTCCGCGTTAGCGGAACCCAAAAAATAATCAAAAAAGATAAGCTGTACCTGCTAATGCCTTTGACATCAGTAGGTACAGCTTTTTTAAGACAATATTTTGGGTCGCCTAACGGCGACAATCAGAATCGGAACATTTT
The DNA here is from genome assembly GCA_022770625.1 of Oscillospiraceae bacterium. GTDB lineage: Bacteria > Bacillota > Clostridia > Oscillospirales > Ruminococcaceae > Faecivivens. Next base: position 2,851 of record JALEHK010000059.1, on the reverse strand, counting down.
AGAAGCTGTGAAAAAAAGTAAATATCGGTCGCTGGGTGTGAGCGGAGGGCTTTGCCCTCCGCTCACACCCACGACCCCATTAAAAAGGGGTCGATCCTAAACTTTATAGTTTCCGTAATCCCTTAGGATAGTGATTTTTGAGCCGCCGTCCGTCCGATTTACACCACCCGAGCGGATACTCTCCGCCCTTTTCGCACAGAATCACCGGCTGCCAGCCCTTTTCCGCCGCAATGTCCAGTGTCTCCCCGCGCAAAAACCGCGTCGCTTCTTCCATCCCGACCCTTGCGCCGCCCGAAAAATCCTCGCTTTTCAGCGCCAGTGCCAGTGCGTGCGCCGGTTCAAATCGGTTTTTCAGAAAGCTCCCGGTGTGGATTCCGCACCGCACAACCTTCAGCCGGTCGAGCGGAAGAACTTCCGCCGGTTCAATATAAAGCTCGCTTCCGAAAAGGGTAAAGACCCCCGCTTCGAGAAAATCCCGTCCCGTTTCCGAAAGGGTATGTTCGGCAAATTCCCGGTAAAGCATCGCTTCGGCTTTCGGAAGCCGACCGCTGCCGATCGGGAGCACCGGATAATCGGGCGAATAGTCGGGCGCGTCTGCGGAAAGGGTGAGCGCCGCGAGAAAATGCCCCTCGCCGTCCACCTTGTGCGGCCAGACCCGGAGCGCCTTCCCGATGTCATCCGGAACCGGCGTTTCCGGATGATAGACCGCCTGCTCCAAAAACCGTCCGTCCGCCGGTTCAAAAAACGCTTCCGGCTTTGCGTGGTCAAGCGAGAACTCCGGGTGCGCCGCTAAAAACCGGCAGATGCTTCCTTCGTCCTCGTCCGGAGAAAAGGTGCAGGTCGAATAAACGATCCGTCCGCCCGGCGCGAGCATCCGCGCGGCGGCGTCAAGGATCTCGTCCTGTCTTGCTGCACACATCTTTACGTTGTCCTCGCTCCATTCGGTGAGCGCTATGTCGTTTTTCCGATACATCCCTTCCCCCGAACAGGGTGCATCGACTAAAATCCGGTCAAAGGTTGACGGAAACCGTTCGGCAAGCCGCGCCGGCGTTTCGTTGAGCACGATCGTGTTCCCGATTCCCATCCGCTCGATATTCTGGGAAAGGATTTTTGCACGGGAGGGGATGATCTCGTTGGCGATCAGCAGCCCTTCTCCCATCATCTTCCCGGCGATCTGGGTGGTTTTCCCGCCCGGCGCCGCGCAAAGATCGAGTACCCGAAGCCCCGGCTTTACATCCAGCGCCTCGACCGCCGACATCGCGCTCGGCTCCTGAATGTAGTAAAGCCCCGCCTCGTGAAGCGGACTTTTCCCCGGGCGGTCGGCTTCATCGTAGATAAATCCTGTTTCCGCCCACGGTACCGGCGTCAGCGGCTCTGCAAACATATTCCCGTGCCGGGCTTCTCCATGTCGGGAAAGAAATTCCTGTGGCGAGAGTTTGAGCGGATTGACCCGAAGCCCATGGTGGCGCGACCCGAGCGCAAACCGCTCTAAAAAAGCCGGATATTCGCTTCCGAGCATTCGCTCCATCCGCTGCAAAAAAGGAACAGGAAAGCCGTTGGGATCAAATTCCATACGTTTTGTCTCCTTTTTTTAGGTTTCCCCGGTCTCTTATGACTGGTGGGGCTGCTCACGGAAGGTTATGGCTCCGCTTTCCGCGTCCATCGCGTCCACGATCGCGAGCGACTCGACCCGGACGCCCATCTCTCTTAGCTTCTTTCCGCCCTGCTGGAAGCCCTTTTCGACCGCGATTCCGACCCCTTCAAGCGTCGCGCCCGCCGCCTTGATAATGTCGATCAGCCCGAGCACTGCACATCCGTTGGCGAGAAAATCGTCGATGATCAGCACATGATCTTCCGGCCCCAAAAACTTTTTGGAAACGATTACGTCATAGACCCGCTTGTGGGTAAACGACTCGATCTTGGAGGAATACATCGCCCCATCAAGGTTGATGCTCTGGGATTTTTTCGCAAAAACGACCGGTACGCCGAAATGCTGCGCCGCAACACAGGCGATGCCGATGCCGGAGGCTTCGATCGTGAGGATCTTGTTGATCGGCGCGTCGGCAAAAAGCCGCGCCCATTCTTCTCCGAGCGCGCTGAAAAGCGCGGTGTCCATCTGGTGGTTGAGGAAGCTGTCTACTTTGAGGACATTTCCTTCTTTGACGATGCCGTCGCGTGCAATTCTTTCTTCAAGCAGTTTCATGAGGTCGGTTCCTTTCAAAAATGATGTCCGGCATATCCGGACGGAAAAATTCCCGGCGGATGCACGAATCCATATTATCTTCTATTTTCCAACTTTTTGCCGGATTTTGCAAGGACTAATCCTTATTTAACAAAGAAAATATCCGCCCTTCTTCTCTCTCCTTTTTGACAGATTCTACAGAATCCGCCCCTCACCGGCATTTTCTGAAAAAGGACTGGGGCAAACCGCCTAAATATGTTATAATAAATGCTGCGAAACAAGTTTCGCGGACGCTTCCGTATTTGTCCTTGGCGGACAAATACAATAAGGAATGATTTAATGCTGCAGAGCAAAGCTCTGCGGACGCTTCTGTATTTGTCCTTGGCGGACAAATACAACAAGGAATGATTTAATGCTGCAGAGCAAAGCTCTGCGGACGCTTCTGTATTTGTCCTTGGCGGACAAATACAGCAAGGAATGATTTAATGCTGCGAAACAAGTTTCACGGACGCTATCGAGTTTTGCTTTTTGCAAAACTCAACAAGGAATTATTTAATGCTATGATGAAAATCACATAGTGTGATTCATGTCCGTTTATAAAGGATATTTTCCCATATAAGAAAGGATGACTTTGCGTGAAAGAAAAAAACGTGAATAAAAATCAAAATC
>JALEHK010000067.1 GCA_022770625.1 Oscillospiraceae bacterium | reverse complement strand
GGGAATATCATCAGCCCGTTCGGAGGCCCCCCGAACCGAAATATGCCCGGAGTTTCAGCAGGGCAATCAGAAAGGAAGAACGACTTATGGCAAAAGTCAAGCTGAATGTAACCGGTATGAGCTGCGCCGCCTGCTCAGCCCATGTCGAAAAAGCGCTCGGGAAGGTTCCCGGCGTCCAGGAGGCGGTGGTCAGTCTGATGACCAATTCCGCTTCGGTCACCTACGATGAGGGAGCAACCAGCCCCGCAACGCTCTGCGACGCCGTTGAAAAAAGCGGATACGGCGCAACCGTCGCATCGAGCGGCGCTGCGAAAAAGTCAGGCGGAGAATCGGCCGCGGAAGCTGCCGCGAGACAGAAAAAGGAGATCCGCACCCAGAAGCACAAGCTGATCGCGTCGGGCGTTTTTACCGTCCTTCTCTTTTATATCTGCATGGGGCATATGTTCCACTGGCCGCTTCCCTCCTTCTTCCACGGAGACAGGAACCTGTTCACGCTGGCGCTGACGCAGTTCTTCCTGCTGCTTCCGATCCTCTATCTCAACTTCCATTATTTCACCAACGGCTTCTCCCGTCTGTTTAAGGGCGCGCCCAATATGGACTCGCTGATCGCGCTCGGCTCTTCCGCCGCGACCGTCTACGGTTCGGTTCAGCTCTTCCGGCTGGGCTACGCCATCAGCGATGGGATGTTCAAGATGGGACATATGATCGCGATGGATCTCTACTTTGAATCGGCGGGCATGATCCTGACGCTGATTAGTCTCGGAAAGTTCCTCGAAGCCCGTGCCAAAGCCAAGACCTCGGATGCGATCGGGGCGCTGGTCGCGCTTCGGCCGACGACCGCGACCGTTTTACGGGACGGTGTTGAAATCACGGTCGATACCGCCGATCTTTCCCGCGGCGACCTGATCGCCGTCAAGGCAGGCGGAACGATCCCGGTCGACGGAAAGCTCGTTGAAGGCGGCGGAAGCGTGGACGAATCCGCGCTGACCGGAGAAAGTATGCCGGTCTCCAAAAAGCCGGGCGATACAGTCACCGGCGCGACCGTCCTCAAGACCGGCTACCTCGTTTTTGAGGCAACCGAAGTCGGCGAGGACACCACCCTCTCACAGATCATCCGGCTTATGGAAGAGGCCGCTTCGACTAAGGCGCCGATCGCGCGTATGGCCGACAAGATCAGCGGGATCTTTGTCCCGGCGGTTATCTCGATCGCGGTTATCGCGTTCATCATCTGGATGCTCGCCGGTCAGGGAATCCCCGCCGCGCTTAACGCCGCGATTTCGGTTCTCGTCATCTCCTGCCCCTGTGCACTCGGGCTTGCGACCCCGACTTCGATCATGGTCGGAACCGGCGTCGGCGCGAAAAACGGCATCCTCATCAAGTCGGCAGAGGCGCTCGAGACCTCCCATCATATCAACACTGTCGTTCTGGACAAAACCGGTACCATCACCGAAGGAAAGCCGGCTGTCACCGACCTCGTCGCCGCCGGAGATACCGCTTCCAATGAACTTCTAACGCTCGCCGCATCGCTCGAAAAGCCGTCGGAGCATCCGCTTGGGCTGGCGTTGATCGCTGAAGCGGAAAAACGAGGGCTGACCCTTTTGCCGGTATCGGGATTTGAAACCATTCCCGGGAGAGGGATCCGCGGCGTGATCGGCGGAGAGACCGTTCTCGGCGGCAACGCGGCGTTTATGAAGGAAAACGACATCGCGCTCGGAAGCGCCTTAGAAGAATCGGAACGGCTCGCGGGCGAAGGAAAGACCCCCCTCTTCTTTGCCAAGGGGCAGACTCTTCTGGGCGTCACAGCGGTTGCCGACCGGGTTCGCCCAACCAGCGCTTCCGCGATTCACGCTCTCCAGAAACGGGGCGTACAGGTCATCATGCTGACCGGAGACAACCGGCGCACCGCCGAAGCAATCGGACGGCAGCTGGGGCTTGATAAAGTCATCGCCGAAGTCCTTCCGCAGGATAAGGAATCCCATGTCGCACAGCTGATGGCGGAAGGGAAAAAGGTCGCGATGGTCGGCGACGGCATCAACGACGCGCCGGCGCTCGCGCGCTCAGACGTCGGCATCGCGATCGGCGCGGGAACGGATGTTGCGATCGAATCGGCGGACGTCGTTCTGGTCAAGAGCGACCTTCGGGATGTCGTAAAGCTTCTCGAACTCTCCCGGTCGGTTCTGCGCAACATCAAGCAGAACCTCTTCTGGGCGCTCTGCTACAACTCGGTCGGTATCCCGATCGCAGCGGGCGCGCTCTACCCCATCTGGGGAATTAAGCTCAATCCGATGTTCGGCGCGGCGGCAATGAGCTTCTCGTCGGTATCGGTCGTCAGCAACGCCCTTCGTCTCCGGTTCTGGAAAGCGCCTGACACCGGCGCGCTCGATGAAGCCGAGGAAAAGGACGCGGCGGTCATTGAAACCCGTATCACCCTTCCGGACGAACCCGTTTCGCCGGAAGCTCATCAAGAAGGAGGAAAATCCACTATGAAAAAGGTAATCCATGTTAAAGGCATGATGTGCGCCCACTGCAAGGCTCACGTCGAAAAAGCGCTGAACGCCATCGACGGCGTAACGGCTGTCGTTGATCTCGAAGCGGGGCTTGCAAACGCAGAGCTGAGCCATGAGGTCTCGAACGATGTCCTTACCCAAGCCGTTGTTGATGCCGGATATGAAGTAACCGGTATCGACGGATGAAAGCCGATCACAAAAAGGTCGCCCGCCTGGTCGCGAACGCCCGCGGCCAGCTGGACGCGGTGATGCGGATGATCGAGGACGACCGGTACTGTATCGATATTTCGACTCAGCTTCTGGCCGCTCAGTCGCTGATCCGCAAGGCCAACCGCGAGGTACTCAAGGGACATACCGCCTGCTGCGTCCGGGAGGCGATGGAAAAAGGCGATCCGGACGAGATCGAGACAAAGATCAGTGAACTGATCGACTGTCTGGATAAAATGACCCGGTAAAAGGACATTTATCTACGGCTCCGCTTCTCCTCAAAAAGGAAAAGCGGAGCTTTTCTTTTTCTCACTGCAGGAGATTTGTAAAATCGACAAAATCTTTGCGAATCCGGTTTATTGTTCATTCGGGATGCACAAACTTTTATAAATTCTGAACTTTTTTTGAATTGGTCGTTGACAGGCAGAGAAAGTTGTACTACAATCATACTCAACGACATACAAATGCATCGACCAGGACATGACGTCCGGAATCATCCGTTTGCAGCGAGCCGCCGGTGATGGAAAGGCGGCAGCGGATCCGTTCGCCCTCCCCTGCGAGCAGCCACCGGTGAACAACTTTGTTTTAGTAGCCGCGGCCGGTTCTTCCCCGTTAACGGACAGCGCAGTTTTTGCTGCGGATAAGGGGTCTGCGATGGAGCAGGCAATCGAAGTGGTACCGCGGAGTTTCGCCTTCGTCTTCGTTTTTCCGTATTTTTGCGGAAAGGGAGACGAAGGCTTTTTTCGTCTCTGATCGGAGCATTTGTATGCCGCGTCAAGAAAATTCCAGGAGGAAAGCATCATGAACACACTCGTTATTGTTCTGATCGCGGCTGTCTGCCTGATCCTCGCCTACGCCCTGTACGGACGCTGGATCGCCAAGACATGGGGCATCGATCCCACCGCGAAAACCCCTGCCGTGACCCATGAGGACGGCAAAGACTATGTACCGACCAACGGCTGGACGGTTTTCAACAACCAGTTCAGTTCGATCGCAGGCGCAGGCCCTGTCACCGGTGCGATCCAGGCCGCCGTTTTCGGCTGGCTGCCGGTTCTGCTCTGGGTTCTGATCGGCGGCATCTTCTTCGGCGCAGTCACCGATTTCGGTGCTCTCTATGCTTCGGTCAAGAACGAAGGCAAGTCGATGGGTCTGCTGATCGAAAAATACATCGGTAAATTCGGACGGAAGATCTTCCTGCTCTTCTGCTGGCTGTTTACCCTGCTGGTCATCGCCGCTTTCGCGGATATGGTCGCCGGCACCTTCAACGCCTATACCGTTACCGACGGTGTTACCTCCCTCGCCCCCGCCGCTGCGACCAACGCGGCCGCAGGCAGCGTCTCGGTTATGTTTATCGTATTCGCCATTATTTTCGGTCTGATCCAGAAGAAGCTCCATCTCTCCGGCTGGAAAGAAACGGTTCTTGGACTGGTTTTCACCATCCTCTCGTTTGTTGTCGGCATGAATCTCCCGATTACCGCCGGTAAAAACACCTGGATCTACATCACCTTCGCTTACATCTTCTTCGCGGCCGTTCTCCCGATCTGGCTGCTGAAACAGCCCCGCGATTCGATGACCACCTTTATGTTCATCGGCATGATCGCAGGCGCGGCGATCGGTCTTCTGGTCGCGCACCCTTCCATGAATCTTCCCGTTTTCACCGGTTTCCATAACGAGAAGCTGGGCGACCTCTTCCCCATCCTCTTCGTCACGGTTGCCTGCGGCGCGGTCTCCGGCTTCCACAGCCTCGTTTCGAGCGGCACCTCTTCCAAGACGATCAGCAACGAAAAGGATATGCTGAAGGTCGGATACGGCGCAATGGTTCTGGAAAGCCTTCTGGCGGTTCTGGCGCTCTGCGTTGCAGGCGCTGCTGCGGCTGCCGACGGTACCCCCGCTTCCGGCACCCCCTTCCAGATCTTCTCCTCCGGTGTCGCCGGATTCTTTGAGATGTTCGGTGTTCCGGTTTCGATCGCGCAGACCTTTATGACGATGTGCGTTTCCGCTCTGGCGCTGACCAGTCTGGACGCCGTTGCGAGAATCGGCCGTATGAGCTTTCAGGAGCTGTTCTCGGAAGACGATATGAAAAACGCTCCTGTCTGGAGAAAAGTCCTGTGCAACGTCTACTTTGCGACCGCCGTTACCCTTCTGTGCGGCTTTGTCCTCACAAAGATCGGCTATGCAAACATCTGGCCGCTGTTCGGTTCCGCTAACCAATTGCTCTCGGCACTCGTTCTCGTTACCCTGTGCGTATTCATGAAAGTCACCGGAAGAAAGAACCGGATGCTCTTCCCGCCCCTCATCATCATGCTCTGCGTCACCTTTACGGCGCTTGTTGAACGGCTGATCGCGCTGATCAAAGCCATTCAGGCCGGAAGCGCTACCTTCCTTGTCGAAGGCCTTCAGGTCATTATCGCAGTCGCTCTGATCGCGCTGGGTCTTACGATCGTCGTAAGCTCGGTCAAGGCCTATGCCGCTTCCAAGAAAAACACGGAAGCGGTTCCCGCAAAATAATCATCCGTAAAAAAACACCGGCATTCTGTCTGAGCAGGATGCCGGTGTTTTTTGGGCGAAAGGTTTTCTGCAAGAGAAGTTTTTGCAAAAAAAAGTTTCTGAAGGAAAAGTTTCTGAAAGAAACGGATCCCGCTCTGTCTTTTTAAGAAGGAGACAGAGCGGGATCTTTCATTTTTGTATGATGACAATTTCAACAGAGCAGAATCACTCCACCAGTGGAGATTACTCGACCGTTACGCTCTTTGCAAGGTTTCTCGGCTTATCCACGTCAAGACCTCTCGCGACCGAAACGTAATAGCCCATCAGCTGAAGCGGAACGACCGCAAGGCTGGTCGTGAAGTGCTTATCTGTCTTGGGAATATAAACGGTAAAGTCGGCGGTGTCTTCGATCGAGTAGTTGCCGTAGTTGGTCAGCCCCATCAGATACGCACCGCGGGAGCCGACTTCGACCATGTTGCTGATCATCTTTTCGTACAGCTCTTCCTGCGTCAGTACGCCGATCACGAGCGTTCCGTTCTCGATCAGGCTGATCGTACCGTGCTTGAGTTCGCCCGCCGCGTAGGCTTCCGAGTGGATATAGCTGATTTCCTTCATCTTGAGGCTTCCCTCAAGGCTGATCGCGTAGTCCAGTCCGCGCCCGATAAAGAAGATGTCGCGGGCGCTTGCGAATTTCGCCGCGAACCACTGGATCCGTTCCTTATCGTCCAGTACCCGTTTGATCTTTTCGGGGAGGGTCTGGAGTTCGGCAATCAGCGAAGCGTATTTCTCTTCATCGATCTCTCCGCGCGCTTTTGCCATCTGGATCGAAAGGAGATACCCGGCGATCAGCTGGGTCGAGTAAGCCTTGGTGGTCGCAACGGCGATCTCGGGGCCTGCGAGGGTATAGAAAACGCTGTCCGCTTCACGGGCGATCGACGAACCGACGACGTTGACGATTCCGAGGGTGCGGATTCCTCTTCCCTTCGCTTCACGAAGTGCCGCAAGCGAGTCGGCCGTTTCACCCGACTGGGAGATGATGATAACGAGAGCGTTTTTGTCCAACAGCGGCCGACGGTAGCGGAATTCACTAGCCAGATCGACCCGGACGGGGATCCGTGCGAGATCCTCCATGACATACTGGGTCGCAACGCCGACATGGTACGCACTTCCGCAGGCAACGATATGGATCTCAGAAAAGCCCTTCAGATCGTCGTCGGTCAGTCCTGCCGCGGAAAGATCGATCACGCCGTCCTTGACCGCCGAGTTGATGGTGTCCTGAACGGCGCGGGGCTGTTCATGAATTTCCTTCATCATAAAGTGCTCAAAGCCGCCCTTTTCAGCCGCTTCTGCGTCCCACTTGATCTCGACCGGCTCTTTTTCGATCTCTTCGCGGTCGATGTTGTAAAAAGTGACATCGCCTTTTCCGAGCCGGGCGATCTCAAGATTGCCGATATAATAGACGCTCCGGGTATATTTCAGGATCGCGGGAACGTCGGAAGCAAGATAGGTCTCGCCGTCGGAAACGCCGATAATCATCGGGGAGTCCTTACGGGCAGCGTAAATCTCTTCCGGCGCCGACTCGAACATGACGGCAAGGGCGTAGCTTCCGCGAATCCGCACCATCGCGCGGGCGAGCGCATCGACCGGGCCTGCGTTATATTTCTTATAGTAATAATCGATCAGCTTGACCGCGACCTCGGTATCGGTCTGGGAGTAGAAGCTGTATCCGTTTTTGACCAGTTTTTCCTTCAGCTCCTGATAGTTTTCGATGATGCCGTTATGAACGGCGACCACCGCGAGATCGTCGCTGATATGAGGATGGGCGTTTACTTCGGAAGGTTCTCCGTGGGTCGCCCAGCGGGTATGGCCGATGCCGCAGGTACCGGTCAGCGTCCGTCCGCCGTCGGTCTTTTCAAAGAGTGCTTTCAGCCGCCCCTTGGCCTTGACGACGACCGGCTTGTTCTCTCCGTCGCGGACAGCGAGTCCCGCCGAGTCATAGCCTCTGTATTCCAGCTTTGCCAGTCCGTCAAGCAGAATGGGAGCCGCCTGTCTTCTTCCGCTGAATCCTACGATTCCGCACATAGATATACCTTCTTTCTACAAGGGAAAAGGAACACATCAATTGACGGCAAAGCCCTTGGCCTTGATCACGTCGATGACCGAATCCACGTATTTTTCGCATTCTTCTTTCGATTCCGCTTCGACCATGACACGGACGAGCGGTTCGGTGCCCGATTCGCGGACAAGGATCCGTCCGGTATCGCCGAGTGCTTCTGCCGCTGCCGCGACCGCTTTCTGTACATCGGGATCGTTCTGAGCGGCCGTCTTATCGTTCACGCGGATGTTCTTGAGCACCTGAGGATAGATGGTGAGCGGACGAGCCAGCTCGCTCAGCGTCTGCTTCTTGGCGAGCATGACCTCCATCAGCTTGAGTGAGGTCAGAATACCGTCTCCGGTCGAAGCATATTTGGAGAAGATGATGTGCCCCGACTCTTCCCCGCCGATCCGGCAGCCGTTCTGCTGCATATATTCATAGACATACTTATCGCCGACCGCGGTTTTCGCGTAGCCGATGTCCAGTTCATCAAACGCCTTATAGAGGCCGAAGTTGGACATGACGGTCGTGACAACGGTGTTTCCAAGCAGCTCTCCCCGCTCTTTTAAGTAGCGGCCGTAGATATAGAGAATATGGTCGCCGGTGATGATGTTTCCGGTCTCATCGACCGCCAGACAGCGGTCGGCGTCTCCATCGTAGGCAAAGCCCGCGTCCAGTCCCTTTTCCTTGACGAATTCGGCAAGCGCCCCGATATGGGTCGAGCCGACGCCTTCATTGATATTCAGGCCGTTGGGCTCCGCGCCCATGACGTAGGTCTGTGCGCCGAGCGCGTCGAATACCGACTTGGCGATGTTCCACGAGCTTCCGTTTGCGCAGTCAAGGCCGATCTTCTTACCCTTGAAGGAGTACATACCGAGCGAGATCAGATAACCGATATATCGGTTTCTTCCGGAGACGTAGTCGACCGTCCGGCCGATCCCGTCACGGTGGGCAAAGGGGACTTCTTTCATTTCCTCACCGAAAACGGTCAGCTTTCCGTCGAGATAATCTTCGACCAGTGCGATCGTTTCCTCGTCCATCTTTTCGCCCTGTCCGTTAATCAGCTTGATGCCGTTATCGTAATAGGGGTTATGGCTGGCCGAGATCATAATCCCGCAGTCGAACGAGTCGGTGCGCGCCACATAAGCGACCGAAGGGGTCGTCGTGACGTGCAGAAGGTAGGCATCCGCGCCCGAAGCGACCAGACCGCCGACCAACGAATACTCGAACATATAGCTGGAGCGTCTCGTATCCTTGCCGATGACGATCCGGGCGGGGGTCATATCGCCTGCCCGGCGTTTCAGTTCGCCGTAGTACCATCCCAGAAACCGGCCGACCTTAAAGGCATGGTCGGCGGTCAGGTTTTTGTTCGCTTCTCCACGGAATCCGTCCGTGCCGAAATATCTTCCCATCTTGATTAACCTTTCCTGTATATAGATTCAGACTTTAACGTTTCGGAACGACCGTCCCATTGTTTTTCCATATATGGCGCGCAGGCAAAACGCCGCGCACGCAGGAGGTCGGGTAGACCTGCGATTCTTTTCCGATCACGGTGCCGGGGTTGAGGACGCTGTTGCAGCCAACCTCAACATAGTCGCCCAGCATCGCGCCAAACTTTTTCAGTCCGGTTGGGATCTGTTCATCCGGCGATTTGACGGTGACGAGGGTTTTATCCGACTTGACGTTGGAAGTGACGGCGCCCGCTCCCATATGGGAATGGAAGCCGAGAACCGAATCGCCGACATAGTTGAAGTGGGGCACCTGCACGCAGTCGAAGATGATGACATTTTTCAGCTCGGTCGAGTTGCCGATGACGCAACTCTCCCCGACCAGTACGCTCCCGCGGATAAACGCGCCGGGGCGGATTTCGGTACCCTTTCCGATGATGCAGGGGCCGGTGATCGAAGCGGTCGGCGCGATCTTCACGTCTTTTGCGATCCAGACGTTTTCCGAAGGAGAATCGTATTCATCGGGAGAAAGCGTCTTTCCGAGTGCAAGCACGAAGTCTTTGATCTGCCCGAGGATTTCCCATGGGTAGGTGCTTTTTTCAAGAAGCGGAGCCGCCAGTGTATGCGTACAGTCAAAAAGCGAAGCCGTAGTCGGTATCATCGCAAAAATCCTTTCTTTCCATAAAAAGTATGCGCGTGGGTCTCTCAAAAGCACCCTCGCAGATTCACTAAACATACCTAGAGATTATAGTGAAAGTTTACCACAGGGGCGCTGAAATGTCAAGAATATCGGGAGATTCGCGGTCAGGAAGATTCGGGCGGACATTCTTTTTTCGCGGGTTGTACGGTTTTGAGCAGAAAATGTGCACAGATTCACCGATCACAGCCGAAAAAATGCGGGCGGGGTTTGGAGCCGGTTCTTTTTTCCCGCTTATTGCTCATGAAACGTTGACATTTAGAAGGAAACCATGTAAAATAGAATGGTAAATGCAGTTTTGTGAAAGGAAGTTCTGAACCGATGGAAAACAAAAAGCCTGTCCGTACCCGGTTTGCCCCCAGCCCTACGGGGTATATGCATATCGGCAACCTGCGTACTGCTCTTTATACCTATCTGGTCGCTAAGAAAAATGGCGGCACCTTTATCCTCCGTATCGAGGATACCGACCGTGAGCGCTATGTCGAGGGCGCGGTTGACATCATCTACAACACCCTGAAGAAAACCGGTCTGAACTGGGACGAAGGCCCCGATATCGGCGGTCCGGTCGGCCCCTATATTCAGAGCCAGAGAATGGGAATGTTTAAAGCGTATGCCGAGAAGCTGGTCGAGACGGGACACGCCTACTACTGCTTCTGCGACAAAGACCGTCTGGAAGAGATGCGCAAGATCCAGTCCGCTTCCGGCATGGTTCCCAAATACGACGGCCACTGCCGCAACCTTTCCAAGGAAGAGGTCGCGGAAAAACTGGCGGCGGGCATCCCCTATGTCATCCGTCAGAAGTGCCCGCAGGAAGGCACCACCACCTTCCACGACGAGGTTTTCGGCGATATTACCGTCAACAACTCCGAGCTGGACGATCAGGTTCTGATCAAAGCGGACGGTATGCCGACCTATAACTTTGCAAACGTCGTTGACGACCATACGATGGGCATCACCCACGTTATCCGCGGCAACGAGTACCTCTCCTCCACCCCCAAGTACAACCTCCTTTACGAGGCATTCGGCTGGGACATCCCGGTTTATATCCATGTTCCGCCCGTCATGAAGGACGCGACCCACAAGCTCTCCAAGAGAAACGGCGACGCTTCGTTTGAGGATCTGATTGCGAAGGGATACCTTGAGGAAGCCGTTATCAACTACATCGCACTTCTGGGCTGGGCGCCCAAGGGCGAGAACGAGATCTTTACCCTGCCGGAACTGGTCGAGGCGTTTGACATCGATGGCATCTCTCATTCTCCCGCGATCTTTGACCCGGCCAAGCTCAAAGCCATCAACGGTATCTATATCCGCAAAATGGCCCCCGAGAAGTTCATCGAAATGGCGCGCCCGTATATCGAGCAGGGCACCAAGAGAACCGATCTGGATATGAACGTACTGGCGGAAATGCTCCAGCCCCGTACCGAGGTCTTTACCGATATTCCCGAGCAGATCGACTTTATCGACGCGCTTCCGGAATACGATATCGCGATGTACAGCCACAAGAAGATGAAGACCAATTCTGAGAACTCTCTCCAGTCGCTGCGCGACCTTCTCCCCGTTCTCGAAGGGATCGATCCCGCAGACTGGAAACTGGACGTCATCCACGACCGCGTATTCGCGCTGATCGCCGAAAAGGGCGTCAAGAACGGTCTGATCCTCTGGCCGCTGCGCGTAGCCGTTTCCGGCAAGCAGTTTACCCCCGGCGGCGGTATTGAAATTGCCGAGCTTCTGGGCAAGGACGAAACGATCGCCCGCGTCAAGAAGGGCATCGAAAAACTCGAGGCTGCTAACGCGTAAATGAACTGAATCTTTTTTACTTTTGTTCATCGGAGACATCCGTACCTAATCGTCAGGATACGGCAAAGCCGGATAAGATGGCGGGTGAGATTCCCGCAGTCTTATCCGGCTTTTTTATTGTGAGTAAATAAAGCTGATCGATGATGTGCGGACAAAAGGAAAAGCGGCTCTTTCTCCGCCTATATCATCGATAAAAACATCGCTTCCTGGAAAACAGCGGAAAAATGCGGATTCGTAAAGGTTTCCGAATTCCCGATCCAAGACGGTATGCGTCTCTTTATCTGTCATCTGAAACTGTAACTCGTAAACGAAAACCGGAGAAGAGGCGAAAAGGCTTCTTCTCCGGTTTTTTATCGATCGTTATTCTTTCGGCAGTTCATATCGTACATAGGCAAACCGCTTGGAATCCGGTGCCCAAGAGTTGACGTTGATCGTACCCTGACCACCGAAAAGGGTGAGAAGGGTTTTCAGACGACTCCCGTCCGCGTTCATCAGCCGCAGCTCCACCCACTTATGGGGAAGGTGTTCGCCCGGCTTCAGATCGCCTTTTTTATAGGCGATCATCACGACCTTTTTCCCATCGGGAGAGATATGCGGAAACCATGTGTTCCACCCTTCATCAAAGGTCATCTGGGTCTGTTCGCTTCCGTCGGCGTTCATCCGCCACGCCTGCATCAGTCCGCTGCGCACCGAGTTGAACCAGATATGCTTCCCGTCGGGCGAATACTCCGGCCCGTCGTTTAGCCCTTCCGTAAAGGTCAGCTGACGCTCTTCCCCGCCGGAAACGGGGATTGTATAGATGTCGCCGCCCTTTTCCATATCCCGGAACGCGCAGTAGGCCAACGTCTCTCCATCCGGCGACCAGCCGTGAAGAAAGCTGGGGCAGTTTTCAGTCACAAGGCGCGGCTCTCCCCCGCCGATCGGAACGATATAGACCCGGCTCATCCAGCTCTCTTCCGAATGACTGACGGCGATCGAACGCCCGTCCGGAGAAAGGACATGATCGTTGTTGCAGTTGCGGCAAAGTCCGGTATCGAGTTTTTCCTCTGTCCCTTTTTCCAGATCATACCGGTAGAGCTCTCCGCGGCTGTTGTAAAAAAGGCTCTTCCCGTCCCGGCTCCAGTTCGGCGCTTCGATTAGCCGGTCAAAGCGGACCACCTCCCGGCTCTCTCCCTTTTCAAGGTCATAAATCTCCAGAATCGAGGTATCGCGGTCACGTTTATCCGGTGTAAAAACATTCTTCGGCATATAACCTTCCTTTCAACAATTTGTTTGATCGTTACAATTGTCCTCCTGACCGATCAGGAAGCGGATCAGATCGATTTGTGGGAGCCAAGGTCGCCGAACACGCCGAAGCAGGCGCGTTCCTTCAACGGGAAGCGGCCACTGTTTTACGATCATGGTAGCAGGTATTTAAGTAGGCAGTCTGGGGCGGAAGCTCCGGGTTTTTCATCCGATCGGAAAGCATCGACAAGATCGTTTTCCCTGCATCCGAAAGATCCAGTCCGACCGAATCGATCGGCGGCGAAAGGATGCCGGCAATAATATCGTCATACCCCACGATCGAAATATCGTCCGGCACCCGAAGTCCCGCCTGATAAATCGCCTGAAGCGCACCGGCCGCAAGCGTATCCGCCGTACAGAAAACGCCGGTCGGGCGCGGTGTACGCATCAGCGCCCTTTTCATGGCGCGATAGCCTTCCTCGACAGAATAGCTATGCAGCGGCAGAATCACCTGCTCCGGAGAAAGTCCATACTGCTCCAGTGCCTCCATCAATCCGCTCATCCGTTCCCATTCGACCGCCTGCGGAGCTTTTTCGGAAGAGGGCGGCACACCGACAGGCTGTATAGCAAGGAGAGCAAGCGAACGATGCCCCTCTTCCAGCATCCGCATCAGCCCATCCCGACAAGCCGCACGGTCGCGGACGATCAGGTTATCCACAAACGGATAATCATAACACCGTTCAACGCAGACCACCGGGATTTTCAGCGTATGCAGCTTTTCAAATAAATCAGCGGTCATGTTTCCGTTGGAAATGATCACCAGTCCATCCACCTGCATTCCGATAAACCGATCAACGATCAGCCCCTCGTCCCGGTGAAGAAGGCGGCCCTGAAGGGTGATCAGGCTCATTCCCGCTTTCTCTGCGGCATCGGTCAGGCTCTCGTTGATCCGGCGGTACAGGCCGTTGGGATTATCGACAACGAAGCTTCCGATCAGACCGCTTTTCCGGCTCTTCAATGCCCTCGCCATCGTATTCGGCACATACCCCAACGTTTTTACCGCTTCCTCTACCCTCTTTTTGGCGTCCTCGGAAACGTAACCGTTATGATGAAGCACCCGCCCGACGGTCGCAAGCGATACCCCGGCCACGGCGGCAATATCCGTCATACTGGCCATCTGTTTTTCCCTCCCTTACCGATAAGCTCCCGTGTGGTAACGTTACCATAAAAATAGCACACTCTCTGCACCATGTCAAGCGGCTGTTCTTATTTTTTCAACAAAAAAGCCCTGCCTTCAAAAACCGGCAGAACTTTTTTCAAAAAAGATCGAGCATATTATCGAGATAGATCGCTTCCCGTACATTCAGCTGATATTCCGGTTTGGTCAGATAGTAAAGCAAAAACTCCAGAACGAGCGCGCTTCCAAGGCTCCGTCCTTCGATCTTGAAGTTGGAAAAGCCCATCGAAAGATAGCGTTCCTGAATATCCCTGACGCTGATAAAACCGGGATTGGCCATCGCTTTGGAAAACCGATAGCCTTCCGCTGAATCGGGCGCGTGACAATGATGTTCCGGTGCATCCTCTCCAAGATTCTTCCGGCTAACCGCCTCATAGCATTCTTTCCGGTCGCGGCAGGAAAACCAACAGCATTCGTTGCAGAG
Organism: Oscillospiraceae bacterium; assembly: GCA_022770625.1. GTDB lineage: Bacteria > Bacillota > Clostridia > Oscillospirales > Ruminococcaceae > Faecivivens. Next base: position 35,358 of record JALEHK010000067.1, on the reverse strand, counting down.
AAACTCCGTCTTGTCTTTTAGCTGCTGCGGAAGGAGCGCCAGCCGGTCAAACGCATGATTCAGCCGAAAGTCCGGCACGACATATCGAAACTCCTCTCGCTCCAGTTCCTTTTGAAGATCGGAAAAATCGGTCAGAACCTTGGTGGTCGAGGAGACAAAATAAAGCCCCGGGTAATTTTCCATCAGATACCGAAGCAGCAGCTCCGAATGAACGATCACCCCGTTCCCGGGATATCCGCTTTCAGAGAAAAGCCGGCAGAGCGCGTTGCATTTTGCGTCGGAAAGATGCTCCGGACAAAGGAGCGAGTTGCTGAAGGTCAGCCGGGCGGAGATCCCGTACTCCTTCATCAGCGCTAAAACCTCCCGCGGGTCGTTGTCCCCGTACCCGACCCGTCCCCCGCCCCAGAGGCAGTCCGCCGGAGCGCCGTAAATCGAGCCGATCGTACACCAGTCGTAAAAATACTCCCGGTGTGCCCGAAAAAGTGGAAGAAAGGCCGCATACAGATCATAAAACTCAAAAAGGCCGGGAAGATGATAAACAGCGTTTTTCATTTACAGCTGTTCGATCCCGAGCAGGCGGGCGGCGTTTTCCCCCATGATCAGTTCTTTCTCCCGATCGGTCAGCGGAAGCGACTGGATATAATCGACCGCTTCTTTGGTGGTCGCCCAAGGCATATCCGAGCCCATCAGTACGTTTTCCGCGCCGTTTTTTCGGATGATCCGAGCGGCAGTTTCAGGCGGAAGCCCAACGCTTACCATCGCGGTATCCATCATCATACCCTTTCCGGCGAGCGTTTCCCCGCCTTCCCATTCGAGCAGACCGCCGAGGTGCGCCAGAATCAGCCGCAGACGGGGGAAAAGCGTATGAATCTTCATCACCTTTTCGGGCGACGCGTGCAGGTGGTTCGGAGAAAACGGGTCAAAGCCGGTGTGAACGGTACAGGGAAGCCCAAGATCGGAGATCAGATCATAAACCGGGAACCAGCGCTTATCGTCCATATTGATTCCCTGCTCATCAAAGTGGAGTTTGATTCCGGGGATACCGGCGTCATACAGCCGTTCCAGTTCTTCAAGCGAGTCGGAAGCCGCACCGTGAACGCTTCCGAACGCGAAAGCATCGGAACGGGCGTTGACCTGAAGCGCAAACTGGTTAACCTTATACTGATGATGCGGGGTGGTAGCAACGCTCATCTGCACCACATAATCCGCACCTCCCTCATGCGCGATCCGAAGCAGTTCGGAAAGGGTTCCGTCATATTTGACCTCAAAGCCGGCGCTCCGGGGGCAGTCCTTTGCCGCGCTCAGCATCGCATCGACCGCGTGAGGTGCAAGCGCGTCCGGAAAACAATGGGTGTGAAAATCGATGATCATGGGTAATCTCTGCAACTCCTTCTGTACTGAATACCTTTTTTCGCGGAAAACAAAGCCGCACAAAAAGGCTCTGCTTCATCAGCAGAGCCTTGCAAGGCAATTTTATTTGGTGCCGTAGATCCGGTCGCCACAGTCGCCCAGTCCGGGGACGATATAGCCTTCCTCATTCAGTCCCTTATCGATAACGCCGACAAAAAGCTGAACATCCGGGTGCGCGGTCGTGAAGGCTTCGATACCTTCGGGGCAGGCGATGATGCAAAGCTGCTTGATGTTGGTGCATCCGGCCTTTTTCAGGATATCGATCGCGCCGATCGCGCTTCCGCCGGTCGCCAGCATCGGATCCAGAACATAAACTTCCCGGCGGGAGATGTCGCTGGGGAGCTTGCAGTAATACTGCTCGGGATTCAGCGTCTCGGGGTCGCGGTACATACCAATGTGGCCGATCTTGGCCGCAGGGATCATCTCGATCATACCGTCCAGCATTCCCATTCCTGCGCGCATGATCGGAACGAACGCCATTTTGACGTTGTTCAGAATCTCGCTGCGGGCGGTTCCGATGGGGGTCTCGATCTCGACTTCCTTGAGCGGAAGATCACGGGTCGCCTCGTAGCACATCAGCATGGCGATCTCAGAAACCAGCTCGCGGAACTCCTTGGAAGAGGTATTGCAGTCGCGGAGAAGAGAGATTTTGTGTTTAATCAGCGGATGATCCATTACTTTTACATTCGACATAAATTTCAGCCTTTCTTTATAATCGTGATAAACGTGATCGCCGGAATAGGTTACCGGGCGTTTTCTCTTTTTTCAATTTCGGTCAGCTTATCGATCCGTTTCTGGTGGCGTCCGCCTTCAAACGGAGTCGAAAGGAAGATATCGACCAGTTCACAGGCCAGTCCTGCGCCGACGACTCTTCCGCCGAGACAGAGCGCGTTTGCATCGTTGTGCGCGCGAGTGTATTTAGCGGAAAAATAGTCACTGCACGCACAGGCACGGATGCCGTTGACCTTATTGGCGGCCATCGAGATGCCGATACCGGTGCCGCAGAAAAGGAGCGCCTTATCGCACTCCCCGCTCACGACCGCGTCGCAGGCAGGCAGAGCCATATCCGGGTAATCGCAGGAGACCTCTTCGTTACAGCCGAAATCCTTATACGCGATCCCCTGTTCGTCGAGATGTTTTTTTACTTCCTGTTTCAGGGCGAAACCGCCGTGATCCGATGCAAGTGCCAGCATAACTGTATATCCTCTCTTTTTATTTGATTTTCTGTTTTATTTTGCCTTCGCCGCAGCTTTAACCATGGCTTCCCGCGCGAGCAGCTCCCGTTCCGCCTGCGGAAGGCGGAGATAAGCGGGCATCAGACTTCCCGGATCGGAAAGTTCTTCTGTCTCCAAGTGATGAAGCGAAGCCATACCGACCGATGCGGCCGACTGGAAGCGAAGGGCGGGCGGTGCGATCAGTACCGAACGATCAGCGGAAAGCGCCGCAAAGGCCAGTTCCGCGCCGTCTCCAACCAACATGACGTCTCCCTCGACCGACGAAAGCTTTTCGCGAAGCGTCTCGATCGGGATCGCCATATCCTCCCAGAGCCGTTTCGGTGCGCCGCCGTTGGCCCAGAAAAGGGAGGTGTAGACCTGTCCGCAGCGGGCGTCCATAACCGGGCAGATGGTATAGGAAAGCCCGGCAAAATTATAGGCAAGCGCTTCCAGCGTCGAAACGCCGATGCATTTCTTCCCGCTTCCCTGTGCCATACCCTTGACGGCGGAAATTCCGATCCGAAGGCCGGTAAACGAGCCGGGACCGATTGAAACGGCAAACCCGTCCGCGTCGGCGATGCTCATCGAACAGCCGCTTAAAAGAGACGAGAGCGCCGGAAGAACCGTCTGGGAATGGGTCAGACCTGCGGTGATCTGGGTCAGACCGAGCACCTTTCCTTCGGTCACGATCGCCGCAGAGGCGGTTTTGGCCGAGGTTTCAAGACAGATCAGCTTCACGCTTTTCCCTCCTTTTCGGATTCACCGGAAAAAACATCCGAACCGATCCGGATCTCCCGGTCGTTTTCGCCGGTCGGAATGATACGGACAAAGATCGTTCCCTCAGGAAGCGCTCCGGCAATGTTTTCGCTCCATTCGACCGCTAGAATCCCGCCCATCTCCAGATAATCGAAAAATCCAGTCGAGTAAAGGTCATCCATCGTTTTGATCCGGTACATATCGAAATGCCAGAACGGGATCTTCCCGCCGTAGTCGTTGACCAGTGCAAAGGTCGGACTCGAAACGTCCGCGTCGGGTGCAAGGGTGCGCGCCATCCCGCGGGTAAAAGCAGTTTTGCCTGCCCCAAGCCCGCCTAAAAAGGCGACAACATTTCCGGGGCGGAGCATCCGGGCAAACTTCTCACCGACCGCTTCCGTCTCCGCCGCAGAATGGGATTCAAATTTCATCATAAGGGAAAAAACCTGTCCTTTTTATATGGTTAAACAATATTCGCTTTCCTTAAAAGAAACCGGCCCAAAAAGCGCTTTCCAGTCCTTTTTGGGAATACAATTTTATTATACGATATCGAAAGAAAGATTGCAAGCCCTTTTTAGACATTGCGCGCGTTTTGTATAAAACGTTTTGTATAAACAAGAACATCCCGCCGTCCGGAAAGCGGATACGACGGGATGCCGCGTTTCACAAGCGAAACGTCAAAGGAATCAGTCTTCTATTTTTTTCAGCGCGCGTTTGAACTGAAAACGGAAGAGGAGGATGGTGAAGGTGACCGCCAGAAAATCGGCGACCGGCTCCGCCATATAAACTGCCATCGTCTTGTCGGCGGAAAAGATATGCGGCATCAGATAAATCAGCGGGATCAGAAGGATAAACTTTCTCGTGACCGCGACCATGATCGACGCCTTCGCTTCTCCGAGCGAGGTAAACGCCATCTGGCAGGAAATCTGGATGCCGAAGATAAAGAGCACCGCGAAATAAGCGCGCATGGCTTTTGCGGTAAAGGCAATGAGTTCGGCGTCCGAGGTAAAGACCGAAGCAAAAACCTGCGGGAAGATCATGACCGCCGCCCAGAGAAGAAGCGAGTAGCCGAGGCTCAGCTTGAGCAGCAATTTATAGGTTGCACGGACGCGGGAAGCGTTCTTGGCGCCGAAGTTATAGCTCATGATCGGCTGCGACCCCTGCCCCAGTCCCTGAAGCGGAAGGAGTGCAAACTGCATAACACTGGTGAGAATGGTCATCGCGCCGACCGCAATGTCCCCGCCATAGCGAAGAAGCGAAGAGTTGAAGCAGACCGAGATCACGCTTTCGCTGGCCTGCATGATAAAATTCGCAAGGCCGAGCGCCAGACAGGGAAGGATGACCGCCGGTTTAAGCGCAAGGTTTTTCCGGCGGATCTTTAAGCCGGTCTTTTTCCCGAAGAGGAAGGACAAGACCCAGATGCAGGAAAGCGCCTGGGAAAGGATTGTCGCAAGCGCCGCGCCTCTTACGCCCATATCGAAAAGGAAGATAAAGATCGGGTCGAAGATGATGTTGGCGACCGCGCCGATCAGAACCGAAAACATACCGGTCTTGGCAAAGCCCTGCGCCGTGATGAAGGCGTTCATCCCGAGGGTGAGCTGAACAAAGACCGTGCCGATCGCGTAGATGTTCATATATGCAGTAGCGTAGTCGATCGTGTTTTCACTCGCACCAAAAGAAAGCAGCAGCGAACGCCCGAACAGCAGAAGCACCGCCGTCAGCACCGCTGATACGATCAGCTGAGCGGTAAAGCAGTTCCCAAGGACCTTTTCGGCGTCCTCTTTTTTATCCTGCCCCATAAAGATCGATGCGCGTGGGCTTCCACCGTACCCGATCAGTGCCGCGAACGCCGATACAATCATAATCAGCGGCATACAGACCCCTACGCCGGTCAGCGCCGCCGCGCCGACCTCCCGAATGTGACCGATATAGATCCGATCAACAATATTGTAGAGCATATTGATCAGCTGGGCGGCAAGCGTCGGAAGCGCCAGCCGCATCAGCAGCTTTCCTACCGGCTCGGTTGCCAGAAAATTTTTTTCTTTATTCATTTTTTGCAAATTCCTTTCCTTTCAGCTTCATTTTTCGTTTCGTTCAGCGTGTTCATATTCCGGCTGATCCTGACGTTGACCGCTTCGATCATCGCCCGTTCCTCTGGACTGATCCCTTGAAACACCTTCCGTTCGATCGCCGCGTTGACCTCCTTGATCGCGTCGGAAACAGGTGCGGCGGTTTCGGTCAGCGACAGATGATACACCCGACGATCGGAAACGTCCTGATGCTTTTCAAGCAGATTTTTTTGCAGCAGGCTTTCGACCGCCGACGAAACGTTTCCCTTGGAGAGCATCCGCAGCTGAACAATATCGGCGGCGGTATCGTACTCGGGATTGTTGTACAAAAAGGCCAATATCGTCGTTTCGCAAAGCGTCAGCCCGAACCGCTGACCGGTTTCTTTGAGCAGGCTTTCCTGAAACCGGACGATCCGGCGCATCCCCATCAGGAAATCAGATATATTTTCCAGACGGCTTCCCTTCTTTCAAAAAGTTCTAATCAGAACTGTTCGCTTACAAACCATTATAGCATCTTCTTTCCCATTGTCAAGCCCGCTATTGCCAAAAGAGGTCGAATCCTATATAATAAAGAAGTATTCGGCTCTGTAAGCGCCGGATGTTTCTAAGACGCCTTTTCAACAGAAACCTTTTCATGAGAAACTTTTTCATAAGAAAAGAGGGAATCCTTAATGCCAAAAGAAATCAATGACCCCTCGGGCGAGTGGGACTTCAATATTGACCTCGACAGCATCCGCGCGGAAGCGGAGGCTGAGAAAAAACAGCAGGAGGACGAAAAAGGTCTGATGGCGGAACTGGATGCGCTGACTCAGGAACTGAATTCGGTTCCTGACGATCTGGAGCCTTCCGGATACGAAGATTCGGAAGCCACGCGGATCTTAAGCAGCGTCCCCTCCCCATCTTGCGATCCTCTTCCGGAGGATACCAACGAACAGACGGTCGTGATCCCTGCCGTTCCCAGAAAATCAACTTCTGTCCCCCGCGGCTCTTCCAACGTCGGAACCAGACGCGCTTCTTCCGGCAATTCTCCCCGCCGTCCTGCTTCCCCTGCCCGTCCTTCGGCCGGCTCCGGAAGCGGCGGTCAGCTTCCGCCCGTCAAAATCCCCCCAGCGGATAAACGAACACTCCGCGCACAGAAAAAGCGGGAAAAACGATTGGCTCGGGTCGAACGCAGTCGCCAGCGTCCAAAATTCCGTCTGGCTCCGGTACTTGCGAGCCTTCTCGCCATCACCAACGTCGTTACCCTCGGTGCGCTCGGCTTGAACTACATCCAGACACGAATGACCGTTCAGGAAGCCGACCAGTCGGTCAAGGGCGCTCAGGCAGAAGCGAAGTCGGCACAGGCACAGCTGGACGAGCTTTCCAAAACCTCGATCCCGTTTGATACCTTCGCTTACTACGTCGCCAAATATAACCTCTCGGCCGAGTTTATTCAGGAATTTTTCGACGACCGGATCGTTTATAAGGATACGTCGGTTCATTACGCCGAGATCGACGATTCCCTTCCGAAAAACAGCTACGACTTTTCCGCCCTCAAATGGGAAAACGGACGCCCCTCCTATCAGCCGGAAGGCGCCCGCCATTCGATGCTCGGGGTCGATATTTCCTATCATCAGGGAGAGATCGACTGGGCAAAAGTCAAAGCCGACGGTGTTGATTTTGCAATGATCCGCTGCGGCTACCGCGGCTACGGTACCGGCGATCTCGTCACCGACAGCTGCTACGAAGGGAATATCACCCGCGCAGTCGAAAACGGACTGGAAGCAGGCGTCTATTTCTTCTCTCAGGCCATTACCGCCGACGAAGCGGTCGAGGAAGCGGACTATGTTCTTTCGCTGATCGATGGAAGAGGTGTGACGATGCCGGTCGTGTACGATATGGAGATTCTGGACGAAGACGCGCGTGCCAACGACCTTACCTCCTCCCAGCGAGCAGAAGTCGCCGCCGCTTTCTGCGACCGGATCAAAGAAGCGGGTTATACGCCGATGATCTACGGCAACACTGCCTACTATATGTCCAAGATCGACTACGAAAAAATCGCGTCCGACTATGGGATCTGGCTGGCGCAGTATTATAAAACGCCTTTCTTCCCCTATTCCTTCTCGATGTGGCAGTATACCGCTTCCGGTACGGTAGACGGGATTGACGGACAGGTTGACCTGAATCTCTATTTCGGCGAGTGAAACGCCCGCATGAGCGCGTAAACTGTTTCAAAAACGTCATCTGAAAACGAAATGCCTGTGATTTCCATCGGCAATGGAATCACAGGCATCTTTTATTTTTGGATTATATTTTGGGTTCCGCTGCGCGGAACGATGTAAACCGGAACATTTTGGAAGCTTTGAAAACTCCTCAAATATCGGTTTTGCGTGCAAGCGGAGGGTTTTGCCCTCTTGACACCTACAAACCTTAAAAAGGCTTGACTCAAATATTACCGCTTAGCCTGCGCGAGTGCTGACGAAACGGCCTGCTTGATCGCGTTGGACGAATAGGTTGCTCCGGATACGCCGTCCACTCCGGCCGACTGGCTGGAAACGATCCGCGAAATCACAGTATCGCGTGCCGAATTGAAGTAGGAAAGATCACTTTCCCCGCTCGAAGCAGAAATCGAAGTGATCCTATCGCCCGAGATCGTGACGGTGACTGTAACGGTTCCGTCGTAACCGTAAGCGGAAACCGAATAGCTGCCGTCGATATAGACCGACTGGGGTTCAGGAGCGGCTTCGGAAGACGCGGGTGCTTCCGAAGAAGCAGGCGTCGATTCGGCGGGTTTCGATTCCGCCGGCTGAGATGCCGCTTGAGACACAGATTTCGACTCCGCAGCAGCTTCGGAAGCTGCGGGCTTTGACTCCGGCTTACTTTCCTTGCTTGCTTCAGAAGAAGTCTCTTCTTTCGCTTCTTCCGAGCTTTCCTCTACAACCTCTTCAGAGGACTCTTCCGCTTCCTCGCTCGTCTCTTCGGACGATTCTTCGTGCGGTTCTTGGCTTTCCTCCGATGTTTCTTCAGAAACTTCCTCGGAGGATTTTTCAGCTGCGTCCGACTCTTCAGGCTCAGGAATCTCTTCGGAAACCTCCGCAGTTTCCTGAACAGCCGCGACCGGTACCGCCGTCATTCCGGCGGGAACCACGAGCGCCGCCGTCAGTACAGCGAAAACCGCCGCGCAGACGCTGTTCATCTTGACTCCTGCCGGGAGCTTTTTGCGGACGACCAGATATTTGCGCACCCGCATGACTGCATAGCTGATAAAGACCAGACTGTACACCAGTACGCTCAGTCTCGCGCTCGACCGTCCCATACGCGCCTGCGGATAGGTCAGGAGCATGACGTGCAGATAAAGTGCGTCATAGAAAAGATAGGCCAGCCGCTGAACCTGCTTCCAACGCTTGGGATCCATTTTCCGGCGGACTTTCGGGAAAGAGATGACCGTCAGCGGGATCATAATCAGCAGCATGAAGAGTGAAAGAACGCCTGCCGCCCGCTGATATCCCGGCATATTGACGTCTCCCGTGAACATCCGGACAAAGTAGGTGCGTCCGAAGCCGATATTGTGACCAAGGGTCAGAATCGCCGCGATGATCGAAAGCTCGCCGCGGATCGGCATCAGCGCCTTGATCCCCTTAGAACCGTTCGGAAGCGCGCCGATCCACATGACAATCGCCCAGAGTCCGGTCGCAAAGGACGCGCGGCTGAAAATCAAAAAAGGCATCCTGTTCGAAGGAAAGACGGCGGCGGCCAGAGAAAGAACCGCTGCCGCTGTATAAAACCACACAGGATGCTTTTTGATAACTTTCCGGCACCCGACCGCAAAGACGAGCGCCAGAATCAGTGAGATCAAAAAGAGCATCGGCTTTTATCCCTCCGTTACGATCAGGCGGGAAGGATCAGAACCAGACCGGGCTGGATCTTGGAAGGAGTCTTGATGCCGTTCAGTTCGGCAATCTCGTTATAGCGTGCGCCATCGCCCAGCTTTTCCTTAGCGATCGACCAGAGGCTGTCGCCCTTCTTGACGGTGTACGCACCGGAAGTACCGGTGGGCTTGTCCGCCGAAACAACGTTGGAAGCGGTTGCTTCAGGCTGATTGCCTGTGGGCTTGGTATCTTCGGAAGGTTTAACCTCTTCAGCGGAAGAAGAACCTGCGCCGATGGTGAAGGTTACGGGATTGTTGTAGCCGGTCGCGGTTACGGTCACGGTATCGTTTCCGGTAAAGATCGCGGTCTCACCGGATTTTGCGGAGGTATCGATGCTGCCATCCTCCGCAACGATCTTGACTGCGCGTTTGCCGGAAGCGGCGTAGTCGGTACCGTTTACATTGACCGTTGCGATATTCTTGATAAAGTTCGCGGCGTCAGACGCGCTGGATACTGCCGCCAGCTTGCCGTCCTTATAGGAGACCGGAGTTTCATCGGTCGAAAGGACAAAGGTTGCGGTCACATCGGCATATTTGCCCTTTGCGTCCGAAACGGTCAGGGTGTACGAACCGGGAACTGCGTTTTTGTAGGTAATGGTGCTGCCGGAAACAGCCGCGTCCAGTCCCTCTACGCTGTAGGTTTTCTTGTAATCAGAAGGATAGCCGCTGAGGGAAACGCTGGTCTTTCCACTGCCGGAAGCCGCGCCTTCGACCTTTGTTTCATTGGTAAACTTGTAGGGAACATAAAGATCGGCGTCCATCGTATAGCTGCCGTTTTCAGTGATAAAGGTGAACGAATCGATCGTCTGCCCCATCATATCCTCGTAGTTCTTATAGCTCAGGGTATTGCCGTGTTTTTCAGTCTTGGTGACACCGACCGACCAGGCGACTTCGCTCCCTCTCCAGATGTTTTCGAGATGGCGCATCGCGTACTCACCGCCCTCTTTGGTGTGGATCACGATGCCATAGACCGTGCCAAACGAAGGAAGATCCTTGAAAGAAGCCTGATAATCGCCGTATTTGCTGGACGTCGCAAACGAAACAGAAGCGCCCGAGATCTTTTCAGCAGAACCTTTGACCGCCGAGAAGGAAACCTTTCCGTCCTTTACGCTTACTTCCTTATACGCCGCAGGAACAGAGTCGCTCTCAACAAAGCCGTAGTTATTTTCGCCCAGAGCCGCCAGATCGGAAGAAGAAATGGCAACGTTATAGATGACGCCAAGAATCTGATGATCGCCGTTGTTATAGGTTCCGCCGACCAGTGCTTCTTTTTTCCACTTTGCGTCGGTCGCGGAAGTTACTGCGTCAACTTCGGACGTACCTTCGCCTGCGTAAAATTCCGCATAGGGGATCTTCATCGTGCCGTAGACCATACCGTCTTTTTCAACGGCCGATACCGGCATGACCGCGGAAACAGCGGCGACCAATGCGCACAAAGCGGCGGCAATGATTTTTTCAGCTTATTCATGGGTAATTCCTCCTCAAATGTTTTGATTAGCCGTAGCTAACTATGCTTTCCACGCTTCCGTAAAAAAGAAAAGCGTCAGAGCGCTCGTTAGCGTAGGCTAACTATTTAACTTGAAAATAGCCGGACCATGTAATATGACCGGTGCAATGGTTAGCGCTTACTAACCACATTTCATATTTTAGCAGATGTCTTTTTCTTTGTCAAGAGAATTTCCGTATTCAAAAAATGTTTTTCGGAAAAGAGTATAAAAGAAGCGCCCCCCTTTTAGGGACAGCGCTTCTTTTTCAGGCATAACCGTTATCGCTTGGCACAGCTTCCGCCGCATCCACCGCAGGCTCCGCAGTTTCCGCCACAGCTCGACTTACCCGCCTTCTTATCCTTGTGCATGCTGCGCAGGACAAGTCCGACGATCAATACGACCACCAGCAGCACGACGATCGTGCCCCAATTTGCCGCAAACCAACTGATCATAATCAAACGCCCCTTTCCGAAACCAGACGAAAAATCCGTCTTTATCGGCATTCTATGCTGTATTTTATGCTTTTCCCGCCCGACTGTGACAGCCGGACTTAGGTTAGAAGTGACTAACTCTATCTATAGAATATCCATCTGCCGGATAAAAGTCAAGCCCATTCGCAAAGAAAAGGCGGATTAACAAAATCCACCCCGCAAATTTGCTTTTCCTTTGTGCATAAATTCAGCTTTCCAGAATCTTTTTCCTGCAAAGCGCATAATATCCGTACCCTACTGCGTCCGCCAGTGCCCAGCCAATCGGGATCGCGATCCAGATCCCGACCTCTCCGATCACTCCCGCCAGCGCATAGGCCAGAGCGACCCTTGCTCCGAGCGAAATGACCGTCAGGATGACCGACATTCCCGGGCGCTTGACCGCACGGTAGAAGCCATAGAGCAAAAACAGGCATCCGATCCCGACGTAAAACGCCCCTTCGATCCGAAGATAGCGGACACCGGAAGCGATCACCTCCACCTCTTCCGCGCGGATGAAGATTTTCATCAACGGTTCGGCAAAAAGCACGACCAGAAACGAGATCACGACTGAGAAAAGAACACTTAGTCCCGTCGCCTTTTTCAGCCCTTCCCGGTCGTTTTCACCGGTTCGGATCGAAAAGAGCGCCCCCGCCCCCATCGAAAGCCCCAGAAAGATCGAGGGAGAAGAGGATCAGCCCTTTAGAAATGCTGCCTTTGGTCAGATCACGGTACATGGAATCACCCTATCTGCTTTTATTTGACGTGTCTTTCCATTATAACAGATCGCCCCGGCCATTTCAAGGAGCTCCCCTACTTTCCGCACACGCTCTTATATTCGCACCAGCTGCACGGAAGCCTTGCGCCCGTGCTCTGCGGGTCGGGTGCGATCTTCCCTTCCAGAAGCCCCCTCCCCATCTGCCGGACAAGCTCCTCCGTCTTTTCCTCGAGCGCCTGCAAGTCCTCCCGGCTGATCCGGGCGTTTTTCTTTCCTCTCGGGGTCGGCGGGGTGATATAACCGCCCGCTCCGTCCCGTTCCATCGCCCGGAGCACCCGTTCCTCATCCAGAACCAGTCCGTTCATCCGATAAAGCTGACGGATCGAGGTTTCGTCTCCCTCTCCCCGCCCGAAGGACGGGCTTTTGCTCCCGGCGGGCATATAAAGGATTCCGGCGGGTACCGCCCCCTGAAACTGCCCGCCTTCTTTGGCGGCGAAAAGATAGAGAAGCATCTGAAGGTTTAATCCCCTCTCGGCGTCCTCCAGCTTAAACTTCTTGTCGCCGGTCTTATAGTCGATGACCCGGACGTACTCCTCTCCGTCGAGCGACGCCGCGTCCAGCCGGTCGATCTTTCCCTGTACCCGGATAATCAGATCCCGATCCTCGATGGTGAGCGGCTGAACCATTCCCCCGGCCGCGATCGTTTCCTCCAGCCCGCAGATTTTGAACTCGGTCTGGGAAAGTTCTCCCTGAAGAGCGGTCAGGATCATCGCGACCGAACTGCGGAGCCGGTAGAAGTAGTAGAGGAACTTCCCGCTTTTCTCTTCTCCGCCGCCGAGTGCCTGATCCAGATACTGGGCAAGAAGCCGGTCGGTCAGCGAAAGGATCTTCTCTTCGTCCATCGTCAGAAAATCCTTCTCCGAAAGCGCCTTCTGCAAAAGAAAATGGACGATGCTTCCGCGGGCGATCGGGTTTAGCTCCGCCTTGACCGGTGGACGGATGGAAAGCCCGTACCGGCAGAAATACGCAAACGGACAACTGTAAAACTGCTCGACCTGAGATGGCGAAACGGTCGTCTGCGCCCGCCCGTCAGGCGCCGTTACCGGCGCAAAAAGCGCACGGGCCAGCTCCGGCGAATGCAGCGCACGCTCTTCCCTCCCCGCGCTTTCAGACAGCTTTTGCAATCTCTTTTCCCAGACCGGATCGCGCGAAAGAAGCGCTTCGAGCGTCCGGCGCTTCTTTCCGTCGGGGAGACGCGCCGCCTGCCAGAAGGCGGTCGAAAGGCTCTCGCAGTAAAAATACGGGGATATCTCCCGGCTTCTGACCGGCTTTTCTTCCGGAAAGACCGCCGAAAATCCCAGCATCAGTTCCGACGGGGTCAGTTCGCTCCCGTCCACCTCTCCGGCGGCGCAGGTCAGGATCAATTGCTCCGACGGGGTCATGACCGCTTTATAGACGGCAAACCGCTCGTCCGCGATCCGTTCGCCCGTCAGTCCCCCGATCGGAAGCCCCAAAAGCTGCATCTGCTTCCGGTCGGCCTCTCTCAACGTTCCGCCCTCCGAAGGGGCGGCAGGAAAGATTCCTTCGTTGCATCCGAGGATCAGCGCCACCTTGACCTCGCCGACACGGCTCTGGGACGGGTCTCCGATGAAAACACTGTCGAGTGTCTGAGGACGGGTGACGAGAGGAGTCGCCGCAGCCGCCGCGCTCAAAAGCTCGGAAAAAGCCGCAAAGTCGTTTTCCGGCTGAGCGTCCGGAGAGGTGCTCCCCAGCCGAATGGTTTCGGCGGCGTCTAAGAACTCCATCAGACTGTCCCAGGAAAGACGGATATTCTCTGCGTCCAGTTCTTCCCCTTCGTCCATCAGCCGGTCACAGCTTTCCTGCAACGCGGCATCGATCTTTTCATCGGTCAAAAAGCGGTAGATTCCCTTTGCGATCCCATCCTTCCGGCAGTCCTCCCGGAACCGATCCCAGCACCCGACTAAAACCTTCCTTGCCGACTCGGCAAGCGCGAGCTTTTCCGCATCCCGCTCGCTCATCTCCCGCTCGGAAAAACCGCTCGGTGAACGGGTAAATGGCTTGCGGAGAGAAAATCCGGTCAGATCCCAGACATAGGTATACTGTTCAAATGCCGAGACCGCTTCCTCATCGATCGGAAGCACCCCGCATTTGAGCAGCATCAGCCCTTCTTCCCGATCCAGCGGTCGAACCATCAGCTGCAATAGATGACGGATAAAACGCGTCAGCGGCATGGCCTCGACCGAACGCCCGCCGTCAAGAAAATACGGCATCCCGTACCGGTCAAAAGCCGCTTCCAATGACGGAGCACGAGTCGATAGGTCGCGCGCCAGAAGAGCGATCTCCCGATAGGCGTACCCTTCCTCGCGAACAAGTCTCTTTACCTCCGCAGCGGCAAAACTCGCTTCCTCATACGGATCGCGCAGGATATACCCTCTGACCTTTCCGCCCGACTGAGCGGGAATCGGCGCGGCGGTAAACACACCCTCGCCGAGCGCCGGAATCCCTTCGGACGCAAAACGGCGGTACCCCTTCATCACCTTCGGGGAAGCGACCGCGATCCCCGCCTTGGCCGCCTCCGACAAGAGCGCGCGTTTCGTCTCCAAAAGGGTCTCAAAAAGTCCGGTGCCCTTATGCTCTGGATCGATGCAGAGCGAAACAGTCACCTCGTCCGCCTGACTGAGCATCAGCCGGATGACCTTCATCTGTACAGCGGTAAAGCTCTTGAACTCATCGATATACACCCGCGTGCCCTTAAAAAATCCGCTTTCCTCGATCATACCCGCGACCGTCTCCAGCCGCCCGGCCGGGTCGATCATTGACCGGGAGATGAGCGCGTTATAGCTTTCCATAATCAGCGCCAGATCGCGCAGTTTGAGCCGGAAAAGGCTTTCCTCCCCCTCTTTTTCCCCCGAAGCCTCCCGAAGGGCATCAGGCGTCACGCCCGCGCGCTTTAATTCAAGGATGGTCGAAAGCATCTCCCCGGCAAAATCCGGACGCGCCGCGACCTTCTGAAAAGCGCCGAGCGTTCCTTTTAAATCCCGAAGCGCCTGACGCATGAAAAGAAGCTGCACCGTCTCTCCGGCATATTCCCCCGCAAGTCCGCCGCACCGACGCATCACCGCGTCGCACAGCCGTTCAAAGCTTACGCTCTCGACCCCGTACGGATAAAGCGCCCGCTCGGATTCAAAGGAATACTGTTCGGGAACGATACAGAAAACGCGCTCTCCTTTGGCGGAAAGCGCCGCCATCTCCTCTCGGAGAGAAAAGGACTTGCCGCAGCCGGCCGGCCCTATCAACAGATGAAGCATATCGGATGACCTCGCTTTACTAACCGTATCACAGCCAAATTCCACACTCCTTTAATACACGCGCCATTACCATTCGATTCAGCTTAATATTCAGCGCCACACTCTGAACTCCATTCGAATAGATATAATGGCTTCCTTTTGCTCGAACCTGAACATAGCCATTTTTCTTCAGCGCTCGATCTGCTTCAATAAATTCCTTTTTCATTTTTATTTTCTTCCTTCTATTGCTTTTTTCTTTTTTTCTTTCGCTTCTGTGATATACGCGGCTTTCTCTTCATCGGTAAACAATGTGCAATCACTAAATCACTTAATCATATCATCATATTCGACAGACAAAACATCTTTTTCTTTTTTCCTCATTTTAACAACATACTGCATTGCAGCTCCATTCGTAATACATTGTTCACCAAGAATCTTAAATAGCTCCTCGTTCCATCCGTATAGCCCCCATAATATTTTCCATCACAACTCATAAAGTAATAAGCCGATTCGTAATTATCACCTATATATGATAAGTAGTCCAAATACTCCGAGTCATAATTTCCGCTTTTAAAATCCTTAACCGTTTGACTATAATTATGTCGAGTTTCAAAATAAACCTGAATTTCATCAAGTCCGTACTCTATTAAGTTGGGCAGTGCGAACAGCAGCAGGATGAGCAGATGGAGAAGCTGAATCACGAAAAACAATATTCCAATACGGGCAAAAACGTAAATTCGCTTCGTCATCAGATCTCCCAAAAATCTGTCAAAGCGAGGATGTTCTGTTAAAAATCTACTCAGACGACCTTCTTCTTTTATATTAAATCAATCCTTTCTGCTCTCGAATAAATTTTCGCGTTTTACCTGTTTTCAGTTTACCATATTCCGTCTTTTCAGGCAAGAGTTTCCGAAAAAAAGCCATCCCGCCCCTCCGTTTTTGCCGGAAGGACGGGATAACTTGAGGATATGAAAAAATCTTTTATTTATGCGACTGCCTTTATCGCCGCTTTTTTCTTCCCTGCCAGTAGGATTACACTGGCGGCGGCTGTCGAAATCAGATCAGAGGTAAAGCTGCTCCAGAAGATCCCGGTCAGTTCGAAAAGATTTCCGAGGATCATGAGCGTCGGAATGAGTACCGCGCCCTGACGGAGAATCGAAACGGTCAGCGCTTTCCCCGCCTGTCCGCTCGCCTGAAGGAAAGAAGAAATCAGGTAGTAAAGGCTGATAAACGGAGCAGTCAGAATCCCGATGCGGAGAACGTTTAAGGCCAGAGCCGAAACCGCCGGATCGGAGGTGAAAAGCGAGGTAAAGCCTTTTCCGAATACCATCAGCGCCGCCATTCCCCCGATCGAAATAAGACTGGCCGTCCATCCGCTGGCTCGCAGGCATCCGTGCAGCCGCTTTTGATCCTCCGCGCCGTAAAAATATCCGAACGCCGGCTGCATCCCGATACAGATCCCCATCGCAACCATCGCGATCAGTATCCCGCCCTTGCCGCCGATCGAAAAAGCGGCCAGCGCATCCTCTCCGTACCCCGCAAGAAAACGGTTCTGAATCGCGTGGGAGAGATTCATCAAGAGATTCCCGATCGCCGAAGGAAGCCCGAGCACCAGTACCTCTCCGAAAATCCGCCGGTCTCCCCTGACCGCAGGCAGAATCACAGACGGATGAAGATCGACCGCGCCCTTTTTAGAAAGAAGCGCCCTGAGAAGCGCGATTGCGGCAAGAACGTTTCCAGCCGCCGTTGCGAGCGCCGCACCCCTGACCCCAAGCCCGAGCAGGAGGATAAAAACCGGGTCGAGGATCATATTGGTGACCGTTCCGAGAAGATGCGCCGCCATTCCTTCCCTGACCGCTCCGGTCGAGCGGACGATGTTGGCAAAAGCCGTCGTGAACACCGCTGCGGGTGCGGCAAACGCCAGAATCCGCAGATAGGAAAGCGCATACGGAATCGTCTTTTCCGTTCCGCCGAGCATCGGAAGCAGCACCGGCGATAAAAACCACATTCCAAGCCCGATCATCACTCCAAAGCCGAGCGAAAGGATCAGTGCCGCGCCCGCCGCCGGTTTTTCCCGCCCGTTTTTCTGCCCGAGCGCGCGGGAAACGAGTGAACAGGTTCCATCCCCCGCAAGCGTTCCGAGCGCCGACTGGACGCCCATCAGCGGCCCGGCCAGCGATACCGCCGCCAGCGCCGAAACGTCTCCGAGCTTGCCAATAAAATAGATGTCGGTCATGTTGTAGACGGTCATGATGACCATCAGCACCACGGCCGGAAGTGCGAGACTTACCAGCAGCCCTGCATTTGATTTTCTTTCAAAAAGAAGCGACTGACTTTTTTCCATAAAGGCCAACCTTTCCAAGATTTTTTGAGTTTCATTATCACAACACTTGTTTTGTTTTTATAACTATAGTATAATAGGAGCAAAGAAAAATTTCAACCATCAATATTCGTACAAGTGTTGTTTTAATAAAAGGAGTGGCTTTATGAATACCGTCAACAACCTCCGCTTTCAGGAAACCGACCGCCGGATCAAGGATACGATGCTTTCCCTTATGCAGCAAAAGGATTTCCATAAGATCACCGTCAGCGACATCTGTAAGGAAAGCGGCGTCAACCGCTCGACCTTTTACGCGCATTTCACCGATGTCTACGACTTGATGAAAAAGATGCAGCAGGACACCTTCCGCGACATTCAGGACACTTTCAAGGACACCCATGCCGGAAACTACGCCGAATACTTTTCGGAAAGCTCGCTGACCCGGGTGCTTACGCACATTAAAAAGAACCGGCTGTTCTACCGTGCCTGCCTTTCCTATGGACAGGCGGCCACCGATATGGCGGGAGACGAGCTGTTCATACGGTATATGCGTCCCTTCTTCCTCTCGCTCGGTTTTTCGGAAACGGACGCGGACGAACGGCGGATGCAATATTATTTCCGCTTCTTCTTTGCCGGAATGATCGAGGTGATCCGTCTCTGGGTGGAGTCCGATTGTATCGAGACCCCCGAAGAGATGGCGGCGGTCATCCTGAAATCCGCTGCCACCTCGAACAAACTGTCGCTTGCCCTTTCGCTTTCAAAAGAAAATACCCCTTCATAACCTACGCATCCAAAAAAAGTTATGAAAGTTTGTGAACTTTGCTGCCCGATTTTTGCCGTAAAACGGTTGCACCGTAAAATCCTCCTGTGATATACTTTATTTGTTCACTGTATCAAAATCTTTCCCCGAAAGGACAACAAAAAATGACATTCTCCCAAAAGCCCGCCGCTTTCCGGCGGATCCACCCCGCCTGGCTGATTCTGATCGGCTGTATCCTCTATCAGGGCGGCACCACCGGCATCCTCAACAACTGTCTCGGCGTTTTCTACACCTCGATCTGTGCCGACCTTGGTTTCCGAAACGGCGACCTCTCGATGTACGCGACCATCCGCTCGATCGTCATGTCGCTGGTCATGCCCTTTACGATGATGCTGTTAAAGAAATACCCGCTGAAACTGATCCTGACGATCGAAATGACCGGTACAGCTCTGCTGTTCGCAAGTATGTCTTTATTCCATCACCTCATCTGGTGGTACATCTCGGCGGCGCTGATGGGCGTTTTCGCAAGTTCCCTGTTTGCCGTCCCTGTCACCCTCATGATCAACAACTGGTTCAAAAAGAAAAACGGCTTTGCGGTCGGGCTTTCGCTGGCGGCGTCCGGACTTTTCGGCGCGATCATGAACCCGATCTGCTCCAAAATGATCCTCGCCCTCGGTTGGAGACAGGCGGTCGTCTGGACGGCAGTCATCGCGATGGTCATGGTCATTCCCGCAATCCTCTTTGTTCTCCGCCTGACCCCGGAAGAGAAAGGCTATACCGCTTACGGCGCGGAGGAAGAGATTCCCGGAGAACTGAAGAAGAACGTTCCCTCCGGCACCCCCTCCTATAAAAATCCGAAGCTCGTCCTCGCCCTCTGCATCCTCATCAGTTCCTGCGCCCTCTGGACCTGCCAGTATTACTCCCATATGGCACGCTATGCCGAGTCGGTCGGCTACGACCTGACCGTTTCCGCCCTCGTCACCTCCTGTGCAATGGTCGGCAACATCATCGGAAAGGTCGTTCTGGGTGCACTTGCCGATAAATGGAACATCTGGCGCACCAGCCGCCTCGCGATGGGCATCGTCGGCGCGGCGTTCATCATCCTGATCCTCGGCGGCCAGAACATCAACCAGTACGTCATGTATATTGCCTCCTGCCTTTCGGGCGTATCGATGGCGGCCGGTGTACTGATCCCGAACCTCCTCTCGCTCGACGTCTATAAAGCGGCGGGGTATCAGGAAAAGTACGGCCTGATCACCGCAATCGGCACCTTTATCAGTGCGATCGGCTTCGCAATCATCGGCTACACCTTCGATTTTACCGGAAGCTATACCCTGAGCTTTATCATCAGCACCGCGACCGTTGTGATCTTCTTTGTCGGCATAAGCGTCCTTCAGCGGATAACCAAAAACGCCGGCGTCGAGGACGAAACGATCGGTGTCGAAGAAGCGGAACTGGAAGCTGTCGAAGCGGAATAAATCCATACGGGAGAGGAAAGAAACCTCTCCCGTAAATTTTTTTCTTTACAAATCCGTCAAATCATGATACAATGTATCCGAACGCCTGATAAAGAGCACTGAAAACACGTATGAGTCCCAAACCCTGTGCGGCAATCGCTGCCCTTTGGGAAATCCCGGAGGGACAGTCTCTGCCCCGCGCGGCTTCGACTTTTGTCGGAAAAGTGCGCTGAAACGGGCTGGCCCGTAATCGGACGGGAAAGGACTGTACGGCGTTTTTTTGTCTGTCAAGTGCTTCCGGAGGTCGGACGGCGGACGGAGCATGGTGAGTATTCTTTTTAAGGGGACGCGGGATCCGTTAAAAGTTGGGGAACTGGATCACGAACAACCGGCGAGAGGAAAAAGCGGTGTTTCGGCTTCCGTTTGTCTTGCGGTGCACGGCGGAGATGAGAAAGCGCTGTTTTCTCTGTTCCCGTCAGCACGTCCTCCGGATTACGGGGTCACCCCCAAAGTTCGGATTTAAGGGTGCACATGGTTTTCCTCGCGGGAAACTCATGTGCGCCTTTTCTTTTGAAATAAATTCTTACCTTTTGCCCTTCTGTTTTCCCCTTTTCACGCATCCTTTTGTGCAGATTTCTGTTTTTGATTTTTTCCATCCCGGTCAGACATTTTTTCCGGGGCAATAGTTGCCAAATCGTGAACCATGTGTTAAGATAACTGTTGGACATCACGCACAAATCCCGGAGCCTTCCCGCTTCCTCTCCGGCGATTTGAAGAGCGGCGCTTTCTCTGCTACAATAAAGACACAGAGAAAGCCGCACCCGCATTATTAAAGGAAGCGCAGACATTCATGAAATGAAGGAGTTTTTCCAAATGCTGCAAAGACCTCCGCGGGTCGCCGCAATCCACGATCTTTCCGGCTTCGGCCGCTGTTCGCTCAGCGTTATCCTGCCGGTTCTCTCCGTCATGAAGGTTCAGGTCTGCCCGGTCACGACCGCCGTCCTCTCCACCCATACGGGCGGATTGGGCGATGTGGTTGTCGAGGATCTGACCCGGATGCTTGCTCCGACTCTTGCCCATTACAAAAAGCTCGGGATCGAATTTGAGTGCATCTATTCCGGATGGCTCGGTTCGAGCGAACAGGTTGACATCGTTCTCGATTACCTGCGCGCCTATCCGGACGCTCTCGCGGTCGTTGACCCGGTTCTGGGCGACCACGGAAAGCCCTACCGCACCTCTACCCCCGAGCATATTCGCCGGATGGGAGAGCTGGTCGCGGCGGCGGACGTGATCACCCCCAACCTCACCGAAGCGATGCTTCTTCTCGGCGAGGAGTACACCGGCGCGCCGCTCCGGCAGCAGGAATCCCGTCAGCTCCTTTCCCGTCTCGCGGGAAAAGGGCCCCGCTACGTCGTCATCACCGGCGCGGATATGGCGGACGATCATATCGCGAACCTGGGTTATGACCGTGAACAGGGACAGTACTGGCGGATCGACTGCAACTACGTTCCCGCCTCCTACCCCGGAACCGGCGACATTTTCGCAAGCGTTCTGGTCGGAGGGCTTCTCGGCGGAGACAGCCTCCCGATGGCGATGGAACGGGCGACTCGGTTTTTAGAGGTTGCGGTTCGCACGACCTTCAGCTACGGGAGCGATACCCGCTACGGCGTCATGCTCGAGTCCTGCCTTTCGTGGCTGACCTCCCCGCAGACCTTTGAACGGTACCGGCTTCTCTAATCTCTAGCCTGACTCATGACAGGCGTGAATCTGGAGGGGTATTCTTATGTCCACTATAATGATGTGGCTGCTTTTCGCAGTCGTCGTAATCCTGATCGTTTTCGGAAGCGTCATGTATAAGCGCAAATTCACCGTCCGTGAGCTTGCCATGATCGGCGTCATGGCGGCGCTTTCCTTAATCGCCTACGATTTCTTCCGTATTCCCTTTATGGGCGGCTCTTCCTTCCACCTCGGGAACACCTTCACCGCGCTGACGGCGCTGCTTCTGGACGGCGTTTCGGGTGGTCTGGCGGGCGCGATTGGACTTGCTCTGGCAGACATCCTCGCGGGTGACCCCGGCTACGCCGTTACGACCTTCATCTTAAAGTTCATCATCGGTATCGTCTGCGGCGCGGTTGCCCATAAGGCGTTCAAGCTCAAGACCTTAAACCCGAAGGAAAATAAAGGAGCGTACCTTGCCAAGGTTATCGTCTCGGCGGCTTCCGGCCTTCTGGTCAATGTCATCACCGACCCCTTCATCGGCTACTTCCGCAACGTCTTTATCTTCGGACAGGATTACACCGTTGCACAGGCGCTCAGTAAGATCGCCGGCGGCGTTACCTTCGTCAACAGCCTTGTCTCGACGCTGTGCGCGGTCATTCTCTACCTCGCCCTTCGTCCCGCTCTGGAAAAAGCAAAGCTGATCGGAAAAGACTCCGAGAAATAAAAACACAAATCTCCCGCACCGGAAACCCTCCGATGCGGGAGATTTTTTATTGGTCATGTTCCTGTCCGACAAATTCAACCTGTTTTTACCGACATTTCCGTCAGATCCTTGACGACCTTGTACTGCCCGACCGTTTTCTGGGTCGCAAAGATCTGGCGGTTGATGTTGGTGAGACAGATCTTGTCGTCGTCAATCAGATCGAGCGCCTCCGCCGTAAATCCGCCGACGCCGCCGATCCCGAAAATCGCGACCCGCGCCCCGCTTAAACGTTCCGTTCCTTCGTGCCCCAAAAGAAGCTCCGTGCGCGAAAACTGGTTCAGCATATCCATAACGTCCTTTCGCCTTAAATACATACTCGTTAAATAGGTATTATAACATGGTACTTCCGCGATTGCAATATCCGCCTTGGAGAGAAGCTCCCGCTCTGACGCGCGATTTCTGCGCAAACCGCCAAAATCCCTTCCGATCCGCGCTCCGGCATTGACACCTTTTTCCCCGCGCGGTATAATGAAAAATACAAATCCGCCCGGTAGGTTTATAAAGAGAAGAACCGGCGTGTCAAAAATAAGGAGTGTTGCTCATGTCCAGCCATATCGAAACCCAATGTATCCATGGAAACAATGATTTTTCCTATAACGATCCCACCCGCGCGGTCAGCTTCCCGATCTTCCAGACCGCGACCTTCGGACATATTGGGCTTGGGAAATCCTCCGGGTTTGACTACACTCGCGAGAAAAACCCGACCCGCCAGCATCTCGAAGAAACCGTCTCCGTTCTGGAAGGCGCCGTCGATACCGTTGCTTTCTCC
This sequence comes from Oscillospiraceae bacterium, assembly GCA_022770625.1. Lineage (GTDB taxonomy): Bacteria > Bacillota > Clostridia > Oscillospirales > Ruminococcaceae > Faecivivens. Next base: position 12,237 of record JALEHK010000067.1, on the reverse strand, counting down.
TCCGGCATGGCCGCGATCAGCGCCGTGTTCGAGCTGTTTTCCCCCGGCAACCATATCATCTGCTCGGACGACCTCTACGGCGGCGTCATCCGTCTCTTCGACAAGGTCGCCTGCAAAAACGGCATGACCGTCGATTTCGTCAATACCGCCGACCTTTCCGCTGCGGAAAAGCTGATCCGCCCCGAGACCCGCGCCCTCTATATCGAGACCCCGAGCAACCCGATGATGCACGTCACCGACATCCGCGCGGCGGCCGCCCTCGCCCATGCGCACGGGATGATGCTGATCGCCGACAACACCTTCCTCTCCCCCTACTTCCAGAATCCTTTGGCCCTCGGCGCCGACATCGTCGTTCACAGCGGCTCCAAGTTCATCGCCGGACATAACGACGCGATCGCGGGCTTTGCCTGCTCGGCTCATCAGGAAATTGCCGATCGGATCCGCCTGCTGGCGAAAACGACCGGCGGTACTCTCTCCCCGTTCGACAGCTGGCTGGTGCTGCGCGGGCTGAAGACCCTCCCCATCCGTATGGAACGCCAGCAGGAAAACGCACTGAAGGTTGCAAACTGGCTCCGCTCCAACCCGAAGGTGGACAAGGTCTACTACATCGGCCTTCCCGATTTCCCGGGCTATGACGTAAACGCCTCTCAGGCGCGCGGAACCGGAAGCATGATCTCCTTCTCGACCAAAGACGTCGAGACCGCCCATAAGACCCTCCAGACGGTTAAGATGATTACCTTCGCCGAAAGTCTCGGCGGCACCGAGTCGCTGATTACCTACCCGATGATGCAGACCCACCCCGACGTCCCGAAAGAACGCCGGGAAGCGCTCGGCATCACCGATAAACTGCTTCGTCTCTCGGTCGGACTCGAAGCGGCGGACGACATCATCGCCGATCTTGCACAGGCTATGGAATAAAAACATCCTCTCAGCATCCCCTCACCCGGTTTCGCATCCATGCGGAGCCGGGCGTTTTTCTTTTTTTGTAACAAACGGAAAACCCCTGTAAACCGATTGCAAAATCCCGCCGCAATTGTTATAATAATACTCAACAGCTATCATCGAGGTACATCATTATGCATATTCATTCTTTTCCGGGAGGTGAGCGACCGTGCAGATCTGCGCGCTGAACCTCTCTTTTTTCGGAACAGGGGCAACCGCCGTTCCCTATTCCCTTTGTTTCATCCACCGGAACGGTGAAAACCCGCCGTCCGCTTTTCACACCTACCTTTCCCCGACCCGCGCCCCGTCCGCAAAAGAGCTTGCAAAAGCGGGCGTCTCTGCCGAAACGCTGGAACACGCTCCCTCTCTTCGAAGCGTCTGGGAAAAGATCCGCGAGTCGTTTACCCACAGCCTGATCCTCTGCAAAAAAGACGAGGCTTCCCTTCTCTCCACTCTCCTTTCGGAGTCCGGCATCTACCCGCCCGTCTTTTTCACCCTCCCGATGCGCGATCTTTATAAACTCGCGGGAGAAAAAGCGCCTGCCGTTTCCCCCGGCGAAGAGGGGGCGCATCAGCTTCTCGCCGCCTTTGACCGCTTGAAAAATACCTGCGCGTGGGAGACCTGCATCAGCATGATCCAGCCCGCTCCCGTCCGCCGCGTCCCGAAAAGCCTGACCTTTTTCGACTGCGAGACGGCCGATTCAACCGGTGCGATCTGCGCGATCGGACTGATCCACCGCGACGAGACCGGAGCCGAAACCGAATACTATACGCTGATTAATCCCGAACGCCCGATGCAGAAGGAAAACCTCGCGATTCACGGCATCACCGACGAAATGGCGGCGACTGCGCCGACTTTTCCCGAGGTCTGGAAGGAGATCCGCCACTTTTTTACCGGAAGCATTCTGGTCGCCCATTCGGCTGCGGCGGCCGACCTTTACTTCCTCCGCACGACCTTAAAAAACTACAAGTCCGTTCTCGGTCATCTGATTCCCGGCGAGGTGCCATATATCTGCACCTGCCGCGCGGCGCAGAAGCTGATGCCCGAGCTGGATAATCACCGTCTCTCGACCCTCTGCGAGCATTTCTCCATCCCGCTCGACCATCATAACGCGATGAGCGATACCCACGGCTGTATGGAGATCTTCGATCGTCTGGGCGGTATGGAACACTTAAGCGGCTTTCTGAGCTACAGCGACCTGAGCAAGCGCTGATCCTATAAAAATAATTTGAGGAGGTTTTTTTGTGATTTCTCTTCTGCTTGCGATCATCTATCTTTCCTTTATCAGCCTTGGCCTTCCCGACGGGCTTCTGGGCGCGGCGTGGCCGAGTATGCAGCCCGGCATGGGCGTCGCGGTCGGTGCCGCCGGCATCGTCTCGATGACCATTTCCGGCTGCACGATCATCTCGAGCCTTTTAAGCGACCGGCTGATCCGTAAGTTCGGCACCGGCGCCGTCACCGCCGTCAGCGTCGGTCTGACAATGGTCGCGCTTTTCGGCTTTTCGACCTGCACCAGGTACTGGATGCTGATCCTCTGGGCGCTCCCCTACGGACTGGGGGCCGGAAGCGTAGACGCGGCACTGAACGCCTTTGTCGCCCTCCATTATAAAGCCCGTCATATGAGCTGGCTGCACTGTATGTGGGGCGTCGGAACGACGATCGGCCCCTTCGTCATGGGTCAGTGCCTGACCGGCGGCGCCGGCTGGCAGTCGGGCTACCGGATTATCGGCCTGTTCCAGCTGGTTCTGACCGCAATCCTCGTTTTCTCGCTTCCCCTCTGGAAAAAGACAGCGGCAGCAGACGCGGAAAGCGAAGAGGAGAAGGGACACGTCCGCTCGATCCCCGAACTTCTCCGAATGCCCGGCGCCAAGCAGGTTCTCGTCGCCTTTTTCTGCTACTGCTCGGTCGAAACGACGACCGGCCTCTGGAGCGCGAGCTATATGACCGGCTACCGCGGCGTTTCGGCAGAACGCGCCGCCGGATGGGTCTCCCTCTTCTATCTCGGCATTACCATCGGACGCGGGCTGTGCGGCTTTATCGCCGGGAAACTCTCGGATAAGACGCTGATCCGCGCGGGCGAATGTATCATCATCACCGGTCTTGTCTTTCTGCTGATCCCCGGTCCCGACCCGCTTCTCTGCGCAGGTCTTCTGATGATCGGGTTCGGCTGTGCGCCGATCTATCCGAGCGTCATTCATTCCACCCCCGATAACTTCGGACGGGACGCTTCCCAGTCGATCATGGGCGTTCAGATGGCGAGCGCGTACGTCGGTTCGACCCTGACTCCTCCGGTCGTCGGCGGCATTGTCGGGAAATTCGGGATGCAGCTCTTCCCGATCATCCTTCTGATCGTGGCGGCCGCGATGCTCTGCATGACCGAGTGGCTCTGGAAGGCGAGAGATGCCCGTGTAAAAACTGAGGGCTAAACCTTTACTCGCAAAAAGCTCTGCCCCCGCGCCGATCGGCAAAGGAACAGAGCTTTTCTTCATCACTCCTCTCCCCGAAAGAGAAGAGAGATGCACCAGAGTGAAGCGATTCCGACCAGCGTAAAGATGATCCGGGCGAGGATCCCGCTCATCCCCCCGCCGACCGCGCCGACGAGATCGTACTGAAAAAGCCCGACGCTTCCCCAGTTGATCCCGCCGATGATCAGGATGAGAAGCGCCGCCTTGTCGATGATATTCATGTTCATTCACCTCTCTGTTTTTTTGGCAGAATTTCCGTGCCGGTCAAACTCTCCGTCACAAAAATTTTGCAAAGGAAGTATGGACATATCTTTTCTTTTTTATTCGGATATGGTATACTTAGTTTGATTACATTTGTTATGGAGGATTTTTTATGCAAACCTGGGCTATCGGACTGATTATCGTCGGCGTCATCATTGTGGCCATCTGCGCCGCCGTCGGCATCTACTATCTTTCGCTTCACATCCGCCGTAAAAACGGCACCCTCGCTCTTTCCCGCGTGACCAACCGCTTAAAACGATTTGCCGGTGTGCGGAGCTTTGAAGTGCTCAAAGACCTGACACTGACGACCGGAAAGAAAGAGACCGTCAAGGTTGACCGTGCGCTGATCACCTTCAACCACGTCCTTCTCTTCGACGTCCGAAGCGAATGTGACAGCATCTACGGCGACGCGAAGGATCCGACGTGGGTTTCGGTCAAGAGCGATTCCCACAACAACACCCTCGCCCGCAAGTCCTTTGACAACCCCTTCCGCGAAGCACAGAAGGCAAACGACGCCGTCCGCCGGATCCTCGCCCAGAATAAGCTGGGAAAGATTCAGACCGAATTCTACGTCGTTTTCCCTGACCCCAAGGTTACCCTCTCGATCGGAAGCGGAATGCCGGTGCTCGGCTGGAAAGAGTTCAAGTCGCTCCTGACCCGCTCCAAGTATTCCAAAGACGGTCCCGTTGACGTCAAGGCGGTCGCCGAGCTGCTGAAAAAATAATCATTCCCAAACTTTCTAAGCGGGCACGCTTTGACGTGTCCGCTTTTTGGTTTTCAAAAAAGGAGGTATGCCACGCTTGAAAATAAATTCCCGCCTGAAAAGAATTTTTTCAGCTGCCGCCGCCCTCTCTCTGACCATTTTCCTCCCGCTTTCCTCTGTTTCGGCTTCCGGCTGGCAATGGGACAAAACCGGCCACTGGACAGAAGGCTGCGGAGCAAAGCAGTCCCACGAGATGGGAAACTGGACGGTCACGCTCTCCCCGACCGTCCTTTCCGACGGGCGAAGAGAGCGCCGCTGCACCGTCTGCGGCTACTGGGAAGAGGAAACGCTCGACCGGATCGCCGTCTCGGTTCCGTCTACTCCCTACCCACCCTTTACCCTCCAAAACGGCTGGATCAAAATAGACGGAGCGCCGGTCTACTATAAAGACGGCGTCCGTCTCACCGGCTGGCAGGAAATCGACGGCGCGCGTTACTTTTTCGACATCTCCGGCTTCCTCTGTACCGGATGGATTTTGTATGAAGAGGACTGGTACTACCTGGCCCCCGATGGAAAGCGGAAAACCGACTTTCTGACCCTCGGAAGCGTCTGCTATTACCTTTCCCCCGACACCGGAAAGATGCAGACCGGGCGGATGACCATCGATGAAACCGAATACTTCTTCTACGACTGGGGCGGAATGGCGAAAGCCTGCTGGGTGCGCTTTTCGGACGGCTGGCGGTATTACCTGCCCGACGGAAGCCTTGCCCGCGATCGGCTGATTACCGATGGTGAAACAACCGTTTACGTCGATGAAAACGGACTCTGGACATGACTTATTCCCCGAGATCGACCTTGATTTCTCCCGTCTCCCCGTTTTTCATCCGCTTTTCAAGCGCCTCCGCCAGCTGCACAAAATGCCTGGAAGAATTGGTCGCGCCCGAGACCGCGTCCACTTTCCCGCTCTCCTGCCGCTCGAGATACGAGTCAGTGAGTCTGGCCGCCGTGTCGGCCGGGTCGGTTCCAAGCCCTGCCGCCCGGTACTTTTCCTGATATTCGGCATCCTCCGTCTTTTTCCGCCCGTCCGTCTCGTTCACCGCATCATAATCGGCGCTGACGATCTTCCCGTTTTCGACCCGAACGGCGAGATATTCCTTCCATCCGTTTAAGTCGTATGATTTCGCTTCGGCGCGGTAGCTCCCGTCCCGGTAGCTCTCCTTCCCGCAGGAGCAGAGCCCCGCCGCCATTATCACCGTCATCAGAATCAGCCATATCCTTTTCATTCTTTCTTCTCCTTTCCATCTGCGCGGGCTTGACTTCCCGCTCAAAAAAGCCTACACTAAGGACATAAAACGCCCCAAAAGGAGGAATCGTTATCAAGACTCTCCGTATCTACCTGACCGCCGCCGTCCTTCTGGCAGCGGGCGTCCTTTTTTATACAAAAGCCATTGCCCCGACCGAACCGGATGATACCTCCGTTTCGGTCTCCACTCCCGAAGCCCCGATCGAATATACCGGCTCCGGAAACGTGTTCGGCCGTTCTTTTTCCCAGTCGGTCTACGGCGGAAGCTCTGCCGCGACCGACGCAATCCACACCGTGAGCGACCGTCTCTACGCCTTTTCTTCCCATTGGGACAGCGAGGGCGCCGACTCCGTCCCGGCACAGATCGCCGCGTCCGCCGGACTGACCCCGACGGTGCTCGACCCGGACGATTACGCGGTCGTCAAACGGGCGTTTTCTCTCGCGAAAGAGACCGGCGGGCTGTTTGACCCGACGATCGGCGCACTTTCATTTGTCTGGGCGGAAAAAACGCCGACCGCCGACCGGATCAGTTGGGCGCTGACCTATACCGGCTACAATGAAGTGACCCTCTCAGACGAGGATCACTCGGCTTCCATCGGCCGCCCCGGAATCACGATCGACCTGAACGCCGTCGTGCCGGGTATGGCGCTGGAAGAAGCGCTCTCCCTCTATCAGACCGCCGAAATCGATGGTGCGGTTCTGACCTTTGACGGCGGGGCGGTCATGACCGGAACCAAAGGAGGAGAGGAAAATGCCGCCTTTTCGCTCGGATTGCGCGACCCGATGCGAAGCGATGGAAGCCATTACGCCGTCCTGACAGAAACCGACCGGGTGATCTGCACCTCAGACGTCTCGTCCGGCCTGCTCGACCCTTCCACCGGAAACCCGCCGGAGACCGACCTTCTGGCCGTCACCACCCTGTCGGAGGACGGATTTCTCGCCGACGCGATGTCCAGTATCCTCTATATGCAGGGAAGCGCGTCCGTTCTTTCCCATTTGGACGACCCCGATTACGAGGTCATTGCCGTTACAAAAACCGGCGATGTCTACCTTTCCGATTCGGTTCAGGAGTATTTTACCCTTTCGGACACGGAAAATTACCATTTGGCTCATTAAACTTTGCTTTTTCCAAGCCAAAACGGCCGCATTTGCAGAAAAAATAATAAATTTTGGAGTCAAGCCCTTCAAAAAAGGGCTTGCAGGTCTCCCCCTTAAAGCGCTTCCAACCATCACACAGTTCCAATTTCCCCCATCCACCTTCCGACACTTTTTTCCACCAGGTTCTGTTATAATCATAACAGCGGGAACCCCCGCTCAAGTCCATCTTTCTCTCTTCTTTCACCCGGAGCTTTTCTCCGGGTGATTTTTTCTTTTGCATGATGCCAAAGCCGAAACTCCTGCGTGGGGGTATGTAAACCGTCCCGAAAAAGAGAGCGCCCCTCTCCCTCTTCCGATCTTCCGCAGCTTTTCTTTTTTGGGGATCATTTTTTGAGTTCCGCTGCGCGGAACAACTAAAACAGGAACGTTTTTACAGCCGTGAAAAAGCATAAATCTCGGTTTTGCCTGCAAGCAAAGGACTCTGTCCTTTTGAATCCTGCAAGCCTTTAAAAAGGCTTGACCTAAACTTTTAAGTCTCTCCTATCTGAACATCCTATAATAAAAATCTGACCTTTTTTCACTTTTTTGCGCTTTTTTATCAAAACCATTGCCCATCAAAAATAGTTATGATATAATCTTTATAAACAAACCCATCCATTATTACCAGGAGGTTTTCCCATGAGCTATAAAGCATATGCACAGGTCCTCGACTGGGGCGGTCATGTCACCAAAATGATCGTCGCTATGGGCGAAGAGGTCTCTTCCGTCTCCGCTGAGGATTTTCTGATCCATGTCCAGAAGATCGACAAAGAAACCGGTTTGATCGCTATGACCGCCAAGAGTTTCTTTAAGCCCAACGACAAAGTTCCCGCTGTCGGAAGCATGACCGTTAAAAAGGCGTATCCCTGCGACGAAAACGGAAATGAAACCGCTTCGAGCGATCTCGTCGCCCTCGAAACCAACTACGGCCCGATGTACCCCTACTCGGCAATCGCTTACCAGAAAAACGGCTACACCACCTTCGCCGACTGCCGCTATACCGTCCGGTATCAGGGCGAAGTCATCGCCAACCGCGGCGAGCTGATCCTTGAAGGAAAAGAACTGGTCGAGACCGGCGTTTCGGAAGCGGGCTTAAACTACGCTTTCGTCCGTCCTCAGCTGAATAATCCCAAGCCCCCGATGATCATCTGGCTCCACGGCGCAGGCGAAGGCGGCTGGGATCCTTACATCGCGATCCTCGGCAACAAGGTCATCAACCTCGCCTACCCCACCATTCAGGGCTACTTCGGCGGCGCTTACGTTTTCGCGCCCCAGTGCAAGACCATGTGGATGGACAACGGCTCCGGCCAGTACACCCGCACCGGCAAGTCGATGTACACGACCGCGCTGATGGATACCATCAAGGAGTTCGTCGCCGCTCATCCCGAGATCGACCAGAACCGTATCTATATCGGCGGCTGCTCCAACGGCGGCTTTATGACCGTCCGGATGATTATCGACTTCCCCGAATATTTCGCCGGCGCTTACCCCATCTGCGAAGCGCTCTATGACGAAACGATCTCCGATGCTGACATCGAGCATATCAAGAACCTCCCCATCTGGTTCACCCACGCTCAGGTCGATACCATCGTTCCCCCGAACGAAACGGCTGTCCCGACCTATAAGCGGCTGATCGCGGCGGGCGCCGAAAACGTCCACTTTTCCTACTATGAGAGAGTCCTTGACCAGACCGGCCTGTTCAAGAAGCCCGACGGCACGCCGTTTGAATACTTCGGTCACGGAAGCTGGATCTACACCCTCAATAACGACTGCAAGCTCGACTTTGACGGAACCCCCGTTCTGTTAAATGGCGAACCTACCACCATCTTCCAGTGGCTCGCGGCTCAGCATAAGTAAAACAGATCTGAATCTATAAGTGAAACTAATTTTATCTCTGCTCCCCGAACTGCTCAAAGAGGTCGCCGAGATCTTCGAGCTGAAGCCCGAGCAGTAATTCCGGCGTTACGTTCAAACTTATGTTCTAAAATGTCTGAAAAAGAAACACACCACAAAAAATGGTGTGTTTCTTTTTTATCAGTCCAATATCAGTCCAGGAAATCCTTGAGCTTTTTGCTTCTCGACGGATGGCGGAGCTTGCGCAGCGCCTTGGCTTCGATCTGGCGGATGCGTTCACGGGTGACGTTGAACTCCTTTCCGACCTCTTCGAGCGTGCGGCTCTTTCCGTCCTCAAGCCCGAACCGGAGCGAAAGGACCTTCGCTTCACGCGGAGTCAGTGTCTTGAGCACCGAGTTGAGCTGTTCCTTGAGCAGGGTGTGGGACGCGGCGTCAACGGGAGAGGGCGCGTCATCGTCCGGGATAAAGTCGCCCAGATGGCTGTCCTCCTCCTCACCGATCGGCGTCTCGAGCGAAACCGGCTCCTGTGAAACGCGGAGGATCTCGCGGACTTTATCGACCGGCATATCCAGTTCGTCGGCGATCTCTTCGGCGCTCGGCTCATGTCCGTTCTGATGGAGAAGCTGGCTGGAGACCTTCTTGACACGGTTGATCGTTTCGACCATGTGGACCGGGATGCGGATGGTGCGGGCCTGGTCGGCGATCGCACGGGTGATCGCCTGACGGATCCACCAGGTCGCATAGGTCGAGAACTTGAAGCCCTTGGTGTGGTCAAACTTCTCGACCGCCTTAATCAGGCCGAGGTTGCCCTCCTGGATCAGGTCGAGAAACTGCATTCCGCGGCCGACATACCGCTTGGCGATCGAAACAACCAGACGAAGGTTGGCTTCGCTCAGCCGCTTTCTCGCATCCGCCGCGACCTTAGGATCGTCGCTCGCCATCTTTTCGGCAAGCTCGTTTTCCTCATCGGCGCTCAGAAGCGGAACCCGTCCGATCTCTTTGAGGTAGACCTTGACCGGGTCGTCGATGTTGATGCCGTCGCTTGCATAAGAAATATCATCGTCGATCGGCGCCGTTTCATCCAGACCGATGTTGAAATCTTCGTCCACATTCAGATCGTCCAGGATCTCGATGTTGCTGCTTTCGAGCGAATCATAGAACTTGTCCAACTGTTCCGGATCAAAGTCCATCTCTTCGAGCGCATCGTTGATCTCCTTGGCGGTGAGCTTGCCCTTGAGCTTGCCCTGTTCCATCAATTCGGTTACCGTCGATTTTTTGTCAGCCATCTTGTATTCTCCTTCATGGTTTTGCTTTGTATGTAAAAGGAGGAACATCCCGCCCACGGCAGAATCTTCTCCTGTTTCAATCTACCGCTTCAGCTTCTTCCGCCGGATCGCTTCGGCGAGTGCCTCAGCTTCTTCAAGCGACATTTCCCCGCTCCCGTTCAGGGTTTTCTGGAGACGGGCGTTTTCGATCGTCGAAAGATAGTCGCCCAGCGCTTCCGGCGTGATGCCCAGCTGCCCATCGGATACCCGGGCTAAGATCCCCGCAAGCCTTCCGGACTCCTTTTCATCCAGCTTCGGCGTTAAGTCGGAGAGCGTCCCGCCACCGGTGCGCTGCATCTCAAGTAAAAGCCGGTAAATTTTCGCCGTCTCTTCCGAAAGAGCGCTCTCGTCCACCTTTGGGATAATTTTTCCCGCCCAGTCGGGGTGGTAATAGAGGCACCCGATCAGCCCGTCCTCGGCGGCGTCTCCCGCCTTTCTCCCCATCTTCAGCTCCAGCCTTCCCGACTGAAGATCGGAAGATTCCTTCTTCCGGGCACGGGCGTAGTTTTTCTTCCGGACGGAATCAATGCTGACCTTGACGACCTCGCGGGGAACGCCCGCTTCCTGCGCCATCCGCCCACCGTAGATCTCCCGCTCGATGTCGCTTGGAACCGAAGCGAGAAAGGAAACACCTTCCTGAAGATAGGCGGCGCGCTGTTCGTCGGAACCGAGGTCGTATTTGGCACGGATCACGCCGAGCTGATACTCGGTGACGTTGCGTGCTCCGTCGATCAGCATCTTGAACCTCTCGGAACCGTATTTCTTGATAAATTCATCGGGGTCTTTCGCGCCCTTCATGTCCAGTATCCGCGTTTTCAGCCCCGCTTCCTCCAAAAGCCCGACTGCCCGGTTGGTGGCGGTGCGTCCGGGCCCATCGGAATCGTAGGCAATGACGATCTCTTTGGCATAGGTCGCCATCAACCGCGCCTGATCGGGTGTCAGTGCGGTTCCGAGCGTCGCCACAACGTTTTCAAACCCCGCCTGATTCATCGCAATGACGTCCATATACCCTTCCGCGAGGATCAGCCGGGAATCCGTGACGTTCTTGGCGAAATTCAGTGAGAAAAGATTGCGGCTCTTTTTGAAGACCGGCGTATCGGACGAGTTTAAGTATTTGGGCTTGGCATCGTCCATCACCCGCCCGCCGAAACCGACAACGTTTTTCCGGATGTCGATGATTGGGAAGATCACCCGGTTGCGGAAGGTGTCGTAAACTGACTTCCCGTCTCGTCCTCTGGAAACGACCGCCGCCGCCAGCATATCCTCGTCCGAAAATCCTTTTTTCCGCAGGTGGTTTCGAAGGTTGTCCCAGCCTGGCGGCGCAAACCCCAGCCCGTACTTGGTGACGGTTTTTGCGCTCAGCTTTCGCTCCCCCATCAGGTACTCCCGCCCGGAGAGACCTACGTCGGATTTCAGCTGATCGTGGTAAAAATGAGCAGCTTCCCGGTTAATCTCGTAGATCAGCGGCTTGATTCGGAGGGAGGGATCTTCCCGCTCCTCTTCCGGGAATGGAAGCCCGGCGCGGTCGGCGAGAAACTTGAGCGCCTCGATATACCCGAGATTTTCGATCCGCATGATAAAGCTGATGACGTCTCCGCCTGCCCCGCATCCAAAGCAGTAAAACGACTCGCTGTCGTGATAGACGACAAAGGAGGGGGTCTTTTCGGAATGGAAGGGACAAAGCCCCTTGCTGGTTCGGCCAGCGCGCTTGAGCGGAACATAGGAGGAGACGATGGTCTCGATATCACAGCTCATTTTCAGCTGATCCAAAAAACTCTGTGGAATAGCCATCTGATCTCCTCCTTTTCCGGCGTAAACCGCCCATAAAAATTCACTCTGCTATATAATACCCACGTTTTTCAAAAAATCCTCTTTTTTTCCGCAAAAAATTTGAAAAGATTTTTTGTTTGCTATTTTCAAACCTTCCAGACTCCCGCGTGGGTGCATAAACCGTCCCAAAACCCGGTCAAGGAAAGTCCTTTTCAAAGGGCGCACGTACCCCTAAAGCCCTTAATTTTAGCACCTTCTTCCGGCTTCGCACTGATACGCAGTGCGCTCCGAAAAGGGTGAATTTCCCAAACAGTCCGGGGGACTGTTTGGGAAAGAGGGGAAGCCCTGCAAGAGAGGGCTTCCCCTTCTCTCTTCCGGGTTCAAAAAACATCACCTGAAACCGGAATGCAGGCAGCCTTTTTTACGAAAGGTTGCAAAAAATCGAAAGTTTCAGAGGGACGCTCTCTCTTGCAGAGC